>NZ_JACGWC010000014.1:0-105184 GCF_014077545.1 Colwellia sp. BRX10-1
ACCAAAATCTTGACCGAAGCCTCCGCCACCATGACCACCGCCACCGCCATGACCACCTTGTTCAAATGCAGCATGACCATATTGGTCAAACGCAGCACGCTTTTGGTCGTCATTTAGAATTTCATAAGCTTCTTTAACTTCTTTAAATAGCTCTTCTTTGTCTTTATCACCGGCATTACGGTCAGGATGAAGCTTCATCGCTAAACGTTTGTAGGCTTTTTTGATATCACGCTCAGACGCATCTTTTGATACTTCTAGCACTTCATAATAATCGCGTTTTGACATAGTGACTTCTTTTAACTGGTGTTGAAATTTTAGATATTAATTAAGTAAAATGACATTATAAATAGTTAGCTATTTTCAATGGCATTTTATAACGATTTTTAACGTAAGAAGCGCTGGTGTTTAAACCAGCGCTTATATATTTTCCGTTATTGAAGACTATTTGTCTTCTTTAACTTCTTCAAATTCAGCGTCAACAACATCGTCGTCAGCTGGCGCAGCGCCGTCTGATTCAGGAGCGCCTTCTTGAGCACCGGCTTTCGCTTGAGCAATTTCCATTAACTTAGCTGATGCTTCGATAACGGCTTGAGATTTAGCTTCAATCGCTTCTTTATCGTCGCCTTTGATCTCAGTTTCAAGTTCAGTTAATGCTGTTTCAATTTTTTCTTTGTCTTCGCTTGGTAAGTCATCGCCCGCTTCTACAATTTGCTTGCGAGTGGTATGAACTAGACCGTCAGCTTGGTTACGTGCTTTAACTAATTCTTCAAACTTAGCATCTTCATCAGCGTTAGCTTCTGCGTCACGTACCATTTGTTCTACTTCTTCATCAGATAAACCAGAAGAAGCTTTAATGGTAATCTTCTGTTCTTTACCTGTGTTCTTATCTTTAGCTGTTACGTGTAAAATACCATCAGCATCAATATCGAAAGTTACTTCAATCTGTGGTGTTCCACGTGGTGCTGCATCGATACCTTCAAGGTTAAATTGACCTAAAGATTTGTTTGCAGACGCTTGCTTACGCTCACCTTGAACAACATGAACCGTTACCGCAGCTTGATTATCGTCAGCTGTAGAAAAGGTTTGTGACTGTTTAGTTGGGATAGTGGTGTTTTTATCGATAACTTTCGTCATCACGCCGCCCATTGTTTCGATACCTAATGATAATGGCGTAACGTCTAATAAAAGTACGTCAGTTACATCACCAGAAAGAACACCTGCTTGTATTGCTGCACCAGCGGCAACGGCTTCATCAGGGTTAACATCTTTACGAGGTTCTTTACCGAAAAATTCTGTTACTGCTTTTTGTACCATTGGCATACGTGACTGACCACCAACTAAGATAACATCATTGATATCACTTACTGATAAGTCTGCGTCTTTAAGCGCTTGTGCTAATGGTATTAACGTTGCTTTAACCATGTCTTCAACTAAAGACTCTAATTTAGCACGCGTTACTTTAATGTTCATGTGCTTAGGGCCGCTGCCGTCAGCTGTGATGTAAGGTAAGTTAACATCTGTTTGTTGTGCTGATGAAAGCTCACATTTAGCTTTTTCTGCTGCTTCTTTCAAACGCTGCATTGCAAGAGGATCAGTCGTTAAATCCATACCTTGGTCTTTCTTAAACTCAGCAACAAGATAGTTGATTAAACGGTTATCAAAATCTTCACCACCTAAGTGAGTATCACCGTTAGTCGCTAATACTTCAAACGTGTGCTCGCCTTCAACTTCATCAATTTCAATAATTGAAATATCGAAAGTACCACCACCTAAGTCGTAAACAGCAATAACTTTATCGCCTTCTTGCTTGTCCATGCCGTAAGCAAGAGCAGCAGCAGTTGGCTCATTGATAATACGTTTAACTTCAAGACCAGCAATACGACCCGCATCTTTAGTTGCTTGGCGTTGTGAATCATTGAAGTAAGCAGGAACTGTGATTACTGCTTCTGTTACTGCTTCGCCTAAAAAGTCTTCAGCAGTTTTTTTCATTTTCTTTAAAACTTCAGCTGAAACTTGTGGTGGTGCAACGTTCTTATCACGTGTTGTAACCCAAGCATCACCGTTGTCAGCTTTAACAATACCAAAAGGCATAATTTTAATATCACGCTGAACTTCTTCGTCTTCAAAGCGACGACCAATTAAACGCTTAATCGCGTATAATGTATTTTTTGGGTTTGTAACAGATTGGCGTTTAGCAGGTTGACCTACTAACGTTTCGCCATCTTCTGTGTATGCAATAATTGAAGGAGTTGTACGATCGCCTTCTGCATTTTCAATTACACGTGCTTTGCCGCCATCTAGTACAGCAACACAAGAGTTTGTTGTCCCTAGGTCAATACCGATTATTTTGCCCATCTTGAGGATCTCCGAATACTAATTAAAATAAAGCTTATTAAAATAAGATTTTTTAATAAACCTGTTGATGAAACAAATAGTGGGGGCAGTAAAATCCTTTTCAACTAATTTCCAAGAAAAAAAGTAAATTTATTTCATTATTTAGCTATTTGTGAAGATTTTTTTGTTGTTTCTCACCGATAGCGATAAAACACCCTAATAAAACTTATTTGCCTGCTAAAAACAAAAAAGCGGTAAGAAGTTTTATAGAAACTTCTTACCGCTTTTTTTAATGATATTTTTTATGCTGTGGTATCAACTACCGGAGCAGATTTAGAAACCATTACCATCGCTGGACGAATTAAACGGCCATTAAGTTCATAACCTTTTTGCATCACAGCAATAACGGTATTTGGCGCAACGCCCGGAACTTCTTGCATAGACATCGCTTGATGCAATTCAGGATTAAAAGGTTGGTCTTGTGGATCAACACCTTTAACGCCAAATTTTTCTAACGAAGCAATTAAACCTTGTAGGGTTAATTCAAGACCTTCAATAATGCCGGTATTGTTTTCATCTTCTTTATCTATATTCTGCAAAGCACGTTCTAAATTGTCTACTGACACTAACATTTCAGCAGCAAATTTTTCTAAAGCAAATTTACGTGCTTTATCGACGTCTTGTGCGCTACGGCGGCGAATATTATCAACTTCTGCTTTAGCACGAACCACAGAATCTTTTTGATCTGCGATAGTGGTTTGCGCTGAAGAAAGGCTTAACTCAAGTTCGTTAATCTTTTCTTGCTCGGCACTAATCACTTCATGGGCATGAATATGTTGAACTTCGACTTGCTCTTCAGCTTGGTCGATAATTTCTTGCGCCATAATTTCTTCGGGCGTTAAAGCTTCTGTTGATGCTTCAGCTGTATTTTTGTTTTCTGTTGACTCATTAGTCATGAAAGCTCCAAAATAAACTAATAATATATTTAACAATATAAAGGTTATATAAATCTGATAACGGTAATTATGGGGACTTCTTGCTACGATTCAAGCTTAAATACAATTTAATTAAGTTTGTTGTTACTGAGCGCTTGTCAGCGTTTTGAGAACAAATATCATTTTTTTATATATAGTCATTCTATTTAAAAGCAATTACCTGCAGTTATCCCATCACTTAAAAACGCTTAAAGTTCTATTTTAAAAGGCTTACAGCCTACGTTATTAGTTTTGAATGAATAAGCATTCTCTTCAATTAATGCCTTAGCCCTAAATCTTTTAAATCTCGATAAAAGCGAAAAATTTAATCAAAATGGTAGTCAGTAAATGATTTATAAAAAAGTCAACTTTACAAGCCATGAAAATACAGCGAAACTATTATTAATCCTAAGATACAAACAACTTACTGCGTAGACATGAGCAAAATTTATAACACCATAGGTTTAATAGGCAAACCAAATCACGAAGGAGCCGGCGCAACAATAACAGCGCTCTATCAATTTCTTACCGGACAAGGTTATCAGGTATTAATTGAAAGCTCAGTTGCCCCATCAATCGATATCGATAATCTAACGATTAGTACCCTAGTAGAAATTGGTGAACAAGCTGACCTGGCTATAGTCGTGGGCGGTGATGGTTATATGTTAGGTGCCGCGAGGGTCTTATCATGTTTTGATATCGGTGTTATTGGTGTAAACAGAGGGAACTTAGGCTTTCTTACCGATTTATCGCCCGATGAATTAATTGAACCACTTGAGAAAATTTTACGTGGCGAGTCACGCGCTGAGCAACGTTTTATTATTGAAGCAGAAGTTTATCGCCACGGAAAATTAAAAAGCTCTAACAGTGCGGTCAATGAAGCAGTGCTACACGCAGGAAAAGTAGCCAGCATGATTGAATTTGAAGTTTACATTGATGGTAGCTTTATGTTCAGCCAACGCTCTGATGGCTTAATCGTGTCAACACCTACTGGCTCAACCGCCTATTCAATGTCGGCAGGTGGTCCAATTTTAACACCCAATTTAAATGCCTTATCTTTAGTGCCGATGTTTCCACACACCCTAACCAGTAGACCGATAGTCGTCGACGGCAATAGTGAAATAAAACTATTACTCGCCAATGAGAACTATGAAAGCTTACAAGTAAGTTGTGATGGCCATGTTATTTTAGCGGTATTACCAGGTGATGAAGTTATTATCAGAAAAAGTGAATATACGCTGCGATTAGTTCATCCACTAGACCATGACTACTTTAATGTACTGCGAAGTAAATTAAGTTGGGGCAATAAGCTTTATTAATTTTTAACAAATTCAATCTGTTGAATTTTTATTCGATTAACACTTGCACAAAACCACTTTACTGTATAAATTAACAGTTATACATATTTACACAGTGAATTGGTTTCTCATGCTTTTACATCTTAATATTCAAAACTTCGCCATTGTGCGCACCCTAGATATAGATTGGCGCAAAGGTATGACAACCATCACCGGAGAAACAGGTGCGGGTAAATCGATAGCTATTGATGCCTTAGGTTTATGTTTAGGCGATAGAGCGCTCACTAATGTTGTAAGACCCAATACTAAAAAAGCAGAGTTAGCCGCAACCTTTGATATCAACAAAAACATTTCCGCACAAAAATGGCTTAAAAAAAATGGCCTATCCCTAACAGACGAACACGATGCTGAGTTAGATTGTGAATGTATTTTACGCCGAGTAATATCAGCTGAAGGACGCTCAAAGGCTTACATTAACGGTAGCCAAGTTCCGCTTGCCCAACTTAAAGATATCGCACAATTTTTAATAAGTATTCATGGCCAACACGATCACCAACTCATTGTTAAGCCGGCTCAACAGCGTAAAATACTTGATGAGTATGCCGATCATCAGCACTTATTAGACGACGTTCAATATTACTATCAGCAATGGCGAAATCTCAATACAGAACTAAAACAGTTACAAGAAAGTAAAGAGCAACGCGAAGCAAAACTGCAGTTATTACAATACCAAGTGACCGAGCTAGACGAGTTTTCACTACAAACGGGTGAGTTTCAAATTCTAGAAAGTGATTACAAACGTCATAGTAACGGTCAGTCATTATTGACCGGCACTTTGAAAGCATTGCAAACTTTATCTGAAAACGAAAATCACAATATTTCAGACAGCCTAAGAAACAACTGCGAACAGTTGAATGACTTAGTTCATATGGATCCTAAGTTAGCAAATATTGCTAACACCTTGAGCGAAGCACTTATTCTTGTAGAAGATGCTAATGATGAACTAAAGCACTACTACGATAAGCTTGAACTCGATCCAGAAGCTTATCAAATGATTGAAGACCGCTACTCGCTCGCCATTCAACTTGCTAAAAAACATCAAGTGGCACCCGAGCATTTGCCAACGTTACACTTAGAGATAAAACAAGCCTTACATGTCATAAATTCTGACGGTTCAAGACTAGATACAGCATACGTAGACATTGAAAAAGCTAAAGTACATTACCTACAATCTGCTCAGGCATTATCAACATCAAGAATAAAGTCGGCAAAAAAACTCAGTAAAAAAATCACGCTGAGCATGAAAGAGCTCAATATGAACAATGGCATATTTGACGTATCAGTACAGCAAGTTAATGTTGAAGCTTTATCGCCGTTTGGCCTTGATGAAATAAACTTTCTTATTAGCCTTAACCCAGGGCAAAAATTAGAAGCGATGAACAAAGTTGCTTCTGGTGGCGAATTGTCACGTATTAGTTTAGCCATGCAGGTTATTTTGGCTGACAAGGTGATCACACCGACCTTAATATTTGATGAAGTTGATGTCGGTATTAGTGGCCCAACAGCGGCAATGGTCGGTAGCAAGCTACAAGAATTAGCACAAAACACCCAAGTTATCTGTGTAACACATCTACCACAGGTCGCTTGCAAAGGGCATCAACAGTTATTTGTCAGTAAATTAACCGATGGCGAGTTTACAGAAACAAAAGTAACGGAACTAAGTGCTAATGGCAGAGTCCAAGAAATTGCTCGCTTATTAGCGGGAAATAAAATAACAGATAACAGCTTGGCTAATGCTCAAGAGTTACTTGCCGGTTAATAAATTAATTTTAGCGTTAAGTAAATAACCTGAGTTGAGGCACAAAGGTGCAAAATAAATTGAAAATAGTTTTGTATCTCTTCGCGGGCTTAGTTATCATCCCCATTCGAACTTATTAGGATAAATGAAAAAACATGTTATTTCGCATTTTAGCCATTACTATTGCCCTATCTCTTTCTGCCTGCTCAAGCTGGGTCTATCGTTTTGACATTCCTCAGGGAAACTTTTTAGAACAAAAAGATATCGACAAGCTTCAAATTGGCATGACTAAAGAACAAGTAAAATTTGTACTTGGTAGCCCTGTTGTTAACGATGCATTTGGCAATGATACATTGCACTATGTTTACTTATTAAAATCAGGTCGAAGTGAAGAGTTTAACGTTAAGAAGAAATTTATCCTCTATTTTGATAATGAATTATTAGCCAGCGCAGAAGGTGACTTTGTCTTAGGTGACAACTTTTACGTTCCTATGGTTAACTAATAAATATTTTAGTCCCATAAAAAAACGGCCTTAATAGCCGTTTTTTTACTTTAAATTTTGCGATTTTTTAGCTTGCTTTATTTCGACGCGGGTCAACACGACCACCGGTAACTTTATCGGCACGCCCTTCATCTTTTGCTTTTTCAGCTCGGCGCTTTCTAACCTCTTTTGGGTCAGCAATTAAAGGTCGATATATTTCAATACGATCTAAATCTCGTAAAGTATCTGTTAACTTAGCGGCTCGATTCCAAATACCAACATTATTTACGGTTAAGTCTATTTCTTCAAAAACAGATAAAATACCTGAAGCGATAATACCTTGCTCTAACAATGTGCCTTCATCGACTAAAAGCGTTAATAACTCTTGTCTATCAGGTAGTCCATAAACAACTTCTATTTGTATTTTACGTTGAGCAAGTTCTTGCTCTATCTCTATGTTATCAACCATTAGAATGATAAACCTCTTTAGCTCTTTGTGTAAAAGCTTGTACCATATTATTGGTCAAACTTGTAAAAACACGGCCAAATGCCAAATCGAATACTTTACTCGAAAACTCATACTCTAAATGCAAACTAATCTTACAAGCTTCTTCAGATAATTCAGTTAGTTGCCAGTAACCCGTCAACTTTTTAAAAGGACCGTTAACTAAATCGAGTTGCACTTTATTATTACCAATCAAGGTATTCTTGGTGGTAAACCATTTTTTTAGAACCCCCTTCGAAACCATCAAAGCAGCAGTAACTTCATTACCTTGCTGAGAAATTATCTTACTGTCACCACAATTTGGGATAAATTGAGGATAAGCAACAATATCATTAATTAATTGATACATTTGGTCAACGCTATACATCACTAAAGCGCTGCGACTAATTACGGGCATTTATTTTCCTCAACTTTAAAGGGTAATGATAACAAAGCCGTGAGCAAAAGGCATTAAACAGAAAAATTGAAATTAATCATTCAAATATCAATAATTCTCCGTATAATGTTTGCGATTGCTATTTTTGATGGCAAACAAAATGGAAATATAATGGCACAGAAAAAAAAATCAAACAGCAATACTATTGCGTTAAACAAAAAAGCTCGTCATAACTATTCTTTAACTGATAAGTTTGAAGGTGGGATGAGCCTGCAGGGTTGGGAAATTAAAAGTATCCGTAGCGGAAAAGTTAATATTTCTGATTGTTATGTACACGTAAAAAACGGTGAAGCTTATTTATTGGGTGCTGAAATAATGCCGCTCAATGCTGCTTCTAGTCACGTAGTATGCGAACCTAATCGTGACCGCAAGTTACTGTTGAATCGACGTGAATTAGAGAAAATAACCGCTGCTGTAGAGCGTGATGGTTATTCATTAATTGCCACGGCGATGTATTGGAAAGCAAATTGGGTCAAACTCGAATTTTATTTGGGTAAAGGTAAGAAAGACCATGATAAGCGTTCTGATATCAAAGACAGAGAATGGGCTGTTGATAAAGGCCGATTAATGAAAAATAAGAATTTAGATCGATAACAAGTTAACAATTAACACGTTGTTTATTTAAAAGAAGCGCTGTACAATGCGCTTTATAGACTGAATAAGTTTATAATTAAGATGAAAAAACTTTGGGGCGGATCTAGGATTCGACAAGATTCATGAAACCCGAGGTGCATGCCCAGGGGCGGTTTGCCTGGTAAAAAGCCGCAAAACTATAATTGCAAACGACGATACGTTCGCACTAGCCGCTTAGGCTAGCCATCGCCTCAAAAATTCTCCTATTGTTTAGAGGATCGATGGTCACCCCAAATAGGATAGCGAGGGAAGCACGCTTAAGGCTGAACCGCGAAATAGTATTAAGCTCACCATGACGAAGCCTGTCGATTGGCGTCTAATTGGTTAAACAAATAATCGACTAAGCATGTAGTACCAAGGATGTAGGCTTTTTGGACGGGGGTTCGATTCCCCCCCGCTCCACCAAATAACAAACTCAGGGGCTTTCCTAGACTCTGATAATTCCATTCAAGCCCCTTAAAACGGGCTTTTTTGCTTTGTGGCGCTCTCACCGACTCTCGACATAACTCACACTAATAGCTACACTACTAACTACATCAACCCTAGTGTAGTTAAAAGAGTGTAGTCAAAATGGCAAAAATAGTCACTCCCCTTACAGATAAAGCAATTAAAGCTTATAAGCCTAAAGATAAAGAATATTCCAATGCTGATGGTGATGGTTTATATCTTAGAGTAAAACCAAACGGTTCAAAGCTTTGGATATATTTATATAAGCACCCTATATCAAAAAAGAATCAAAGTTTAAGTTTTGGCAAATACCCTGATTTATCTTTAGCAAATGCCAGAGGTAAGCGTACTGAAACTCGCGAGTTGTTAGCCAATAAGTTTGATCCTAAAGAATATAGAGATAAAAAAATTGAAGAACAAAATGCAGTTTCCAATAACACTCTAGAAAAAATATCACTAAAATGGTTTGAAATTAAAAAACCACAAGTCACGGAAGGTTATGCTGAAAATATTTGGAATAGTTTATGTACTCATATTTTCACTGGTCTAGGTAATGTAGCTATTACTGATATAACAGCACCTCTAGTTATTGAACAACTAAACCCACTTGCGGCTAAGGGCAGTCTCGAAACAGTTAAGCGAGTATGCCAACGAATGAACGAAATTATGGTATACGCTGTTAATACAGGAGTGATTCACCATAACACTCTATCTGGTATCAAATCAGCATTCCTAAAACCCACCAAGCAGCACTTACCCACGATTCTCCCTTCACAGTTACCACAGTTCTTACAAACACTAAATGTTGCCAGTATAAAGCGTGTGACAAGGTGCTTAATCGAATTTCAACTTCATACCATGGTTCGTCCAAGTGAAGCGGCAGGAGCTAAATGGTCAGAGATAAATGAAGATAATCGTATTTGGACAATTCCAGCTGAAAGAATGAAAAAGAAAAAGGTACATATAGTTCCTTTGTCTGATCAAGCATTGGCTTTACTCCAAGTAGTTAAGGTTATTAGTAGAAATCGTGAACACGTATTTCCTGCCGATAGAGATCCTAAAAATCATATGAACTCACAGACTGCTAATATGGCGATTAAAAGAATGGGTTATAAAGATGTAATGGTCGCACATGGTATGAGGTCATTAGCATCAACAATACTAAATGAAAATAGGTTTGATTATGATGTAATTGAATCTGCACTTGCCCACTCAGATAAAAATGAAGTTAGAGCTGCTTACAACAGAGCTAATTATTTAGATTCTCGTAAAGAACTAATGCAGTGGTGGAGTAACCATATCGATGATGCCAGTAAAGGTGTTACCAGCATTGCCAAAGCAGTTGATAAAGGGTTAGGTTTATGAGTACGAATATTAGAGTTTCTGATGCCAAGCCTTCTATTTTGGCACCTAAATTTAAAACAAAAATCAAAAAATCGTTACACCGAATAATTTGTATCTCAGAAAATCACATTTCTTTACATGGTCGAAAATTCCAACCACTTGACCGCAACTCACTACCTAAAATCATGCGAATATCATCTGACTATTCATTCAGACATGCTACTTGTTCAATGAATGAAGAAAAGTGGGATTGTTTCATTAGAATGCCGAATTGCGAACTAATTAGATTGTTTGGTAAAATACCAGATCCAAATTTAGCAATAGAGTTTGAATTTCTTGGTTTTGACTTTTCTACTAATCAATACAAAATACAATTAATTGAAAATAATGCAAAAATTTCGTTCTCCCCCGTAGGTATTGATCAGTCCACATTACAAAGTATAAATATTGAACGAGACAGCAAAGAACAACTATTTAGTAATTGGTTATTCCTACAGAAACAAGCAACCAACGAAATTGTTTCAACAGTAATTCAGTATCTACTCCCTTATAGCGCTGTTGAAAAATTAATGAACTTAGATAATGTAGATCTAGACGATCCAGCGTTTAATACACAGCCTTATGATGGTAATAAGAGTTTGATTGACTTAGAAGATGTAGTTTCAATAGACCCAACTCTAATTAGGGAACCTCGAATACAAAAATTAATCATGCATTTTGGGGGTAAATTTGAAAAAGATGCTGTTGGTCAAACATATATTGAAAATGATAAATATCAACTTTACTGTTGGATGGAGTATTATTGTAAAGAACTAAGTGAAAATGGTACTCCAGAGCGCCAACTATCTCAATTGGCTGCCCATAAAATATTAGAAGGTTTTGGTGATAACAAAAAAGAAAATAACATTGGTGAGAAGTGGCCTGTGTATTGGAAAGGGTCTCCTGATAATAGGTTATCCAATTTAACAAAGCGACTCAGTGAATATAGAAAAACTGACATTACTGCTGAAAATAACTTCTGTATAGAGCTAATTATAGATAAAAAGACAGAATAACAAACCCCATAAAAAACAACAACTTAAAAAATCCTCAGAATCATTTTTCTGAGGGTATCATTTGTGTGTCCTAATATAACATTCTCGTTTATTCTTTGAAAATCAAGTGGCAGAGACCTACCAAGAGTAGGTAATAGCTCTTGATATAACTACTAATATATTGAGGATACCCCAATGTCTATAAATTTAATAACACGGATAGAAGCGCAAAACATCGCTGGAGTTTTTGCTGAATCAACTTGGTTCAAATTTGTAAAAGCAAAACTACAGCCAAGTGGCATAAACATTTCAGTGAATACTGTTCGCTATATAAAGTCAGAAGTCGAAACCATTAAAATCGCAAGAGTCGCAGGGTATAGTGACATTCAGATTAAAGCTTTAGTTACTGAACTTGAAAAAAAAAGATTGTTATCCGCTCAAGAGTTTCTCTATAAAAATGATTTATCAAATTAAGAGGCTTTGAAAAGCCCTCTTATTTATCAATATTAAATAAATCACACCTTTATCAATTAAACTTAATAATAAGTAGGATATATAAAAATGAAATCTACATATGATATAAATTGCTACCCTGACAACTCTCCTGTGATGGTAGCTCTAAAAAAAATATTACGCATTAAGAGCAATATTCAATTACATAAGTTCAACCAGTTGGAAGGAAGAACACTTGATCAAAGTATTATTATTAAATCATTTACCCCAACTACAAAGAAGTTTTACATAGAACTAAAAAGGATAGGAGTTAATGAAAATGATGCCATATTTAAGACTTGTGAAGCTGTCCATCAGAAACAAAACTTAGAATTAAAGGCGTTTTTCGCTTCATCTTTTGGATTACGACTTGACGTAACTTTTAATATTGAGGAGGTTATAAAGTGATTGACCTCAAACAAGCACGAACTTTTATAGAATTCCTACATGATGATGCTAATAAACCAGTGTGTTTCCAAGTTTTCTGGGATGATAAAACTAAAGGTGCTATTGATACTTTAAATAAGCCTAAAACGTTCCATGCACCACTTGAAGATTGTGTTGATTACTTCAATGCTATGCAAGATCACAATTATGGTATTTATGTCACATTAAATAAAACAGATGGTCGTGGTCGTGAAGAACAAAATATTATCGGTTATAGTATTTTGTTTGCTGACTTTGATAATACTGCTTTACCTGATTTCCCATTACAGCCACATTTCATTACTCAACGTGATGCAACTCATTCACATTGCTATTGGCGCGTTAATGGGTTGGTCACTGATGACCAGTTTAAAAAGTACCAAAAACAACTAGCAATGTACCTTGGTAGTGATGAACAAGTATTCGATACAACACGTGTTGTACGTCTTGCTGGTTCATGCAATATGAAAAATCCTGCTAACCCTGCAATGTATAATATTGTCAGTGTGTCAGACCGTGAACCTTTTACTACAATTCAAATAGATGAAGCATTCCCATTAACAGGTGATAAATTAGCAAAACTTACTCAGTGGGTTGATAACAGTCATGCCCTTGAAACTGGCGAAGGTTTTAATGACGATCCTATTAACCGTGAAAAAATGATTTCATGGCTTGGTCGTGCTGAACCAGCAGTTGAAGGTAGCGGTACTTATACGTTAGTTAAAGTTGCCAGCATGGGCTTAGACTTAGGCATTCCGCTAGAAGAATGTAAAGAAATCATGTGGGAACATTATGATCACCGTTGCATACCTACTTGGCGTGAAACAGGTGAACAACGTGGGTTCAATGACTGTATAGAACGTGCCTATAAGTATGCTAAAAACGCGGTAGGATGTCGGACTGCTGTTGGTGTATTTAGTGCGTATCGTGCTGAAAACCCACTCCCTGAACCTACGGGAGGTTGGGAAGAAAACGCACTACTTCGTAAAATAAAAAAAGAACCTACTAAAAATGGGATTGGTGGATTAGATCAATTTGTTTTAAATGGATCTAGTCAAAAGATGAAAAAACAGATGCTAGAGGATACATACCTTTTAGATGGTTTAGCCATATTAGGTCAGTTAACGGTTTTTTATGCTGCTCCGAATACGGGTAAAACTCTTATCACACTTAAGTTACTTATGGAGGCGGTAGAGTCACCAAAGATCAATCGTGACAATATTTTCTATATAAATGCTGATGATAATTATAATGGTCTGGTAACTAAATTATCAATTCTTGAAAAGCATAATATTAAGATGTTAGTGCCAGATATGGTTAAATCTGATTATGATGATGCACAAAAGGTTGATCAAAATATTAAGCGCTTCAAAACATCAGAACTTACCCTTCATATAGAAGATATGATTGAGAACCATAATGCAAAAGGAATGTGTATTATTCTTGATACTTTAAAAAAATTCACAGACATAATGGATAAAAAAGGATCGAGTGAATTCGGTAAAATATTAAGGCGGTTCTCTGCTAGTGGTGGTTCAGTTATTGCTTTAGCTCACGTGAATAAAGCAAGTGACGCTAATGGTAAAAGAGTTCATGGTGGTACAACAGATATTTTAGATGACTTTGATTGCTCTTTTATAATAGAAGAGTTAAGTAACTCTGGCGATACGAAGAGCGTAATTTTTGAGAACAATAAAGCAAGAGGCAATGTAAGAAAGGAAGTGTGCTTTTCTTATTCCACAGAAGAAGGTATTGGTTATGAGCAGTTACTAAATTCCGTAACTAAAATTGAGAACCCCAATAAAAAATCCGTACTGAATAAATATACTAAATTAATAGCATCAGTTCATAACTATATTCACGAAGGTATTAATAAAAAAACTGAACTGATTAATCAGATACATTCGAAATTTAAACCACAATTTAGTAAATCTAAAATCACTGAAATAATGGAATCAAATGAAAGCAAAGAATGGAATGTAACTGTTGGTGAAAAAAACACTAACACCTACCATTCATTACAACCTAAACCACCTGTTCCAATTAATATTATAGATGGGTGTATAAAAAACTAAGAAACTGGGAAACTCAATATATATAAGGGTTATATATAATAATCAACCAATAAACTAATAGAAAACAGGAATACTACTCTTACAAAGCATTGGTTAATAATACGTGTTGATTATCAGTTTTCTAGTTTCTTAGTTTTCCAATGAGTACTACATAATGATCTAAATAATTTATTCTTACCTCATGTTTAGTGAACATCACACGTTCCACCTATAAGCTAAATTACACCAATCATTACAATTGATGTTTTTTTGAAGAAAACACTTTCAAATTATTCATATAGTTTTTTAAATCGGTGTGATGCTAAACCAATCATTCCCAATGCGAAAATGGCTAGTGTTGATGGTTCAGGGACGGAAACAGAACTAGAAAGTCTTCGTTTTTCGCCTGTGTATTGAACCACTTCAAATTGCAAGTTCCAGTCTCCTATTGGAGGTTGACCATTCAAGCCTATTCCTGCTGATATCGCAGTCATTCCAAAGTGATAATCCCCTGCAGTAATGGGGAGTATACTACTAAATAATTTATTGTTTTCTGAATTCATATCAAAGGTCTTTGACCTTAGCCATGTAATATCATCCATTATTTCCCAATTAACATAATACAATGTGCTATCAATTACCGGTACTTCGTAGATGCTATATGTTATTGATGAAATTGCAAAACCGTCTGCAACCGAGATCATGAATTCATCCCAATCAACAGATACAAGAGACATACTAGTTCTCCCTGATATGGAGTTTACACCCTCTTCAAATAAAAAAGTGTCTCCATCGGATAGATCTCCGTCAGTAATTTCATCATATGTAATAACTCCAGCATAAGAAAAACTAGAAAAAAAGTAAGAAAAGATAAACAACAAGATTAACGAGCCACTAGATAATTTGTATTCCATTTTATATCCTTTTAATTCCATTAATATATTTGGGTAGTGGGCAATAATAATTTAACACAAAAAATTTTCGCTACCCATTGAATAAATATAATATTTTAATATATTGTGCAATCAGATGAGACTATTTAATAATTGTGACTTAATTGACAATATAAACGCAAAACTCTAATAGTAATTTATTTTTCTAAAATAGCGGTATGTCGAGCAGCGCCCCACCCTTGAAACAGTTAATGGTTAGGAAGTACCTTTTTTAAGGCGGCTAATGCTACTTTCAAGACATAAGCATTTTAAAATTCAGACTAATATTTTTTGTATATTTTGATCTAGATCGGGCATAACTGAACAAACACATTACGCTAACAGCTTCCTGATAGCCGACGTTCCCCGTAGATGAAAATACGAGTTATTCTCTGATAAACTTTTGCCAATAACCTGTTAAGACTGACTGGAAACTTTGCCACCATTGGGGTCATAGGGTATTAGTTGATCCTTATGAAAACTTATATCGAAAAGAAGATATTACTATTCTTTAGCTCTCTCGTTTTTTCGGACTAAAGGTAGTGCATCTGGATGAGGTTGAAAGTTTAGTTCGAATTCTTTTCCTTCGACACCTACAATATCTATACCGTAAACAACACCTGAATACTCTTCTTTAGAAACCCCTTTATTCCAAAATACATCTATTAATAAAATTCCGTTATAGCAGTTAGCAGTGGCAAAGTTGATATCTTCCCCTAGATGATTCACACTTTTTGGCGCTTCAAATATCTTTGTTACAGGATCTTGTTTTGCTGATTCGCAATCATATCCCGCTATAGAAAAACTTGTTCTTAATGCAGGCATAATATCGAACTTTGGGTTGCCATATACATACTCGTAATGGTAATAAATCTCACTCCAATCCGAGTGCTTTTGACCGAACACTACGTCACCAGAATACCCCCTCGATTTATCTAGATTTAAATAATAATTATTACCCATAAAATCCAACGACACAGCGCCTTCAGGTACACCACAACCAGTTAAAATTGTTGCTAATACTATTACAATACTCAACTTTCTCATTTATATCCCTTTTTTAAGTAATCCTAAGATTTATCTTTTTACTATGCTATTTATGTGACATTACTCCTCTAAGGATATATTATTATTTTCAATCTGTTACGTCAACTAAGCGCAGAAAATGATCGTTAACAATTAAAATTTGTCTGTCAGAAATAGTGGCTTTATCACCAGTCGATAGGGGTGCTGATTTAAAGATTAGGTCAGTGTATCCTGCAAGCTCAAAGCAATCTGAAACCACAAGTAATAATCACCTCAATTAATAGTAACTAAGATACGAAAGTGGATGTTCCTCCATAGATCAAAACATGGGTATTTTGATGGTGACTTCTGTCGATAAGTCTTTAAGCCCCCTGTGTTATTATTTATTTATTTTAGTAGTTACATTTCACCTTATTGGTAAATGTTTCATAGTCAGAAAAAATATAAGATGTATTGATTTCTATTTTGTCAACATTACCATTTTCAAGAAAGACTTGAATATCGTTACAGAAAGCTTCCCCCATTTTAGTGTCAAATTCTTTCATTTCATTGATATCAAATAAAGTTTTTGGTAAAGATATGTTAAAAGTTATAATAGCTCCAACTATAGAGTTTTCCAAAATGTAATTAACATTTTTTATGGTCGTTATTTCATCAATTTTCGCCCCCATAAATTGCTTATTCATTTTATTACTGAAAGATTTCAAACCTTCAAAAGTAAGTGTTTTTGAAGCCGCTGGTAAACTAAAAAATATCATTCCTAATAAAAATACTTTAAACATATATATCCTGCTGACACCTAGTAAAAATGACTAAAAGATTACCATGCTCCAATTCAAGCTAACGACTGCTTTAAGCTCACTAAGCTGTCGTTAACTTGAGCAGTGGCGATTTTTAATAGTTGCGTATTGTGATGATTCCAAACGATTTAATTGCAAGTTGTAGGTCTTAAAAACTCTTAAGAAGCGAGATATGTACTGACACTTATTACTAGGCGGTAACCATTCATCTAACCCTTTAGCACCTTTTTGTCGATTCAAGCTTACTTCAACACTAAGTAAATTAGCTGGGTCATTGGCAAACTTAACTCTTTTATCTTTTGACCATTTATCAGCGCCATGTATCCAAGCCCATTTAAGTGGTATCACATGATCAATATCAATGTCTGATGCATTATAAATTGTTTTGCCTGAAAACAGTGATATCCACTTACCTGACTTAACTTTGCATTGCTTAGATGTTTTATATTGAAGCTGCCCTACAGATTGAGAGATGAGAGCTTCCATTCTAGAATTTTGACAGTCTCTATTTAAGTCAGCCCACCCACTACCAAACTGACTTCGAGAATACTCTGTTGATGTAACGTAGTTTTTACTTGTGGTGGAATGTTTATTTGAACTACTAGTTGTAGATGCATTACCTTTGTAATTTTTAGGTAATCTTCCACCTGAATCCAGACAGCCTTTAATAGTGCTAAATGACTGGAAGTCTTTTGTCCTGTCATAATAAGAACTGTATTTATCATGACAGATACCTGAATTTGATTTTTTAATTGTATCTGCGAAAGAAGTCGATGCAGTTGATATTAAGAAAGAAAATAAGATGAATTTAAATGAATGATGAATCAACGTAAGTTATCCCATTTTTTGATTTTTGAATTATTTTGAGCATTACTTTCACAGCTTCCACTCCCCGAAGGTTCAGAAGAGCCTCTATCTTGACCCTCTGCTTGTTTTAAATATTTAAAGTACCTAAAACCTGTACCAGGAATACCAACCGACAACCATCGTTTACCGCTAGGTGATACCCCGTAGCGGAAAATGCCTACCCCCCAAGACCAACCAACACCATTTGATGACGCATTGAGCCTAGCCCCACCAAATAAACGCATACTTTTAAACCAGCGCCAACTCATCTCTCACCCTAATAAATTCCGTAGGTATATCATCAGAGTACTCACCTAAAAAACAGCATTCTTCTTTCCTGACAGGGTCTATAACTAAGCCAATACTATACTTACTATTAAAAAAGTCTTGTTGGGTTTTTCTATCTGTTCCGCTAAAAAAAGCACCTAAATTGGGGTGACTATGGTACCAACCTACAACAAAAGAAGTAGAAGTACTTAGCTTACTGGCACTTTCCCAAACATCAGAGCTCATACTTAATGAAACAGCTGTCGACTCAAAATTAACACTAGCTATTGAGTCTGTTACGTTAATTGCTATTATGTTGTCATTCAGCCCTCCAATTGCAACTACACTACCAATCAAAAGCCCTCCCAACTCAGTTCTTCCTGTATTTAGATGCTCTAAAATTTGTTTTTTAATTTCGTATTTAATATAAATAAAAGGGATCTTCTTAGTAGTGGATATCAAACTAAGAAGATCTCCAACAGGTTGACTCCCATAAGCTTCTATTATACTTAACGGTCTAATATCTGCTTTGACATTATTCCACTTCATAATTACGTTTCCACATAAAATTTAGTTGAGCACTTAGGACAGGTTAAATTCCCTTTTTTACCTGCCGGAACACTTAAACCGCCACCACAATCAGTGCATTTAACGACAACTTTTGAATTATCAACATTATTCCATGACATCTTGCTAATTACTTTTTCTTTTGTAACTAACTTATCTGTAGGGAAAGAGTTTCGATGTTTTAGAACAGCACCTCTATACCATGTCAATGCATCCCCATTTGCAGGTGAGGCTTCATTTAAAATAGTCTCATCAAAAGTGATAATTTGAATTATCCGTTTTATTAACAGATCTAGACCTTGTGTAGGTAACCATTTAGTCCCAAGGCATATTTTGCCACTGCGATAAACATTAGGATGAAATATCGGTGTGGTGATTGTTGCTTCAGGCTCCTGAAAAGGATAGCGACTAAGTAATTTAATATGAACTTCAGTGGTTTTTTGAACTTGTGAAGGATAACTTTTAGAAGGAGCTGTAGGATAATCTATTTCTAGAATAATATTATTTACAGGATTACCACTTTGTTTTCTTATATTAATCCGACCGCCAATAGAGTCGGAAAGTTCTTTGATTTTACGTAAATCTTGATTAATTCTTTCAGAAAAAGCAGTCATGAATCAACCCGCCACTAAAACAGGCTGAACTTCTAATATATCTCCGTCCTTTATATCACTATCGGATAATGATGCATTAGGTAAAATTGTTTTACCTGATGAGGTACTTACAAGTCCATAATCAGTATCTGTTGGCAAGGCCCAGTTATCCACAGATGCTTGAATGACATCAGCACCAGTATTACTTATATCAAGAGTAACTTCTGCCTTTCTAGTTTGGTCTGCGGTTCTAATTATTACATTTACTTCTGACATGTTTTTATTGCTCCATTTCGATGATGATTGATTGATTTTCAAATTTATAGTGGACAAATTTACAAGGAAAAAAATAGTCGCTAAATTTGTTTTTTAACTCGGATAGTGTAAACGTATCATTAATATTAACTTCAACACCATCTTCTCCACATTTATCGCAAACACTTATTGTTGAATCAAAGTCAGAAGATTTTTTAAATATAATAACCTCTTCTTTTAATTCCGGATCGCAATTATGGCACCTTAAAGAAACCAGTATTGGTTCGCTTGTTGTAACTTGGTCATCAAGCACGTCTAACTTATAATTCAAACTCCCGTTCACTTCAGGAGATGCTTTAACTATATGAATAAAATCATTAAATGATGCACATGCTGGACATTCACAACTTTGCTGTATTGTGCTAATTGTTGAATTTCCAGTAAATGAATCAACCAAAACTCTAACAGAATCAGATGGCAATTCACCTTTCAATAAGTTTAAAGCTTTAGAGGCCGCGATAGACCCAGTCAAACTTGAAGTGATAATTGTAGTAGGTATTTTTTTTTCAATAAAAGATATCTTTTTAAGCCATCCACACGAATAACGCTGTTGCATTCTTTCGTATGCACTATTAGGCAAATTGCACTCAAAACAGGCCACATGATTTCCTGATTGAAAAGGGAATAATTCAATTTGGCAAAATTTACTGTCAATCCCTGTATTTATAAGATTTGTCTTAGCGATTAAACATAATTGATTCAACCTAATCCTAGCTTCAAAATTATCTACACAGCAGATAATACAATCATACGACTCAACCATAGGTAACGTCATTAAATCCCAAAAATCGCCATCAAACGCATTAACATTAACATTGCTATCAAGTTCAATGATTTTACTAGCCGCCACCTCTGCTTTAGACTTACCTACATCAGACTCTCGAAATAATACACTTCGAGTTAAATTGTGAACCTCAATAGTGTCAAAGTCATATAAATCTAAATTTCCCACACCTAAAAGAGCAAGGTTTTTTGCAACTTCATTTCCCACAGCTCCACAACCAACTATACCTATTTTTGCGGCTTTGATCTTATCTTCTGGGAACCAGTCTATTAGCGAATGTCTTTGATAACGTTCAGCTTTCATTTTTAATATTCTCTTTTATTTTATCCACGGCTTTATTTAATAATTTAATAACTTCTTCACTGTAACTTGTCATAAAATCATCTGTTCTATCAGGATGATAAAGTAAAACTTTTTTTTTGTAGGCTTTTTTTATTTCTTTTAAACTAGCCTCTTGAGTAATACCAAGCAACTCATAAGAGCTTTTTTTTTTGAGTAGGTCTAGCTTGTTTTCATATCCTAATTCAATATTTGTCCACTTCATTATTTGGTACTCATAATCATAGATTTTTCTGAAACAATAATCTCATAACCAAATTTTTCATGCTTAATCAATAATCCCCTTACACGGACAGTTTTTCTATTTAAGCTATTAATATATGGTTTTCCACCAACTTTTCTCACAGCCCCTTGGAAAAACACTAATTTAAAGCCTTTTACCCATGATTTATTCTCAAACATAACTGCAAAATCACTTCCTCTTCTACTTTCTTTAACACTCTGAACTAACCCTTCAAATGTAACTACTGAACCAACATGATCTTTATAGTTGTTTAACGTTATTACGTTTGGAGAATAATCCTTACCTCTAGAGGTGCTTGCGGAGTCAGTAATTTCAATAATGTTTGTCGACTGACAAGATACACATTGAGAGCTGTTAGCCTCTCTTAAAACCTGAAGACTCTCTTTGTGATAGTAAACCTTACAAGATTGACATTGATATAAACCTAATGCTTTGTCTAATGATGCCCCCGTAAATGCATCATGAAGACCTTTTAAATCATTTTCACTTGGGAGGCGTATCGAAGTCCCCGCATTAGATGTATTTTGAAAGTTAATCTTAGCTGTCGACTTAGAGCCTGTTTTTGGTCTAAATGTTTGAGTATTAACTTTAGGCTGAGGTGGAGGCGTACTTCTTCTTGGGCTTGGCGAAGAAGGTCTGTAATCACTTGTATCTTTATTTTTTGATGAACCAAAAATTATAAATAAAAACCAAATTCCACCTATTATTAATAAAAATTCCACTGCGAGAAAGCGCCTCTACTTTAAAAAAAATATTTAATTAAAAAATGAAGAAGTAAGGCTGAAGGTTAACATATGATGAAAATATCCTTTTGACATGAATCATTACTTCCGAGTAAACAACAACTTTACTTAAAAAACATTAAAATATAAAGAGATAAAATCATTTATTTCTATCTGTTAATTAACCTACACTTTAATACAACTTATTAATAACTTATTACCATTATATTTAAATGGTACATTTCTCCCTATTACTATATAGAGGCTTCAGGCATACAACCTGCATCTATTGCGTTCAGCCCTATGAATTTGAACAAAGCTACTATTCCCTGTAGAAGATCTTTGAATAATAAGGAGGTATGAAACAACAAACACCTTATTTATCAGCAGATAAAAGTTAATTAAAATCAATGTTATATTTAAAAATTGCCTGTAGACTGATCTAATATTACACATTATAACAATAAGTTTATCTTAATAACTCAAAGGATTAGACATGCAAGGAAACTTTCAGATAGTAAGCTACAACGATTACCCATTAATTCCCGACCAAAAGCAACCTTTACCCATTAGTGTCAGCGAAAGTGATATTCATTACCAACTTGTTTTTGAAGCTAATGATAATATTAAATGTGGCGAACTGCTGTTAGCTTGGCGAGCAAAACCTAATGGTCTTCCCCATAAACAAACATTGCCTCGTTGGTTTTATGTTGACGAACTTGTACCACTTACTGATGGCTCAGGAAAAGTTGCTGCTATTCAATATAAAGGCCATACAAAACACGATAAAATGGCTCCAGTTGACGCATCCGCTTTAAAAATTAATTTACATACTGCATTAGCTGACGATCAATATTCTGATCTTTTACCAAAAACCTCCCCATTTTTGATAAAAAACGTAAGGCAACTTTCAAGCGCTTTAGCCACACAACTTATTGAAAAGTATCAAGCTGAGTTACCAACCCCTATCAATGCAGCTACTATTGTCAATAAGTTAGCAGCACTAGATAAAGACTTACTTGAAATAGAAAATGGTTATCAAGTATCGGTATCAGGCAATAATATACAGCTATTTTGGCAAGATGATTTGCCTGCCCATGAACACCCCGCTTTACTTAGACAATGGGCGCAAGACAGTGACGAAATTAGTACCGCTTATTTAGACGTTTTTGAGTCAGAAGATGAATTATATATTGATGATTTTTTAATTAGTTTATCTGATCTTCTTGTGCAAGAGCCTAATGATATAGAACAAAGTCTAGCGACTTTTGACATGCTTATAAGAAGCGGTGGTGTTGAACGCTTTCTTTGGGTTATTCGAATGAGTGATTCTGACAAAGCCTTAGTTGCATCTTTAGAGCTAAAAAAAGAATAAAAATAATATTGATATAAATGTGCGGCTCTTCTGAATAAGTTGAATATGCCGCAGTACCTATTTTAAGAACGGAGTTGTAGCACAATGGAAAACAAACAAGAAGAAAAACTAACAAATGCTTTAAATCAAATTAAAGAACAATTTGGTGAAGATTCGTTAGCAAACCTAGCAATGAAAGTACCATCGAAAAAAACTCAAGAAACCCTAGATAAGAATAGGTTACAACACGATAAACAAACTGCTCAGGCAGTGACCTCCGCTACTGCTCAAGAACAAAATCATAAAAGCAGTGAGATAAATAAATAATGGATAATGATGAGTTTCGCAGTGCTTGGGAAGAAAAACGAAAAAGCAAACCTTCAAAATTTAGTAAAAAATCAACGGCAGAGCGCAAACAAAAGTACCAAGATAACCGCAAAGATTTCGGTGATGACAGGACAACATCTGCTTGGCCAGAGGTTAATCCACAATCAGGTATGCATACCATTAAACTGATTGTTGGCAGCGATCTTGAAGCTATTGAAACATTGTTAGAAGAAGGTGTTAGGCAACGCGATTTACCATTACATAAAGTGGACTTTGCTAAAGGTTTAGTACAATTTGGAAGCCGTTTTATTAAAGGCACAGTTAGCATAGATGAAGCAACCAACACATACTCGGATCAAAAGCAGCCCTGGTTGCAAAGCGATGGCGTGTATCTGTTCAAAAATATTGAACCTATACTTGGACAAACAAACTTACTGGTAGAGTTTTTTCGAGGGCTTTATGCCTTGAGAAAAGGTGAAGTTGATAAAACATTATTTACTGATGGCTCCCTTATCAAAAATAACATTTCGATGTGTATTATCTGTACTAAAGAGCACTATGGAAAACTGATTGCTGCTCATAACAAGTTGAAAGCTGACTTTCAGCTAGCTACAGTGGTTGATATGGCGATTTAGACTAATACTGTGAAGTTAATATATACCACAGCATTAGTGTTAAATGCTCAGACTTAACGTTAATAATGATTAACATTAAGTGACCATTTTTCTTTAATTGTTAACACGCATTAGTACATTAGCTCTAACTAGCTTTCGCCCCCAAGCGAGTTAAAAACTATAAATTTATGGCCAATATAATTTAGCCACAATACAAATGGCACACCATGAAATGGGCTGGTAGCAGACAACTCAGCTACTGGGCTGTGTGCCCACCAGCTTTTGGAACAACCTTCCCAGTAGTGTTATCCAGCCGATAATGTGAAATGCTGCCATCAACGATATATTGAATCACTGCCAGAACCGTTACCAGTGGTACATTGAACCACTCTCTAGGGTTGTAAACTTTGCCGCTTTGGCTCTTTAGGGTGACGTTGAGGCGTCGGGATGCGAGAAAGCCATGCGCTAAGGCTTCCAGCTTTTGGGCATTCATGTTGAAGCACTGACTGGTTGAAACGATCCTCACAGGAGCTTCAAGAAAGGTACTATCCTTTTCTGCATTCTTAACTCGCTGCTCAACCGTTGTGTCGGTGAAGCCAACCTTATAGAGGTTCTTTTTGTAAGGTGTCAGTGCAGGGTTTGTGCTTAAGGTCGCTAATACATAAACCACTCCCGTAGGAATTGCCTCATTTGATGGCCTCAACAGTTGCCCATTAAGCTGTACCTTTCGCCCCTCCTTGTCCCTCACCAAGCCATGAGTGAGTGACTGATATAGCATGTTCATCTCAGTTCCATTCTCAAACACCAGATGTAGTCGGGCGTTGTAACCGTTATAGTGCTCAAGAGCTTCACCTACACTAACCACATACCCAACCAAGCCATTAAGTATGAAGAAGTCAGCCTCAGCGATCTTCAGCTTGTGGGTAAAACGCTCCAAACTAAAAGTACCATCCTTTAACCTATCATGTACGACATTAAACAATGGATCAAAGCGCGGATAGTCAGCACAGGGTTGACGCTGGGCTATCTCATCTGGCTGCTCTTTTTTCTCAGCAGAAACATGCTGTAGAGTAAAAATATCAGGCTCTTCAAATTCCAATAGACCATCATCGTCATCGTCAAAGATATCTGAAAGAGAGGTCACCATCTCAGATTTACTAATATAAGCAGCTGGTGCAGCCTCCGAGACTAAGCTAGGCTCGCTACTTTCCAAGTCGCTGTATGTTAAGAGGCCATACTTATCCTGTGCCTGTAAATGCTCACATTGAGCTGGGTTACCTTTAATACTACGAAGCCGTCTTGCAAGGAGTTTCTCCTCAAATGGTGTAGTAAGGCTCTCCTGAGGTAACCTACCATGCAGCTTGTAGAAGGTAACTATTTCAGCAAACTGTTTTCCAGTAAGATCAACAGCAACTGCCTTGGCCTTTAGAGGCTCAACATCTAGCAACTCTAACTCATCATCTTCACCAAAAATATCACCTAGTGTTGGCTTGTTTTCCAAGCGTTTTGTTGAAAAACGGATCATCTTACGCTCCCTGCGTCGCCATTTGTTGTTGCTTCATCTTACGAATAAAGGCTAGTGCTTCAGCATATCTAACTTCAATAGGGTCACTCGCATTCAAAGATGGATCACGTTGATGTTCACGTTTAAACTGCTTAATCTTCGGCCAGAGAATAACGGCTTCTTCTTCAGAAACTTGAGACTTACTTGCGCTAACAGCTTCCTGAATCGTTTTCAACATGGCCGCATTAACCTGTTTAGACAGGATCTCATAAGCACCATGAAACGGGTTAACAGCATAAATCAAATCTATGTCCAGATTGTCGATGCAGATGAATTTCTCACCCATTTTTAAGAATTGTTTACCCACAACATTGCTATCAGAGCCTTCATCCCCACCTCCCGTATCAACGTCTGCATCCGATGGCAGGTCTTTCCCATCGACCAAGCCCCCTTGTTGGCCAATCAACATACTTTGAAGAAGGCCTTGGCGTACCTGCTCCATCTCCTCTTCAGTCAAGTCAGGGTAAAGGTTTTGAATAACCGCAGGTAGTGCAACTTGAGTGATGCTCTCTGGAGGCGAAGTCTCTGTAATAGCTTCTTTAACCACTTGCTCATTAGCCATCAGGGTGGCCAAGATCTCGTTTTTATCTCCGTTTAGTATCTCCAATACTTTTTCAGATACAGATGTACCAGAAATATCATCGATAATAACGGTACTAGGAGGAAGCGGCTTACCGTCCCATTGTGAACGGGGCTTGAATTGAATTGTAGGTGCGAGAATCTGTTCCATCAGAAGTGAAGTGGTTATCGCCTTAAGCATGTTATTGACCGATGCTCTAACATCAACATCTTGTGCGTCAGGCTGGGCTATTAAGTTGGTAAACTGAGCGTGTTTCTTACCAGCACAATCACGAGTCGCGCGACCAATAATCTGTACAATCTCAGTTAGCGAACTACGATAACCTATGGTCAATACATGCTCACAGAAAGGCCAATCAAACCCTTCTTTAGCCATCCCTAATGCAATGATGATGTCTATATCATCTGCGGCTTTTATATCTCTCAAATACGCTTGTACTTTTGGTCGTTCAGCAGCATTATCATCTACCAAATTGGCAACTTTCAGCTCATGCCCATCCTTACTCTGAATATATAAAATACCTGTTTCAGGATCTCGCTTTGACACTTCTCCAAGCTCATCCAGAATGGCATCTACTTCACCATGTTTATCCTTAGTTGATTCACCTGAATTAACGTTAGGGATATGAATGATAGTTTTCTTACTGGCATCAAGCACTGTTGTTAAGGCATCAATATAACGCCCCTGATAGAAGTGATAACCGATACCTAATGACTTAAGGTACTCATAGCCATTCAACTGCTCATAATAGGTGTAGGTAACCTTGGTAAACTTGGCTTCATCTTCAGCCAGCAAAATTGGTACAGTATCGCCACGAAAGTAGGAGCCAGTCATGGCTACAATATGAGCTGTCGAGTTCTTCATTAAAGTGTCGATAAGACCACCCAAACGATTATCACCATCTGCCGATACATGGTGAAACTCATCAATCGCAACTAAGCAATCATCAAAAGCAGTAACGTCTATCTTTTCGAAAGCAAAACGTAGGGTTGCATGAGTACAAACTAATATACTGTCATCACTCGCCATAAAGCGCTGAAATCCATTAACCTTTCCTTTATCACTTCCATCCACGCATAGGTTATTTTCAGGGGTCACAACCCAATCGGCAAAGAATCCAAATTCGGTTAGGTTCGTGTCTTGGAAAGAGCCCCCAATAGACTTTTCAGGCACAGCCACAATGACCTTACGCAATCCTTGGTGCTCTAATTTATCCAAACCAAGGAACATAAGGGCGCGGGACTTACCACAAGCAGGAGGCGCTTTAATCAGCAAGTACTGGCTAACTCGCTCGTCGAACGCACGAGCCTGCATTTCACGCATTCCCATATCATTGTGATTTGAACTCTTCCCTGTTTGACCATATTCGACATGTAACAAGTTATTCATTGTAATTCCTTTCAGTAAGTTTGTACCTGTTCTAACACCTATAACTTCATTGCTAGACTCAACTAGCTCGCTACTAGCTAACTAGCTTTTCGTAACGATCCAGCAAGCAACTTAATCGTTCAGCTGAATCTTTAAAGGGACGCTTACGGTAGAGCTTATCTACCGCAGTATCTAGCACCTGATGCGCAGCTAACAACTCAGCTGGCATCTTATCTGGGTCATAGAGCTCAGCCAGAGTACGACCAGGAAATTCAGCTCGAGTGAGGAGCAGCTCTTCAGCCAGCTGTTTTATCTCTTCACGTTGTATAGCCGTAACTTCAGGCCAAGGGAACGGGTTATAGACTACAGATGATGAGTAACGATAATCGCTCTTTAAGCGACCAGCAACCAATCGCATCCAGTCGTTATGCAATAGCGAAGTAAGGATACCGAACTCATACATTGTCCCATCGGGAATGATGTAATTCAGGTTGGTTGAAATCACATCAGCGTCAAAGAAACCGATCGGCACATAAGTTCTACGTTCAGAAGACACACTAGGGACGAGAATATAACTCCCTGATTTTGGCTGGCTGACCTGTATAAAAATATGCGGCTTTTCCGCCATCTTTAACGCAGCAGAGTGACCAGCTTTTAACCTTAATTCTCGAATTGCATCAGTTCTTTTTTTTACTTCTGGCATAGCCTGCAACTCTGTATCAGTCGCGGTTACCAACCACAAGCACCATCTATCTTTTCCATTCAAAAATTCACTTGCCCCTAGCACTCTCTTAATCCACCGTTCAGCTAAAGGCTCACACTTTATAAGCTCATCTCGCTCATTTGTTGTGAGAAAGAAGTTCCCTCCATCCGTTGGCTTATTCCCGAAAAGTAACGCTGGTATCCCTTTTACAAAAGGCTTGCTTATCTTTGCTACAGCAACATTGCTTCCCTCTAATAGGTAGGGGCTAATGTTACGAACCGCTTTACAATGCCATTCACCTTCAATATTTTGGTATAAATTTCTTGGTTTCACTTGCGATGACAGCCCAACAATGACTACATGTACAGCGGCTTTATCGCGAGCATTATTGCTCCATGCAAAGGTTGGGTATGCGAAAAGAATATTCAGCCCTAGTTTAAAAATCGATGGCCAAAGGGTAGCAACCTGCTCTCCTTGACAAAGGGAGTTAGTAGATACCAATGCAAGTTCAGCACGAGAGTCTTGAATATACTGTGCGCCTTTCCAAAACCAACATGCTACGTAATCAAGGTAGCCAAGAGCTTTAAAACCACTAAAAACGGCCTCCATATCTGATCTTTGCTCTGCTGTTCGCCCTAAAGTCCCTAAGAATGGCGGGTTGCCGATAACATATACTTCATCCTCTTTGCCTTTGGGACAAATCTGATGCCAGTCAAGCTGCAAGCTATTACCGCTATACACGTTACCGCTCTCACGCAATGGCAATGCTGGTGGTGCGAAACCAAACTCTTGCTGCCATTGGCTATTCAGTTGATGCTCAGCTAGCCAGAGAGACAAGCGAGCGATTTCACAGGCAAAATCATCAATCTCTATACCGTAAAACTGTGAAAGATGCAGACCGCTCATGGCAAAACCTTGCGGTTCAACCTCAGATAGCGATTTGATAACGTCCATCTCCAGCTTACGCAGCTCTTTGTACGCAATAATAAGAAAGTTACCTGATCCACAAGCAGGATCGAATACTTTTATCCGACCAAGACGAACCAGTAAAGCTTTTAAACCTTTAGCCCTATTCTTAACTGGTAACCCCACCAGCTTATCTAACTCTGCCTGCAATGGATCAAGGAACAGCGGCTTAATCACCTTCATGATATTGCTATATGAAGTGTAATGCTGACCTAAACGACTTCGTTGCTCTACATCGATAACAGCCTGAAACATACTGCCGAATATATCTGGATTGATCTCACTCCAATCCATACTGCCACACTCAAGCAAGATTCTACGTCCCTTTTTACCAAGCTCGGGGATCGGTTCATCTGAGGCAAATAATCCACCATTAACATAAGGGAAAGCTGAAAGGTGTGTGGGTAGTTGCTGCCGTTTAGCATCGCTGCTGTCTGTGTTTAGTACAGAAAAAATCTGATAGAGAAAAGCATCGAGATCACTACCATCTTCCTCGGTATAGCTCTTAATAGCCGAAGTAAATTGGGCACTTTCTTCAAAGATACCAGTATCTTCTGCAAACAGACAAAACAGTAAGCGAGTCAGAAACACATTTAGTGTATGGATATCTTCTGGCTGGTTGAGGTCGTTGTGAATGCGGATAATATCGAACAGCTTACCCATTTTCTCAGCAGCCTTCACATCAGCAGGATTCTCACTACCGATGATAGCCTTTTCTAAACCGACCAAGGGTAGAAAGAAACCATAATTGCTATGCAATTCTTCTAGCTCAATGTCGAGTCGTTCTTTACTCAGGGTGTCCCATGACAGAAAACGTATAAAATCTGTGACTATCACAAAGCGGATTTTATTTTTGGCGGTAGCCGAATCTGCAACTCTCATATCAAATACGGCATCAAGTTCTTTACTAGGGACACTTTGATAGTAAAGCTTGTTCTTCAAGGCAACGTGACCATCCTCTTTAGCGACGTTACGGGCACCACCCTGTCGAACTTGAGTAATCGTTGCTTTAGGGAAATTAAAAGCTGTCATAAAGCCATAGATGAACTCTTCACGATTAAGCTCACTGGTTAGTTGTTCGAGTTGCTCAAATATCTTTGCCTGATTGACGGCCATTAGTGTTCCTAGCAGGGTTGTAGAATATTACCCTATCGATTATACACGTATCTATCCCATAGAAAGTACAATTAGATCAAAAGTATACAATAAACTAACCCATCTTCGAATTATAAGGAAGGTTTACTTATTCCAATGTCTTTTCACTGTAGCAATCCCCAAACCTAATACTTCTGCTGCTTTAGAATGCGATAATCCCTCAGCTTTCTTTGTTTGAACTAAATTTGTTGTAGCGTGGATTTCTGGTCGGGCAAGCTTTTTTCCTTGATCCTTAACTCGTTCAAGTCCTTCTTTTGTTCGCTCTATAATTCGGTTTCACTCGAACTCAGCTAAGGCTGAAAACATTTGCAGCATCAACTTACCCTCAGCACTAGAAAGGCCCTATAGCGAGATAGTGTTAACCATAATTATTGCTGCTCAGTTGTCATTTTAACTAAGACTAAATTTTTAGGGGGTAATACTTAAATTAATACAAGTAGTCGACGTTAAGCTCTATTAAGGTCAATTGTTATCGCTCAGCATTTCTCTGACGTTCTGCTCAGATGTCTGTGATACCAGTTTGTCCATCGCAACGCGAGTTAACGTTAACTAGCGGTCTACTTTTCATCGTGAATTGACATAAGTACATTATTTCTACCTCGCTTTCGCCCTCAAAAAGTATATAGACTTCACGTATTTTACAATATGATTTTTACGGTCCTATATACAGTTTTTGTTGAGAGAGCTACCCTTTAGCCTAATATGTTTGAAGCTTTGTCCGGTAAGTTTACTTTCGCTATACAGAAATTCACATCTAACACAGCAGAAAATACAGTGATAATAATGGGGATATAGCTCTCAAATAATTGTAACTTAGAAAGTGAACCTATAACTGGCAATCAGCCAAGTTTGCTGCCCTATCTAAGGCAATTCTATGACCTAATAGAACCGATTGACCAAGCTGATCAAGCGTGGTTTCATTATACTGAATAGCGTTTTTATGAACATAATTATATATAAAATCAGATCTGGGATTATGAAGAGCACTATAGAAAATTTCCGCTTGCTGAAACTCACTGTTTACGGATCTCATCTGTTCACACTTGTAGTTTAGATAGAGAAGAGGACTGACATAACGCGGCATTAGGTTATCTTTGCTTATCTTATTTGAAGCACAGCCACCCATAAAAATAATCAGTAATATAGAGAAACATCTAAAGTTCATTATAATGCCTCCAAACTTTTGCAGTAAGCTTCTTTAACGCTATAGGCGGCTACATATTGGGGGCTTTCCTGAAAGGTTATCATTTTTACTCTATTTTCACCTGGTACATTCTCTATACCTATATTTACCTTGTTATGTCTTTCCGATTTAGTCTTAACTTTTTTATTTTTATACAACTCATCTTTATTTAAAAAGCCGTATATAAAATTGAAGTAAGCAAAATTTCCGGATATATCTGAATGATAAAATTCGATATAATTTCTTGATGCCAGAATATCGAGCTGGGAAAAATAAATTTCAGCAACGGTAACATTATCAAAATAATCCACGATTTTAATCTGTGAACCATATTCTTGCCACATGCTACCACCATTAGTTATTTCCACACCTTCACACGGAAGAGAACCCTTTTTATTTAAGTTTACCTCTAACTGATTAAATCTAGGATCGAGATCCACCCAGAATCTTTGGGTCCGATAGCCACGCAGAGTCACTTCCACATCATATCGGCCTTTTTTTAATTCAATCTCATCTTGATAAACAGGTGTGATATTCATTATTCGCACTCTAGCACTAGACGGATTAGCCTTGATGGTCACAGGGAAAGTAGCTTTTAATCTATGCTTTCTCTTCGGGATGGTTATCTTTTCATCTGCAACAGTAGAGGTAGTATTGTTATCTGTAACAATAGAAGCAATATTGTTATCTGCAACAATAGAAGCAATATTATTAGCTTCTTCTTTTTCAAAAAAGTATTGCAGCACCGCTTTTGTTTTCTCTTTACCCTCAGATGAAACTTCATTATTAACTGCATTAACAGTAGTTTCGATAGATTGCTTCTTTAATTCCTGTATACCAGGAGTCCATTTTTCTTTACTTTTGATAAAACCATTATCGATATCAGTATCAAATGCATTTTTACTGCTAAAAGCTTTAAACCCATACTTAAGAAGCTCAAGACCAACATCTACAGCCTTATTTATAGCTCCGGCGTTCACGTACAGGCAGACAGGTAACGCAAGTGATACAGCAATAATCAAGTGCTTATGTTTTATCATTAAAAAAGTTCCTCTACTACTGAATGAAAGTCTTTAACTACGTGAAAAGTTTTCATTCTTAACTCTTCGTTACCAAAATCTGTGTATGCAAAATAGATAAATACAGCAAAAATCATGTATAACCCAACGAATATAAAAAAGTTATAAAATTTAAAAAATCGAATATTGCTTTCCTTATTAATCACTATGGATACAAGGTAGATAATAAAGGCAAATAATAGAAGAGATAAAAGAGTGACCGTTATTCCTGAGTGGGAGGATAGTAACCAACTATCAAGACTTGAGAATATTATCAGGCTGGTTACTGCTATGCTAACCTGCCTTCTACCAATTCCGAAAGAAAGGTGGAAGCCATTAGAGAACTCTGTTGAAAGAATAGTAAAAATCAGAGTTACTAATAGAGTGTCGGCAACAATTATTGTAGGAGAAGCATAAGGGTCATCATTAATAGCGCTGAAGAAGTAGGCAATTACTAAGCATACTATAACCGAAAAAACACTCCATATATTCGACTTACTAAAGACTTTACTTATTAATTCAAATATTCCGTTTTTTGTATTTACGGTATCGATGGGGATATTCCTTTTTATTATATGTAAAATCCATCTAACAACAGTGGCTTTTTCCGCATACTCAATGTTTTATTTAGTATTTTGGGATTATAGAATTTGAATAACAATTGAACAAGGATAATTGAAGGAATCAACTTCTTAAGAGTAATCCCCCCCTATAACCATTACACTTCAAAAGTCATGCTTTAATACCTGAAAACTGTCATTGATTCTACTTACTAAAGTATCACTTATTCTGGGAAGTTTTTCACTAAAAAATCATCAAGCCTGTTGGCATCTGAGTAACCAATAACACAATTGGTTTTACATACTGGTTTACCTGCATTAGACCAGGCTGGCATCATCTTATTTTCTGAATTTATTTACGCTTGGCTATAGTGTTAATTGATACTATTAAAAGACTTAAAACGGCTCATATCGTAAAAATTCTATCAGTCTAGTAAGGATAATAGCGAAAAGGTTAATATTTATATCGATCAGCGAATTAGCTAAGATTGATAATTAACGTAAGCAGATTTAGCTTACGTTAATGTACTCTTTTGCCTTTAGTTACTAATCTATCTCGCTAAGTCCCCCTTTGCGAGATAGGCTTAACCATCACTATAGCTACATAGACTAATGCAGTTAACGTTAATGTCCATTAACATGAAGCCAGATAAATTAATGGCTATAATCTTCCATTAATTATTTGACCATTTACTAATCAGTAGACTTATTAGCAACTCTCCTCTTGTTTATCTGTTGCTAGCAATTCATCCAAGTCATTGATGGTCAACTCTATGGAGTTCAATTCATCGAGATCAAAATCTTTCCAATGACATTCTTCAAGTATTCTCGCAGCTGAATGGTGACCATTTGCACGTAATGGAGTCAAGGCTTCCCAAGTATCACATTCTTCAATCCATATCTGACCACTCTCAACATGAATAATACATTCGCCTCACCCTTGACATAAAAGATAGGGCTAGGAAGTACCTTTTTTGTTTCTAGTGTTAGTTAATTTTTATAATAAACATTATTACCATTAGAGACCCAAAAGACTCGCAAATGGCGAAAACTTTTTTCTTTAGGGTAGATATATCCCTCAAAATTACCTTCTTGATTAACTTTACAGTAACTTTTATACATTTTATTAATGTCACTATGTCCATCTATTGAATGTTTCTTTTTAAAAGAAAAACCTAAACTTTGACATGGCTCTGAAGCATAGTAGATGTCATAGGTTCCATCAAAGTTAATGTCACCGTAAGCGTTTGTTAATGAAACCTTTTCTGATGAGGCATAGTAAGATCCAAAGAGAAGAAGTAAAACAATTACTATTAAAATTAAAGTTAATAGTTTCATAAAATAGCTCTTTTTTAATGGTTCTGCACATTCAGGACATTTTTTCGCATTTGAACTTACTTGATGATTGCATTGAGGACAATTAATTAGTGACATTTACTTTCCTTGTATTGATATAATATTAATTATATTTGATGAATTTTATCTTACATCACCACACTCACTATCAACAAATGTATTTTTATTACCTTGAACTTTAGACTTTTTTTCATGAATATAACATTCAGCTTTATCAACTGGATCTAACTTATCCCATGCAGTGTAAAGTTGTTTCTGTTTTTTACTTATTCTTAAACCATATCGTTGTTCAAAGTAAAAGTAAGTACGGGTAATGTTCCCTCTTAAATTAGCCGCGGGTTCAAATATTCTACTTTTAAAGTTAACTTCTGCATCACATTGACCATAAACTCTAACTTCTTTATCAATTAAACCAAATTTAAAATTTGATCGATCAGCATTCACTTCACCAATATCAGGGACGAGGTTATGTAAATCCCCTTCCATATTTTTAAATGGTTTTGACTTCTTAGCGCAGTATTTTCGTCCACCTTTTTGCCAACATTGTAATTGATGCCCAAACTCCCAAGCAGGAACAAAATGATCCCACTCAATTCTCTTTGCTCTTTTATTAAGATTGCCTTTTTTAATTAACTCATTGCGAGGTTTATACCCACAATGTTCAATTAAAGGGACAAGTTTACTATTGGATTGCCATTTAATATTACAACAACAATAGAATGACTCTGGTTGATCTTTGTAAATGATTTTTTAATTTCTTTTTTGCTTGACTGAATGTGAGTGCTTCGATGCTAAAAGAAAATAACGATAACATGAGGAATATTTTAATCATTTTAAATTTCATTTATTCTTGTCAGTTAAATGACAATATATCAGTATTTAAAATATATAATATCTTTACCAAAGTAGTAATCAATTATAATTCTACTATTTAACTTTGCATTATATTAAGCTTTTGTTGAATCAAGACTTAGGCAGTGATTCAACTTCCTACAGAGACTAAAATCAAGATATAGAAATATTTTTAATTATTATTCATACTAAATAACAATTAAAAACCCAAAAAGTATATCTAAATTACATATCGTACACCTATAAATTTAGCTACACCAAAAACTACACTAATAAAAAAACAAAACAAATAAACACTTAAATAACAAGAAACTAAAGAACCAGTTCAAGCGTCCCCCGCTCCACCAAATAAAGACCTTTTTAATCCATTAGTTATACCTAGTAACTTTTAGATTTGGCGATAAACAAACCACCGTTTATGATAAGAAACCGCTTAATTGCGGTTTTTTTATGTCTAAAATCTCCTCCCCCTAGATTTTAGCTTTCATAACTTCCCATTATAAAAACTCAAGAAGAATCATTTGATACAGCTTTCATAACTTGGACATCCATTATAAAAATTTAAGAAAATTATTGGATACAAACATATAAATGCTGCCAGAAGTTATACGCAAACCTATCGAGTAGTTGAATAAAACTTATAATATTATTGAAAAAGTCTACATATGACGGGAATTACTGTTTATGGGGATTTAAAGCACACTTAACGATAGACGTTTTGAGCCCATAGTTTATTACATATTATTTCACAAAATAACTATGCTAAAAAATAACTATGCTAATAGTTTTTCGCAGCATGTCAGATTTTGTCGTCGTTTAAATTCATGGTGTTCATAATAAGCCGTTAACGAATCCCTATTGCCTATAGCGCCATGAAACAAGCGTCTAAAATCTTTTGTGAGTGTTAACCAGTTGTCGGTGTTGATATGTAAACGTCGTAATAATTTTGGCTTGCTTTGAACAATATAATCTTTTTTACTTTCTTTTATACAACGCCCTGTTAGCTTGACTAATTGCAGGTAATCCGTTAATTCAAAAGGTAGGCCTTTAGGCATATTAGCTTTGGGATCACCAACAAAAGGCATCAGGTTTTTGGGTTGCTTACCCTTTATAGCTTCGATGGCACGCTTTTTTACACTTGTGTATGGTGAACTCTCTGGCGTATCTGCCATACCTGCTCTAACTGGGTTTAAATCAACATAGGCCATGCAGGCTAAAATCGCCGATTCATCGAGTAAAGCTTGTGACTTAAAGCGCCCTTCCCAAAACCGGCCGGTGCAATTATCTTCTTGATTGGCTTTTCTCGCAATACGCTCATTAAGAACACGCATAAACCAACTTATATCCATTAATCGACTGCGATAGCAGGCTACCGTATTTTTTAATGTTGGAAGTAAGTATTCGGCAATCAATTCACCACGGCAATATTGTTGTGTTAAAAAAGTGCCTTTAAATATTTTATGCCAACGCTGTAAGACTTCTTCTGTCGACCATGATTCAGCGCTTAGCTCATCAATAAACAGCACTAAGTGACTATGATTACTCATAACCGCATAAGCACATACATCAATAGCGAAAACTTGACTTAAACTAAGTAACTTATCTTCAATCCAGCCTCTGCGGTGCTCAAAACTCTTACCTGTGAGTTTATCTTCACCGCAAAGAAAAGCTCGGCGAACACAGCGAGAAATGCAGTGGTAATATGGGGTATCAACCAAACTAATCAGTTTTTTTCTAGCAGTAGTCATAAAGAAAATCCTTTTACTTTGACTCTTATAATAAGCCTAGTAGAGGGAATGCTACCTTTCAAATTAACTATGGGTGTCCTGTTTAATCTGTTTAATTTCACTGTTTAATCGTTAATATCTTTCAAATTAGCTATGAGTGTCCTGGTTAATCGATTTTTAGTATAAGCATCTAGGGAAGTTAATTAATACATTGATTTATTTGTGGTTTCCTGTAAATATTAGACGCCTTTGTTACATAGTGTTTCAAGGAGTATAAATAAAGGGATATTTTAAATTAAATGAATATAAAAATAAAAGCATCGTCATTAGCATTATTAATAGGTCTGAATACTGGTTGCATGTCTACAACTCCACAGCAACAAATGTCAGCTGAAGAGCGAGCTCAAATTGTGGAAATGCAAAAAGCCATGATTGGGAAAATGTTTGGTGGTGCAACAAGCTCTGCTCAACAAAAACAAACTGTAAAAGAGATGACTCCTATAGTTACCATATCTGAAAAAGAATTATTAGCTCAAAAGCTTGAGGTAGACACTACTGGTGGGCCCGCACTATTTGCTAGGCATAAAGATGGTATTTTAATTAACAACGAAATGTTCAATGATTTTGAGGGTAGTGTCGCAAGCTTCGGTGGAAACCGTATAACTGGACAATTCACTTATGCTGTGAAAAATTTTGATGGCACTTTTACATTGAAATATAACAAAGCAAACTCTGAAAATGGCCCTATAAAAATTGCTACCGTCGAAAAAAAAGGTAAGTCCTTTAATGTAACGACAGTAACGGGAAAGTCTTTACCTGGAAGCTCGCTTACTCCAACATCAGATGGTTTTATTGTTGGTAGAGCTGGCTCAGCATTTAAATATACAATAGGTAAAAACCAAGTTAAATCAATAACAATTTTAGATAACTATCACATTGCCGATCATCAAAATGGTGATGTTGCTTCAACAAATTACATTCTTCTAGAAAAAAACCCTACCTCTAAAAAAGATTCTTTTGGCAGCATGTTCGATTCAATTAGTAGTATTGGGAATTCGTTAGGTTTAAATAAAGCGGACCACTATATTCTTGTTAATATTAATAATGGGACTATTGTTCCATTAGATGTGAGCTTATCTGGGAAAACAGTTGCAGTACATAGTAACTGTACATCTAAAGGGTTATACAATGATTGTAAGAATGTTTCATATAAAGATGCCCTTTATAACAAACAAGGATTAAAAAATAGTAGTCATTATTTTTGGGCTATAGATTGGATTGACACTAAATCAGGTCCTCTAGCCTTTTATAAAACATCAACAACATTAAAAGTTGTAGATATTAAAAACAGTAAAGTTCATACTTTATTCTCTCGAACATTAGGGATTAATGATTTTTTATTAATCGAGCATGTTGACGGTAAAGTATCGATAGAAGCACAACTTGGTTTCAGTAAGGATAAAATTGAAGATGTTGAGCAATATATTCTAAAAAACACTGTTGATATAGAAGAAATGCAAACAGTAAGTACTGAATAAGTAAAGTGATTTATCAAAAAACCGCATTTAGTGGTTTTTTGATTTTCAACTGAAACGTCATCCTTTTTTAAAGTATTATAAACACAATCATCTGTTATCTTTTTTAGTGTTATAGTGCTGATATAATAATATTTCAAAAATTTTTCATTATATAATAAATGCCTCTAATGTGTGAAATTCATCTTAAATACTTAAGTCATGCCCCAAGTTTTTAGCGTGAGATAAAGTATCATTACATAAAAAATCATGAAAAAACGATTAATTCCCCCTAAAAAAGTAGATATCCCTAAGAAAAACAAACAAGAAAATATTAGTTATCCTATTGATAAATAGATACAATAATAAAATCATTTAAATAAAACACGGATAGATTAAATGTTATTGCGCTTACTCTCACCAATTATATAATTTTTATTTTTCAGCAGTTGCTAAACATGGCTACGATTTAAGCGTGTCTGCATATAATAAATACAACTATGATGAAGCTTACACTTATTTCAAAAAAGCAGCTGTTCAAGGAGATAGAGAAAAATTGTCACTAGAATATCACAGTCAATATGGGAGAAAAACAAACTATGGCAGTGAAAACTTACGATTAAATTGTTAAGGGAAAATAATAATTCCCCACATCAGTAAAGCCCTTAAATAGGTATATAAATGTATATTTATTTTATTTTATTTATAAATAACTTCTAGGAATTATAGTCATGGATTCATTTTTTTATTATCTTGAATTGATAACAATAAAATTATTACCTTATAAACGCAAAGCCAAACCCCAAAATGTAACCAACAAAAAAAACAAAAAGGTAGATGGATTCATTAACACTTTAAATGGAAGAGTTAGTAGTATTAGGGTCTCTAACTCAACTTTTGGTCTGTCAGATATGCAACTAAAGGATTATACATTTAGAATAGATGGCACACCCGTTGAATACAGATCTAAAGGCAGTTTGCATATAGAAAATGGAGATGAAATCAAAGCCATCGGTAACTTATCAAAAGGTTTGTTAAAAGCATATGCTGTAAAAAATCTAAACACAGGTGTATCTAAATCCTGTTTTTTTGTTGGGTTCTTTGAATTAGTATTTTTTACAGTTTCTGTTTATTGGTGCGCACTTTTAGCACCAACTATAATACTTGTTCCACTCCCTCTTATTCCTGCGTACATTTTTGGTAAAAGAATACTTAAGAGAACATTAAGTACTATCAGAATAAATGCATAAGTTAGCAAATAAGATCAGAGTTGGAGCAGTATGATATGTGTTTTATGATTTCTAAAAGAACTCTCGGGAATATAGCACCTAAGGTGGCGCTTAACGCGCCCAATAAAAAGAGAATCACTCTCCTCCACACATTCATATATTTGTAATTGACAATGAGCGCGAGTCAACACCGTCATTTACATATAAGCACTGTAAAGGCAAAATTTTGGTTTATTTTACTGCCTAGTTCATGTTGAGTGTTAACAGAATAACTCGGACATCCATTATAAAAATTTAAGAAAATTATTGGATACAAACATATAAATGCTTCCAGAAGTTATACGCAAACCTATCGAGTACTTGAATAAAACTACTAATATTATTGAAAAAGTCTACATATGACGGGAATTACTGTTTATGGGGATTTAAAGCACACTTAACGATAGACGTTTTGAGCCCATAGTTTATTACATATTATTTCACAAAATAACTATGCTAAAAAATAACTATGCTAATAGTTTTTCGCAGTATGTTATATTTTGTCGTCGTTTAAATTCATGGTGTTCATAATAAGCCGTCAATGAATCCCTATTGCCTATAACCTATAGCACCATGAAACAAGCGCCTAAAATCTTTTAGCGGCTTTTTATATATCAAAGCACTTATAACGTTTCTTTGGCTTTATTCGCTGTCCAGACACCGGGCTCTGTTTTGCCTTGTATTTCGACATCATCAAGTAAAAAAGTAGGCTTACCATTTTCTTTGAGTTTCTCGCGAAAGTCTTTAGTTAAATTCAATACGGTTGGGGTCAGTAAAATAATGGCGTAGATATTCACCAACGTCATTAATCCTAGTGCCATATCTGCTAATCCCCACACTTCTTTCAACGAAGCCGTTGCTCCCCAAAACACCATAAATAAATAAATGCTGGTATAAAAGAGTCGCCCTACTTTATTGTCTAGTTTAAATAAATGTAAATTACTCTCTGCATAAGCATAATTAGCAACCACAGAGGTGAAAGCGAATAAGGTAATCGCGGCGGCAACAAAATAGTTTCCACCACTACCAAAATGGCTCGTCATCGCATCTTGTGTCATTCGAATACCTTCCATTTCGCCACTGATATTAATATCTGACAACAAAATAACTACTGCTGTGCAACTACAAAGCACCATGGTATCTAAGAAAACCCCTAGCATTTGTACATAACCCTGAGCAACAGGATGATTAGGAACAGGTGAAGCGCCTGCGGCTGCATGAGGCACACTACCTGCTCCAGCCTCATTTGAATATAAGCCTCGTTGAATGCCATTCTTAATAGCTGCACCTAAAGCGCCGGCACCCGCTTCATTTAAACCAAAAGCTGAATAAAATATATCGACAAACATTGATGGTAAAAGTTGAATGTTCATCAAGGTAATAACGACCGCTGTCCCGACAAAGGCTAACCCCATAAAAGGGACAATAAGTTCGGCAAATCGGGCAATACTGCGCATGCCACCTACAACGATACTGCCGGCGAGTACCGCAATAACTACGCCTGAATATTCACGAGGGATGGTAAAAGTATTATTTAATGCATCTGCGATGGTGTTGGCTTGCATTGCACTAAAAGTAAGACCGTAGCCTAAAAAGAGACAAAGCGAAAAAAGAATAGCCAGCCAAGGTTTGTTGAGTCCTGCCCGAATATAATAAGCTGGGCCGCCCCTGAATTCTTTATGTTCATCTCGCACTTTATATAACTGGCCAAGAACACTTTCAGCAAAGCCGGTCGCCATACCCAATAATGCAATGACCCACATCCAAAATACCGCACCACTGCCACCCAGCGAAATAGCCATGGCAACACCCGCTAAATTCCCCGTACCAACTCGCGCCGAAAGCCCCGTACATAGAGCTTGAAAAGAACTAATGCCTGACTTGTCAGATTGCGTACTGCCTTTCATCACCGTAAACATATATTTGAATTGCAGTATCTGTATCCAGCGAAGTTTGAACGAAAACCAAAATCCGGCAAAAAGTAACAAGTAAATTAATATTTGGCCTTGGCCCCAAAGGATATTGTTGATAGCGCTTACAATCTCATTAACCATTTACTTGCCTTATTTACTCTTTAATTTTCAGTATAGTACGATACTTTTTTAAATTATATGCTTAATTTTTTTGACTCAAGCGTTAATCAATAAATTATCTTTTTGACAAGTGAACCCCTGCCAACATGCAACGTACTGAGCCACCAGCCATTTCAATGGCAGAGACATTCAGAGGAACCAATTTCACTGTTTCTTCTAGCAAGGTTATTTGCTGTGGTGTTAATGCGTTATAGGCAGTTAACGAAAGCGCAAGTATGCGCCCTGAAGTCCCTTGCAATTCGAGTGCATTACCGCAAAATTGATTGATTTGCTGCTCGGTTAAATAAATAATTTTTTTACCTGCATTTTCAAAGCGCTTAATAATTTCATCTCGGCGTTTAGGATTGGTCATCATTTCAAAGCCGGCCATGACAAAATCACTGCCAATACACATTAATACATTGGTATGGTAAACACGAGTGCCCTTTTTGTCTTGAGCATCGAAAACCATAGGTTCAAAATTAAAGTGAGCGCAAAAGCGTTCAAGGACATGTGAATCGGTTCTTTTTGAACTAACCGCATAAGCAATGCGTTCAATATGGTCTAGCACCATAGCACCAGTACCCTCTAAGTAAATATCATCATACTCTAATCCAGAATAATCAAAAACGACTTGCACACGATACTGTTGTTTAAGCATGGCGATAATATCTGTGCGGCGTTCCTTGCGGCGATTTTTTGCATACATAGGGTAAATTGCGATTTGACCACCACTATGTGTTGAAAACCAATTATTAGGAAATACTGAATCGGGTGTTTCAAGTCCTTCATCTTCAAAGAGGTGAACAACAATCCCTTCTGCTGCAAGTATGCTTGCTGCGCTAGTTACCTGATCAAAAGCAAGGGCTTTAATTTGCTCTTGGTTTACAAGCTCTGTTGACTGAAAGCTATTGTCTTGCTTTGTTTCTTCGTTAGGAAAAAAGTGATGTGGGCGGATCATCACGACCGCATTTGGTGCTTGTGGAAATACTGGCATAATTTCTCTCTATTACCTTGTATTTTATGCTTTATCATAATTAGTCTCTTGGCAGATAAAGCAGAGCGCTATACAAAGCTGTTATTTAACTGAACCCTATACTATCTGCTGAAGGTGCTAATCAAAATGGCAATATGTTGCAATTATTGAGTAAATATTTATCATATTGTTTAGTTTTATTGTCAAAATGATAATTTGGAGCCGAGTATGACCGAGAACAAGAACCTGAAGAAGCGGGTATTTCTTTACGATGCTATTGATAAAGAGCTCATTGCTATTTTACGCCTTGATGCTAGGGCCTCTATTTCTAAGTTGGCAAAATCACTCCACGTCTCGCGTGGCACAGTACAAAATAGAATGGATCGACTGATTAATTCTGGCGCTATTTTGGGATTCACGATTCGAGCTCATGATGAGTTAGAGACTGAAGTCGTTAAAGCTATAATGATGATAGAAGTTGTCGGTAGGTCGACCACACAAGTGATTAATAAACTGCGTGGTATTGCCCAACTTGATAAGATTCACACAACTAACGGTACTTGGGATTTAGTGGCTGAGGTTAAAACATCAAATTTACTCGAGTTCGACCACGTACTGCGAGATGTTAGAACGATAGAAGGAGTGCTTAACAGTGAGACCAGTATTCTTTTAAGCTCAGTTTAACCATTTTCAATTCATCTATGATATTTATGGGTAATTCCACTCAAACGCCCTCTTTGTTAAAGCTGATGGCTTTAATTGCTGCTTATAAGATAACTTTCGCTTTTATCTCTGATAAAACACAATACTAGCGTTAATAACGATAGTATTTTTCAAGCAGTTTATGGATAATATCTCACTTTTAAAGAAATGCTCAATGTGGCATTTTAAGCTGAGCTTTTCCTATGCATGAAATTAGTGGTCGATGGCAACTGGGGTTATTTTTATCCCTTACTACGGCAATATTATGGGGCGTTTTACCGATTGCGCTCAAAGAGCTATTGCAATATATGGACGTAAATACCATTACTTGGTTTCGTTTTCTTATTGCGGCCGTATTTTTGGGCGGATACTTAGTTATCACCAAACGCTTACCTTCATTATCATCACTTAAGAACAATAGAGTCCTGGTGTTAATGATACTTACCGTCTTTGGTTTATTAGCAAACTACATTCTCTATATGATGGGCTTGGCCTTAACATCACCAGAAAGCACACAGGTCATGATTCAAATAGCACCGATGTTATTACTTATTGGTGGTGTTTGTGTTTTTAAAGAGTCGTTTAATACCAAACAAAAAGTGGGCTTGTTAACCTTTATCTTAGGACTGGTATTATTTTTTAATCAGCGATTTGAACAATTATTTAGTTTTCAGGGTAACTATGCTCTTGGCCTTTTCTTTATTATTCTTGCGGCAATTCTTTGGGCTATTTATGCCTTAGCACAAAAGCAACTGTTGAAAAACTTTGCCTCTGAAGAAATTATGATACTGATTTATGTAGCGGGAACCTTGGTGTTTTTACCGTTGTCGGCCCCGTCTTTAGTGTTTGAACTAGATACTATAGGCTGGTTACTGTTGATTTTTTGTGGGGCAAATACGCTTTTGGCTTATGGCGCTTTTGCAGAAGCTCTTGAACATTGGGAAGCGTCTCGTGTTAGCGCAACATTAGCCATAACGCCGTTATTGACCTTAATTTTTATGCAGATCATTAATTATATTTCTCCAGGAGCGATTACAAACGAACCACTCAATACTACCAGTATTGTCGGTGCAGTGATCTTAGTTATTGGTTCTGGTGTTACGGCGTTAAGTAAAAATAAAACAAAAATAGTATTAACCTAATGGCTTAGATGTCGGCAAGCAAACCGACTCTTTGAAGCCATTAATTATAGATATTTACCTGATAGCCCAGTCATTAACTATCAGTTTTTAACCTTTACTAACTAAATAAAACTGCCCGTATCGGGCAGTTTTAAATTCAACAATCCCCAACAACGTCTTAAAATAACCTAGCTATATCGTATCGATTAAGTACTATAACCACAGGTTTTCAAGGCTATTGTCAGTGAACTATTTGACAATAAACAACCGATATTGCAACCGAAACGATTCAACTGTCTATTTTTATTTAATCTACTGACTTGGTTTATTTTCAGCCCAAACAGCCGTACCTTTATAGGCAGTCTGAAAGATAAACAACCTATCTTCAGAATAAGTGACCTTTATTTCAGCTAAGCTAGGCATGTAACCTATTTTTTTATTTCTGATCGTAATATCTGACATTTCAGTTAGGCTTTGATCACTAACCATGTAATAAATAGTTTCTTCAAATGCTCCCCCGGTGATCCAAGAGAAAAGTAACTTATTATCTAAGTTTTGAATATTAAAATAACTTCTATCTCCTGCTTCACCAATGCTAGCACCTCCAGAAGTAGTTTGCTCTGCGACAGTTATGACGTTAGAAGATACCTTTACATCTGTTAGCAAACCATCACGGTTAATTATTCTGGCTTTAATTGCCTCGTCACTCAAACCTTCACATGTACTACAATATCCCCCTTGTACCCATGAGAAAACAAAGCCATTATCGATGGGTGTTAAATCTTGGAATCGTGCAGTAGTTACATTATTTTCATCTATGATTGAAGGTTCAATTTTCCTGACAACATCAATATCAATATCATTAATAAATTTTCCATAGGTAACTATAGGGAAATCATCATTATTCGACTCTTTAATTGACCAAGAAACTAAAATTTGATTGTTACTAATAGCCGCTTTAATCGTATTATCAATAAGACCGTCTACATATTCATGAATAGAAAATATCTCTGAAGTGACACCTGAAGTATCAATGTAACGCCCCATGATATGTTCACTGCTATTTCCTGTTTTCCAGCGCCAAGTAACTAAATATTTATCACCATCAAAAAGAATGTTTATTTCTTTGTTGTTATTACTAAGTGAAAACTCTCGTTCTAAATATAAATCTATGTATTTACTATAAAATGATACTGGAATACGAACATCATCTAAAACCACTCCCGTTTTTGAGACTCTTTTAGCAACAAGGTGTCGATCATTATAATCAGCGCCATATACAACGAGATATGAACCCTGACTGTATTTAGCATTGACATTTAAACAACCTAAAGATTTATCATCAATTAAAAATTGTTCACTAAAAGTGAGCTCCTGCGACATAATTTTGCCATAGAGCTGATATTCATTAGAATTCTGTGCTGATGGTTCACAAATCAACAATAAAAAATCATCATCTGCCTTTGTTACACTTATCTCGGTAGTCTCATGCGTTAATATACTCAAGTGCGACGTACGGGCAATATATCGAGAAACTTCTATATACCGATCAAACTCTTGGGCTTCCGAAAAAAAGAAAATAGAATAGTAAACGGAATTCACTTCCACATAACTTTGCATAAATTTTAACGCAACATCGTCAATATTCGCCGTAAATATAACCTCTGTTCCCTCAAAGCTCGAAAAGTTAATGGGCTTAGAAGATACTTCACTTATGTTTGATAGTCCTTGCCTACTTTGAATAAAACTGTCAGTTTTTACGATAGTAATAACTTTAGGAGAAGTACCTTCGGAATAAAAAGTACTAAGTACAAGAGGCTCTGGATCAAGGCTTTGTTCTTGATACCAACTAAGAGGAATTTTTAAAGTGATCCCACCTCTAAAAACAGCGTTATATTTGTTTGATATTTCATTTTTATATTTAATACTTTTATAATCAAGAGGAACAACGGCCACATTGGTGCTCGTACCATTAGTTTTAGTGCTGTCACTACTAGAACCTCCTCCACATCCTTGAACAGATAAAATAAATAAAACAATCGTTATTAACTTTTTCACATATATTCCTTTATAAATATATTTTTTGGTCATTAAAATACCTTAACGAAAACGACTATCTGGTTTAACCGTTTTAAGTGGCGATATATAATGAGCAAAAAGGGGATGAACGAAAAATAAAGTGTAACTTTTCTTTGTTCATTGATTTGTTATATTGAAATTTTATCACCCTTTACAAAAAAAGTAATATAACGCTAAACAACAATATTAACAAAAAGTTAACGTTAAATCTTTAAAAGGTCGGTTTTAATATAAATAATGTTTGTCAGGCTAACTGAGATAATAAAATAGCGGGGTTATGGTGATTCTAGTTTACTGTATGGATAATATTTACTGCTTCGTTGTCATCTTCTTTAGGTGTTTCTTGCATCTAACAAGCGATAGTTCGCCCACTGTTTTTAGCTTTATATAAAACCACATCAGCAAGTTTTATCAGATCTTCTAATTCATTCATTTGAGCATTAAAATCAGCCACACCAAACTTGCAGTAATGTATAGAGAAAGACCATCATGTAAAACACTCAGTAAGTTCTCGCTGCGACTTTGTTGAGTGGTTTTTCAGCAATTTTAGTGTTAATCTTTTTTATCTATAAATCAAGGAAGATTAACCCTATAGTGACCACCTACAATAAAATCAAATACTTAACCTTGTTTCTTTGCTTTTTTACGCTATCAACAAGCTCACAAGAGATTACTTTTCAGCCTCATATTGAAATCGTAACCGAGCACCTGCCCCCTTTTCAAATAGATACACCCAATAAAGTAATGGGATTCGCCACAGAAATAGTCTCTTCGGCGCTGTCGAGTACACCGTACACATTCAATATCAATGTCTATCCGTGGGCGAGATCACTTAATATGGCTTTGAATAAAGAAAACACCTGTATTTATTCTATTGCCCGAACCCCAGCACGTGAAGAGCAATTTATTTGGGTAAATACCATCGCCGAGCGTAATATTTCTTTTATCGGTTTAACTGCACGAAAGCTAAGTATTACTTCATTAGAAGATGCAAAGAAACATATGATTGCCGTGATCCGTGATGATGTTACCCACCAACGTTTAGTGAAAGAAGGCTTTACAGAAGGTCTCAATTTAACTGTCGTTAATAATACTCATTCATTATTAATGCTGTTAGTTAAGCGTAAAAGTATCGATTTGATTTTAGCCGATGGATATACCATTAGGTATCGCGCTCAATTTAATAATTTAAACCCTAATTTATTTGAAAATGTTTACCAACTAAATACAAAGCCCTTAGACTATTATTTTGCCTGTAATATAAAAACATCACCCTATATAATTGAACAGTTACGCTATGCAATTAATCAACTGAAGATAACGGGAAAGATTGATAAAATAATCAGTGAGTGGCAATATCCCGTTATAAGAGTTAATTAACTACAAAGGCTTCATTGATAATTTTAGTGCTATTAATTTTAAAAATATCAGCAACTAACGGTTAATATATGTTACTTTTCTTATCCATTGTATATTCAAAAGATTTTAAATAATGAGCCTGTGGTTGAAGGATGATTTTGCATCCAGAAAAGTAGTTTTACAGCGTGCGGTACTTTTCTCCACAGTTACCTTATTCGTTTTATTTGTATTCCAGCCTTTTGGCACCAACAACCATACTATTCCCTTCAAATTCTTACGACTTTCCGGGTATGGCTTGGTAACCTTTTGCGCGCTATTACTCTCTGGAGCATTAGAAATAGCTTCAACTCGCCTGAAGATTAACAACATATTACGTTTGATCATCATACCTTGTTTATACATTGCTATAGTTTCGGCCTTTAATCACAGCTACTTTGTCGTGGCTATTCTTGGCTCCTGGCATTGGCAAAACCAATTACTGTTTATTTTATATACTTTTGCTATTGGACTGTTTCCAATCATTTTTATGTATCTTGTCAATCGCCATGCGCAGAAAACGGCTTTACCAAGACAAGTTATCGAAACTGACAATGCAACGAATCAACAAAATGAAAATGTTGTTAATAGCGAGCGAATATCAACTCAGCCATTAACCTTAACCGGTGATAATAAAGGCGACAAATTACAAGTAGCTTTATCACAGCTGTTATTTATAAAATCCGCTGACAATTACTGTGAGTTAGTCATTATTAAAGATAACAACGTTAGCTATCAATTATTACGCAGTTCACTGATCAGTATCTTAAAACAACTTCCTGTTGACTCAACGGTGATGCGCTGCCATCGATCTTATGCTGTAAACCTAGCCTTAGTAGAACTTAGCACCGGCAATGCTGGCGGTTTGAAATTAATGATGAAACCCCTTGATGTTACTATCCCCGTATCTCGTTCTTATGTAGAGACAATAAAACAAGCCTTGTCATTAGTCCCAAAAGCTTGTTAATCATCCCAATATATTGTTAGTAATACCTTTTTTATTAGCTTACCCCTAATTTATGGATATTCAATTGAGTGTTAGTCATGCTTAATTTGAAATTTAAACTTTAGTTAAGCAGGTAAATATGAATAACAAAATTAAAACACTAATAATGATCACTACCTTTATATTCTGTCGCTATATAATGAAATACTTTTGGGGAGATACTTGGAGTGAAGCTTTACTGGCACTAGATAATCAATCCCACCTTTTATTAACACCCGCGAGCTACCTCTTTATATATAGTCCCTTAGTGTTAGTGGCAAGCTTACTATTTAAGGACGTTGATTTAACTGAGATTTTAGGTCTAAAAATAGCAGGATTTCAACATTATTTTTTAGCGGCGGTTGCCTGTTGCTTGCCGATGACAATCGGTTACGCCTATTTAAGTAGCGAGTTGAACCTTGCCCTATCAGGGATAATGGTTGGCTCGGTATACGCGGGGGTGTTCGAAGAAATTCTTTTTAGAGCGGTATTGTTTGGCGTTTTATTTCGATATTGCCACTTAGGATTTATACCTGCCGCCTTATTTAGTTCTGTTATCTTTGGTTTTGGGCATATATATCAAGGGCATGACCTAATGTCAGCCTTTGCAGCTTTCGCAATAACTTCGGTAGCCGGTACTTGGTTTGCATGGTTATTTTGTGAATCTGGTTATCGAATTTGGTTCCCTTTGTGGATGCATATTTTCATGAATGCAGCTTACGGAATATTTGGCATGTCAGGTGGTGCAGCGGGAGACTTAGCGGGCAATATATTTAAAGCAAGCTCAATTATTTTAACTTTGCTTTACATTCATCTGCTTGTTTGCCGTGGTAAAAAGCGTGAAATAACCTTTTTAAACTTGTGGAAAAATCAGTCGACCACAAGTACAAAAGCGACATTAACCACTCAAAGTATTTAAAGGGAATTAGCTATGTTTGAATTATTTTTAGTCATGATAACACTGACATCACCGGTATTAATTATTATCTTGGTTCGCCATTACTTTCGTTACAAATCAGCAGCCAATCAACAATTATTAGCGTTACAAAAAGAAACTAATAGTCATACCGCCAGAGCAACACAAGAGAAATTAGCTATACTGGTTGAAAGAGTGATCGTACTGGAGAAAATCGTCACCGATAGCAACACCACACTTCGCCAAGAGATAAAAAAATTATAATGATGTTATTAATATCTCTGCTATACGACCTTGATTATTAAGTCGCTAACTCGACCTAAACAGTGGTATCGGTGTTGTTCGTTATTTTATCAACAAGAGTAACGCCTTAACGCTGATATTCATGGGCCTTTAAAACATCTAATGAGACCACTGTTAGTGCTTTTTGGTTGGTTGCCTCAAGCACAATAGGTGGAGCAACATTGGCTGCAATAGCGTGATACCAACGAACAGCGCATAAACACCATTTATCACCCGCTTTTAAGCCAGGAAAATTATATTGAGAATTAGGGCTGATCAGATCATTGCCTTGTAATTTTGAGAACTGTAGAAAATCGTCGGTCATAATTGCGCAGACACTGTGGTTACCAAAGTCAACTTCGGGCACAAAACAAAACCCTTTTCGGGTATAGCCCGTATTACTACAACATAACTCTAAATCTGTACCTAATACATTCAGTTGATTGTCCATAAAGGTGCCTTGTGTTAATTAACAAAAATAAAATGGATATACCTACCATGTTAGACAAAAGTAAGCTTAGTCCAGTGAAAAATAATACCATTAAACACACGCCAGCTGGTAATTTTAGTCCAGCAGAAATCGCTAAATTTAATAAGTTCGCTGAAAGTTGGTGGGATCCAAACGGTCAATACAAAACGGCACTCGAATTCAATCGAGTACGCGTAGCGTATTTTATTGCAGAAATTTGCGCCTTCTATGGTCGCGACCCTAATCATATAGCACCGCTGCAAGGATTAAAAATTTTAGATGTTGGCTGCGGCGCAGGTCTGGTTTGCGAACCTTTAGCAAAAGCCGGAGCCACAGTGGTCGGTATAGACGTGAGTGAGATAAGTATTGAAGTAGCAAAACGCCATGCGGTGAAATCTCAACTTGATATTGAGTATCGCCACGAACATGCGCAACATACCAGTATAAGCGATAGAAATCGCTACGATGTGGTGATTAATGCGGAAGTCATCGAGCATGTTCCCAACCAAAAAGACTTGGTAAAACAGTGTAGCCAATTATGCAAAGTGGGTGGCTGTGTGGTAATGGCAACGCTAAATCGCACGATTAAATCCTACCTAGTAGGCATTCTTGGCGCTGAATATATTATGCGTTATTTACCTATAGGTACACACAGCTGGCGTGCCTTTGTAACACCACTTGAATTAAACACTATGGCGACGCTAGCACATATGCACTTGGTGACAGAAATAGGCATGTCCTACAGTCTCCTAACCAAAACTTGGCGTACAACCTCAAGTTTAGAAGTCAATTATGTACAACTATATAAACATCTAGCAACCAGTTAGCCTTTCGATAATATCGGCTATAGAAAATAGACAGTCGCTTATTTATTTAGCCAACAATTACCTGATAATAAATGTAAATGTGTCAACACATTCACCCTGCTAAGCAATACAAAGCTCAATAGCAGGTCAACAGGGTAGTGCCCCCTAATGATACAAAAACACCAAGTTTGGACAGATACCTGCTGCCTTATTTACTAAAAAATCGTAATCTTCCCTTGCAATAACACTCGTTTTATTATTAATACAATACTAATAGGTAAACACTGTGCAATAGAGTAAGTATCAATATCTTAATTTTCCCTCAATCAAAATTGGCTAGAAAGCCGATATGAATAATATAGTTAAGCAAGCGATTGTTGCTCTATTATTGTTTGTATTCTCATGGGCAAGTTATGCTCAGCAACTGAGATTTGTTACAGAAGATTTACCCCCCTTTCATTTTATGGGCGCAGATAACAAACCTGCTGGAGCTTTAGTTGAAGTTATTGAAGCTTTAATGATTAAAACTCAGTTTTCTGCTCAAATCGAGTTTATACCTTTTGCACGTAGTTATGATTTAGCCATAAATAATAAAAATATTTTTATGCTCTCTTTAATGAAGAGTTCTGACCGCAAAGATCTTTTCCAGTGGGTTGGTCAAATATTTAAGAGCAAAGCTTTTTTGGTGGGTCTTCGCAACCGCGAAGATATCAATATTAGTAATATTGAAGAGGCAAAGTCGTTTGTCGTGGGTACAATCCGTGGCTATCACTCGGAGCAATATTTAAAAAACACAGGCTTTCTAGAGCAAAAAAATTTACATTTATCCGTTAGTTATAAACATATGTGGCGCATGCTCTTTGAACAACGAATAGACTTTATTTTAACAAACTTTATTGCAGTAGATAGAGAAATGAAGAGTATTGGGTTTAACAAAGATGACATTAAACCTTTTATTGAACTACATGATTTTCCTGGCGATCTTTTCATCGCGACTGGACTTAAAACAGCAGATAAAACAGTGACTATTTTATCTGCTGCATTACAACAAATAAAAGCCGATGGCACCTATAAAAATATTATGGATAAATGGGGTTTATAAGTAGCATAAATGCTATTCAACCAATCCATTTCTGCTCTAGTAACCATGAGGTCCTTGAAATCAAGCCTCAATGAATGGCAGTTTATTACTTAGACATAGTTTATCAAATTTTAGGCCTAGTGATCAGGCCCAGCTTTTTACAAAGATGAACGACAGGATATTGTTCATAATCTCCGTAATCGTTTATTTCACCACAGAGCTTTAATCAGCAAGGTTATAATTTAGCTGTTGACGTGCTAATTGTTAGATTAGCACGTAGCAAATTAATACGGGTTCATTTTTCAAAGCCAACACTTAATGTTTTTCTGATGACTTAAATAGTCATAAAATTCAAATTTCTATTTTTAATACATTGTTGTTTGAGATGTTGTTAGAAGAAAATAAAGGCCATAAGTCATGATGAAAAAAATACGGAAATTAATTATCTCCTTTATTCAAATAGCTGCTGTGTTAATGGTAAATGCGGCAATGGCAGCAAACAGCGAAAAAAACCATTATGAAGCCGCACTTCAAGCTTATAACCAAGGAAAGATTGAAACAGCTTATATTCATTTAAAAAATGCTTTGCAGCAAAGTGAACGTAATTTACCGGCCAAATTATTACTCGCTAAGGTTTTAATAGATAAAAATTCTTACCCTGCTGCTGAGCAAGAACTCAATGATCTACTTGCTCAAGGTGTTGATAATAATTTGATTGTTTTTCCACTTGGTGAGAGCATTTTAAATCAAGGTAAGTTTGATCAAGCCTTAACATTTGCCAGTAAGATGACGCTTAAAAAAGAAGGAGAGTTAGCGTATAACCAAATAAAAGCACGAGCTTATATTAGCTTAGATGACCTAAAAAACGCCAAAATAACCTACCAAAGTATCCTTACTCTGTATGCCAATAATATTGACGCATTATTAGGGTTAGCAACAGTTTATATTTATCAAAAAAATAATATCAACGCTAAGGTACTGCTTACTAAAGCGAACAAAATTGCGCCTAATAACGAAATACTCTGGCAATTAAAAGGTCATCTTGCTCGTAGTGATGGTCAATTTAATGATGCTATTAACTACCTAACTAAAGCGAATGAACTGAATCCGAAGAATATTGAAACGTTGCGAATTTTAATCGGCTGTTATGTCGATATTCAAAACTTTAACATGGCTAATCAGGTTGCAGATAAAGTACTTGAGACCGCAGAAAATGACCCTCAAACAACATTTATGAAAGCTCTCATTTTAAAAGAGCTTAACCAAGTAGAATTATCAAAAAAAGTGCTTGTTGAACTCAGTAATCAATTATCTAAGCTTGATGAGTCATATCTCCTTTCTCAGCCGCAATTATTATTGCTTGATGCCATGAGCAGTTATGCTCAAGAAAATTGGATACAAGCTGAAAGTAAATTCAAAAGATATCTAAGTCAAAGCTCTACTCAAACTGAAATGAGTGAGATTATGCTGCTTGCTGATGTTTACCAGCAACAGCAAGAACCAAAACATGCCTTATTATTACTCGAAAAGAATGAGAAAGATCTGATCTTCAATAAACAGTACGCCTTGATATTAGCTGGTTTATATCTTAAATTTGACCAAAATTATAAAGCTGATTTTGTTTTATCAAAACTGCGCGTTGATTACCCTACAGATGAAGCGGTGTTGATTCTCTCAGCCAATGTACTAGAAGGCTCTGGCCGTATTGAGCAAGCGCTTGCTTTATTAGAAGATGCAAATATCAAAGGGGGTGAAAGTTATCAATACGCGTTGTCACTGTTGTCATTAAGGGTAGGAGCTTTCCAAAAAAGCTTAAATTATATAACACCATTAATCGATACTTATCCAGAGAATGTCAGCTATCATTTGATAACTGCACAAATATTGATTGAATTACAACAATTTAGCCAAGCCCAAAAAATTATAGAAAGATTGTATTTAAAGCAGCCACAAAATAGTGAAATCAGTACCAGTTATGCATTATTACAACTTAATCTTGGCAAACTAGACTTAGCAAGAAAGATATTGAGCGATGTGCTAAATAAAAATAAAAATAATAATCAAAGTGCATTATTACTTGCCAAAGTTGAATATCGTCTTGGTAATAAAGAGGCGGCTATTGCTGGGCTTGAGCAGCAAGCTAAAATACCATCAGTAAAGACAGTTGCACTGACTGAGTTAACGAATATTTATATTGCTGAACAACAATGGCAAGATGCACTGTTAGTTATTGACCAAATGTTGCGGGATAACAGACTAAACATTCAGGCTTTATTTAAAAAAGCTGAAGTATTATTATCATTAGATCAACCGAAAAAGTCTCAACGTAAATTAGATATATTGGCGGGATTGGTTGATGAAAATGTGCCACTATTAATGAAACTAAGTCGACTACAACTAAAAGTAGAAGACTTTGCTGGCGCAGAGTATAGTCGGGAAAAAGCCTTTAAATTTGCGCCTAATTCATTACCCATTGTTATTGAACTTATTAAGATTAAAATTCAATTAAATAAAATTAACGAAGCCATTGAGTTACTTGCACAAACTCAACAAAGAATACCTAAAGACAATGTCGAGCTTACTATTTTACAAGGCGATATTTATAATGCTGGCAATAATAAGCCTCAAGCTTTTAATTCATACTTAAAGGCGGTTAGTCAAGATCATACTAATTTAACGGCTTTAAGTAAGTTATATCAAATCAGTAAAACAGCCTCTTTGTCAGAAAAATTTATTGCCGAATTAAATAACCTTATCACTGAATATCCTCAATTGTTATTGCATCGTCATTTGTTGGCGGATCATTTGCTAGAAAATAAACACTTTGAAAAAGCAAAAAAACAATATCAAATACTGCTTAAAAATAATATACCACCAACAAAAAGAGCGTTAGCACTGAATAATTTAGCGACTATTTATATTAGAGATAAGAACTTTACTATGGCAATAGAAACCGCTAAACAAGCTTTGAACCTTGACCCTAGAATGCCTTCCATTATAGATACTATTGGCTGGGCATTGGTTTTATCTGAAGAGTTAGATTTGGGTCTATCTTACTTAAGGCAGGCATTCAGCTTATCTTCCACTAGCCCAGATATTCAATACCATATTGCTTATGCCCTAGCAAAGTTGCAACGTATCCATGAGGCAAAAAAAGTATTAATTAAATTAATAGCTTTACCCGATGATTTTGAAGAACATCAATTGGCTCAACAATTATTTGATAAATTAGAAAAAAAATAAACAAAATTTACAGTAACCTAACAACTAAAGGTAACTATATTTACAATTAAGCGTGCATTTATTGTACAAATACCCTGCTCCCTCCTATTATATATTGTGTAAAGTATACAACTTATGGATTAAGTTTTTTCGTCTGTAATTTTGAGATATATGACATGGAGTCTACTATGCAGCGCCTCACACACCTCTTATTTATCTTAACGATAATCTTAGTTTCTAGTGCAAACGCAAGTTTTCACCCTCTGTTAGATTCAGACCTCAATGATCTATCAGTCTATGCTAACGGTACGATAACAATGGCTGATGGTGTGATTACTCATGGTAATATGCAGGCCCTCACCACAATAACATTAGCGGCCAATGGCCAAGTTGGTGGCAATATTGAGGCTGGCTCTACAGCAACCCTAAGCGATAATGTTATTGTCAATGGCTATATAGAAGCGAGCACTACCGCAACGCTAGGCGCCAATGTAAACGTTATCGGTAAGGTTCAAACGGGTACCACAGCAACCTTCGGCGCCGGTGTGTATGTTGAGGGAAATATTGAAGCAGGAAGCACAGTAACATTAGAGCAAAATGCAGAGGTTATGGGGAATGTTGTAGCAGGAACCACAGTGACCATAGCTGCGGGGTCACATATTCATCAAAATGTTGATGCCGGAACTACGGCAACCATTGCTGCTAATGTTATTATTGATGGTGGACCAGCTACCAGCGACTCATCAAAAGCCCCACCTCCTGCTCCTGTTGTTACCAGTAAAGAAAATCAAATTACCACGGTGCAAGCCGAGCTAAAAGCATTGGTAACCGATCAAGAACTAGATTGGGATGATTTTGGCGACAACGATGAGTCACTCGTCGCTGGCGTTTATAATTCTGTTAATTATCTCACTATTGCCGCAGGAAAAACACTGACCTTAGATGGTAATGGTATGGATGGCTCTTGGGTTTTCAATATTGCCAATAATCTAAGCTTTGGCATTGACTCCAAGGTCGTATTGTTAAACGTCACCGATAACAGCAGTATTCTTTGGAATGTACTGGGAGAAAGCACAGCAGGCTTAACATCACTTGGGGCAGGTGCAGAAGTTAGAGGTCATATTCTTTCTAAGGGAGCCATTGATGGCGGGGCTATTTCTTTAGTAACAGGTATAGGTGACAGTTGTGGTGGTGTTTTTTCAGCAACCAGTACCGTCACATTTGCCGCAGATAGTATCATTGGACATCAAGGTTGCGGAGCAGTTGACGTACCTGAGCCTGCCACTATTTGGTTATTAGGTTTAGGTATATTTATGATAGTGAATAGAAAGCACAGATAAATGAGAGTTTTGGTGGTGTTTTTTCAGCAACCAGTACCGTCACATTTGCTGCAAAAATCAGTATCATTGGACACCAAGGTTGCGGAGCAGTTGACATACCTGAGCCTGCCACTATTTGGTTATTAGGTTTAGGTTTAGACATAGCTATGATAGTGAATAGAAAGCACAGATAAATGACCGTTTTGGTGGTGTTTTTTCAGTAAGCAGTACCGTCACATTTGCTGCAACAATCAGTATCATTGGACATCAAGGTTGCGGAGCAGTTGACGTACCTGAGCCTGCCACTATTTGGTTATTAGGTTTAGGTTTAGACATAGCTATGATAGTGAATAGAAAGCACAGATAACCTTTGAATATTTAAAAATAGCCCTTAAGTGGCCTTTATATTTGTGCTAACTATGCATTTTGGCTATAGCTCGTTTTACTACATTATTTAACAAGACAATTATAATTGTGATCTGCCTGCATCACATCTCGCTAACCTTTTTGTGCATCATGTTAACCTCTTGACGTATTATGTTAACTTATGAACATATCACCTGCTTTGTAATAAAAAACAAAAGAAAATAATTACAATAACTTACGATATAAATGTTCGAATAACAAACAACACACCGTCTTATCTGCTATTATACAGTTGTACAATTCTTGGAATAAGTTTTTTTGTTCTATAAAAATTAAGTTTTTTTATATGCTGAACGCTCAGCTATATGAAATGGTGTCTAATTTGAAACTTATCAATTCAATCCTCTGTATTGTGGTGTTATTTGCTGTGTCTGACGCACAAGCGAGTTTTCAACCTTTGCTAGGCTCAGAACTAAATAACCAGTCGCTTTATGCCAGTGGTTATATAACCATGGGCGCACGAACAACTATTGGTGGCAATATCCAAAGTGCTACTGCGATAACACTAGCAGCTGATGCAATTGTCGGTGGTAACGTTGAGGCTGGAACCGCAGTAACACTTGGCGCAGCTGCCGGTGTCGATGGCTATATTCAAAGTACAACAACCGTTACCCTAGGCGCTTCTGCTGTTGTCGACGGCTCTATTATTGCAGGTACCACAGCAACTATTGGTGCGAGTGCAAAAGTTGATGGCGAGCTAAGCGCTGGCACAACAGTAACCATATCGGCAACCGTTGAGGTTGGCGGCAATGTTTTGGCTGGCAGCACAGTAACCGTTGGTGCAGGCTCACTTTTCGGGGGCGATGTTGATGCTGGAACCACCACCACCATTGGTGCAAGTGTTGAAATCGTTGGTACGCTTACTGCTAATTCTTTGAAAATGGTTGCACTGCCCACCATCGTTGATAGTCAGGAAGCGCTCATTATGTCTGTGCAACAAGATATAAAAGACATGGGGACAGGAACAGAACTTGTATCAACCACTTTTGGCACCAACGACGAAACACTTGAAGCGGGTATCTACAGCACAATAAATTATTTAACCATCGCGATAGGTAAAACCTTAACGCTTGATGGTAAAGGTATCGATGGCTCTTGGATTTTTAATATCGCCAACTATCTGACCTTCTCTGCAAACTCAACAGTGTTATTGAAAGATGTTACCGATAACAGCACTATTATCTGGAATGTTCTTGGCGATAAAACCGGCTCAGCAGGTTACACACAACTCGGCGCCGGCGCTGAGGCTAGAGGTTATATTTTTGCTAGAGGTTTTGTTCAAACAGGTGCTGATTCAATGATAGCGGGCATAGGCGATGATTGTGGCGGCGCTTATTCAGCAAGTAATTTTATTGAATTTGGTGCTGATACTGTTATTGGTAAAAAAGATTGTACCAATGGCGAGTCCAGAGCTTCTGCAGATAGCATTGCCGTCACTCAAGTTCCCGAGCCTGCAACACTGTGGTTATTCGCTCTAGCACTTTTTGGTTTGGCAATTAAAGCGCAACGTAAAAAAACGTAAATTCAGTATCACCAATAAAAAAGGCTCCTTTGGGAGCCTTTTTTATTTGGGTCTTTGACTAATTTATGATCTTAACGTTAGTGTAACCAAGGCAATACCGTGATCGGTACTTTCGCCATCTCGTTCAAAGATAGGATTAATTAAATGTCGATCATAGGTGTCGTACGCACTGACCTGATAAAGACTATCGTGATAACTAGCGTCAAAATCACATGATAATAATATATAATCAAGTACTGAGCTGCTCGCACCAAAATAATGTGTCGGAGTGCGCTGTATTTTTTCCTCTTGATGAGTTTCATTTTTCACTGCAACTTGAAATAAATCCCAAGCATCTTGCAAGCAATATTTAGCAAGATAGGCATCACGGTCAATGGCCGAAACAAAGCGTAGGGTGTTAGTCAGTAGATGACTTAGCACACCATCAGTTAAGGTATTATTGAAGTCGCCCATTAATACCATTGGCTGACCGGTAGTCTCACGCCGCGCTATTATTTCAATCATTAATAACGCCGCTTCACTGCCACGTTGTATCGTTGAGCCCCAACCACCTGCCACTTGTGCTTTTAGGCTTTCAATAATGGTTTGCTCTGGCGTGCGACTTATATTTTTATCATCGACTTCAATCATAGAGCGCTTAGATTTAAAGTGCACAACATAACAATCACAGTTACCCATATGAGGCACATCAACTGTTGCCCTTAACACTTTTCGGCTAAAAGAGAATTTATCAGTTAAACCTAATGATAGTGCAAGTTCAGTGTTTGCTTTTACCGCAGCAACTTCAACAATAGGGTAACGAGATGCTATGGCAACAACAGGACGTTTATAAATAAAATCATCTATCACTTGTGGTTCATCAACCACGGCAAAATAACAATAGCCCTGCCCTGCAACTAATTGCTCTAGAGACTCAGGACTAAAGACTTCTTGGAAGCCAATAATGTCAGGTTGATATTCACGTAAATATTCAGCAATCCAATGTTGCTTTTTACGCCACTGCTCAGCACTATAAATTCGTTCAAATTCATAGAAAGCATTGGGCGGCTCAAGATAATTAAACAAATTAAAAGTAGCTATTTTAAGCTGTAAATTTGATACAGCTATAGAAGGCAGTATGGGATCTATTTCTTCTGGGGCTTTTTTATCTGGATAGTCGATAATGTTAACTCTAATAAACGTTGAACTGTGAGTATACCTGAGATAAAAAATTAAAAACCAACAAGATAAATTACCATTTAGTTAACAGCTTACTTACGTCACTTTTTGCTGTCTTTGATAACTTCTGTATTAATGCAAAAGGTACAAACTCGTGGTTAATTTTTTCTTCAATATCATCAAGCATCAACAACCACAATTTTGCCGTCATCTCAGCATCAAATAACGCCCGATGAAAAGCCCCATCTGATGGAATATTTTTATAACGAATAAGCGTACCTAATTTATGATTAGGTGCGTCTATATTGATTCTGCGAGAAACAAGTAATGAACAAATAAATTGCCCAAAGTATTTTCGATTAATGTTATTAAGCTCAGCGTCCAAGAATTTTTGATCAAAGGAAGCATTATGGGCAAGTAAATTATCGTCACCCAGAAAATCGGCAAATTGTGCCATCACTTCACCACAAGAGCCGACCTTAGCAAGCATCTGATTAGATATTCCGGTGTATTGCTCAATAAAACCACTGATCCTAAAACCAGGATTCATTAATGATTGAAATTTATCGGTAACCTTACCGTCTACAATTCTAACCGCACCTATCTCTATCGCTCTATCACCTTGATTGGGTGATAGTCCTGTGGTTTCAAAATCAAGTACCACTAACGAATTGGCATTTTCATGCATCTAAGTTAACCCTATAAATTTATGCAGCGCTGATTTTAACGGCTATATTTCAAAATGAAAGTAATCATTACTCGTAAGCAATGTTAAATTATTCTGTTCAATAATCAACTTAGAAACTATACTGTATAAAAACACAGGTGAGATTTAAGTAATGAAAGTTATTCCTATTTACATTGAAGCAGGTATTTCAGGGTTTGAATCACCCGCAGCCGAGTATAAAGAACTGGGGTTATCATTAGATAAACTTCTTATTAGGCATCCTAATGCCACATTTATTGGCCAAGCATCTGGTGAGTCCATGCAGGGTGTGGGCATTTTTGATGGTGATTTACTTATCGTTGATCGCTCACTCACCGCCAGAAATGGTGATGTCATCGTGGCAAATTACAATGGCTGCTTTGTCTGTAAGTTGATTGATAAAAAGCAAGCTCGGCTGTTATCAGCGTCTAAAGATTTTGCGCCAGTTAGCATCAAGCCCGAAGACGACTTTCAATTAGAAGGTATTGTTACTCGCTCTATTCGACTCCATCATCAAGCTCCTGAATTAACCGCATGTATGCATTAGTTGATGCAGTATCTTTTTATGCCAGCGCAGAAAAAGTCTTCGACCCGAACATAAGAAACAAGCCCGTTGTTGTTTTAACGAATAACGACGGCTGCATTTGTGCTGTTTGTCCTATTGCTCGACGGCTGGGTATTCCAAAATTCACCCCCTATTTTAAGATAAAGGACTTACTACATAAGCATGGTGTAGTGGTACGCTCTTCCAACTACGAGCTATATGCTGACTTAAGTGAAAGAATGATGAATGTTATTGCTAGGTATTGTGATGACCAATATATTTACTCAATTGATGAGTCATTTTTACATTTTAAAAACTATAGTGGCGTTATTAAAGATTGGCACCAATACGGCCATGAAATAAGACGTGCTATTTGGAAAGAAACTCGGTTACCGGTGGGAGTTGGCTTTGGCACAACATCAACCTTAGCTAAAGCAGCAAATCATGCAGCTAAAAAACTTGACGGTTACCAGGGTGTTGCCATTATTGATAACGCGCAAAGTGCGAAAGAAATATTAGAAAAAATGGCGGTAAATGAGGTTTGGGGTATTGGTAATAAAATATCTCAGCGACTAGAGCAGCAAAATATTAGCACAGCTCATCAATTATCAATGCAGTGCCCTAAAATTATGCGCAAGCAATTTAGTGTTATCACTGAACGTACGGTTAACGAATTAAAGGGGATTAGCTGTTTAAGCTGGGATGATGTAAAAGCACCTAAACGGGAAATATTCTCTACACGTAGTTTTGGTCAACGTATTGTAGATATACATACATTACAAGCAGCCTTAACTACCCATAGTACGATAGTCGCTAAAAAAGTAAGGTGTCAATCTTCACTTATCAAAAAACTGCTCGTGTTCGCTTCAAGCTCCCCCCATGATGAAAATTATTATAAACAAACAATGGTTTATACTTTTCCTTTAGCAACAGATAATAGTTGTGATATTGCTACAGCGGTCAGTTTAATACTCGCTGAAATATTTATACCAGGTGTGCATTTTTATCGTTGTGGTGTCGGTGCAATCGCCTTGGAAAGCAGACAACATCAACAAGCTGATTTATTTTTATCTGATCATTCAAACCCAATACTAATGAATTGTCTTGATAGTATTAATAGTCGTTACGGTAAGGGGACATTGACCTTGGGCGCAGAGGGAAAATCAGACTCCTGGCAAATGAAACGGCACTTTTTAAGTCCACAGTACACGAGTAACTGGCAAGACATTCCCAAAATTAGTTGCTAAACAAATAAAAAAACACTTTTTAAGTCAACAACACAAGAGTAACCACAAGTAACTGGCAAGACATCCCCAAAATTAGTTGCTAGGCAAATGAAAAAACACTTTTTAAGCCAACAACACAAGGGTAACCACAAGTAACTGGCAAGACATTCCCAAAATTAGTTGTTAGTGTTATTCGTAAGTTTAGTCACTGTAACCTTGAACTCATAATATTTAAGGATAAAGTTGCTAGTGATATAAAATGTCAAAGGGCTACCACCTTAAAAGATGTTCATCCCCCACTTTAATGCGTCGTAATAACAATTTAACAATCTAGTTTCAGAAATTTTATTACTGTCAATACAACGAGTAACACGCTTACTCGTTGATACTTCATAATGCTTAGCCAATGTTAATAGTTCTGACAATTCACCTTGTTGCTCAGATAACGCCAGTTTGATATCAGATGAAAAAAGAAAACTCTTTACAATATCTGCCATGGGTAAATTTAATATGGCATCTAAATTACTCAATATTCCGGTTAGAAAAGCTTTTTCATTAAGGTGACTGAATGATTTTTCTTTCGTTATGAGTTCCATCATTTTAGCGCGTACTAAAGACTCGATAAAAAGTTCTGGTGAACTTTCAGATGATAATGCTGACATTGATATAATTGCAACATACGGCTTTATTTTATCTGTTCCTAAGTAGGTAATAGCTTGCTTAATAGAAGTGATTTCAATATTGCCACACTCTGCGGCACTGTTTACCAACTTTAATATACCGCTCACTAACGTTACATCACGGCTAATAATTTCAGTCAGTTGGTTGAAGTCTAAGTGTGGTTTGTAAGCTTCTAAAAAAAGTTGAATTAAATTAATTTTTAGAGGAGATATAGACGTGCCGGACTTTATCTCGGGTTTGTGAAAAAAGTAGCCTTGATAATAGTCTATAGCTAGCGCTTTAAATTGTTGGTACTGCTGATTCGTTTCAATGCGTTCAGCAATTATTTTTATATGACTATTAGTTGATAATAGGCGTTTTTTCAGCCCTTCTATTTGAGTGAAAGTAACCTGTTCAATGTCAACTTTAATAATAGAGATATATGGAAAAAACACTTCCCATTTACTTTCGAAATTATAATTATCCAACGCAATGACATAACCCTTTTTATGAAGTTGAGCAACATTGAAAACGAGTTCATCAGAGATGTTAACTGTTTCAATAATTTCAACCACGATATTTTTTGGGTTAAAGAGCAAAGGCGATTTTTGTAATAAGGTAAACTCATCAAAATTAATAAAGGCCAATTTTCCAAGGCAAACATCGGCTAAATCACCCAATATATGGTTTTGAAATATAACTTTTGAGGTTGCTTTTTCTGGAGAATCCCCATTAAATACATTCTCTAAACTGTCTCTAAAGAGTAATTCATAACCGATAGTTTTAAGATTTATATCTAAAATCGCTTGCCTTGCGATGAAAGTGTTTAATACTATTTCCATTAATCAAACCTATGAGATTTCGTCCTTTAATAGTAGTTGATCTTCCTAGAAAATCTATGTAAATACTTATAAAACATAATAAAACCTATCAACGTATGGTTAGTTAGGTGTACAGTGACAGCAGACTAAAAAACACGCATTGAAAGATTAAAACGAGTCGATAAACTTTAATCTTGTCAATTCAGTGAACAGGCTGAATTTATTAGTATTCAAATAATAAACAATATTACAGCAGTAGCCGTAAACACCTTATTTATTAGCAATTAACCTCAATTTAAATGATAAAGTTGATATTAATGCAGACAAATCAATGAAGAATATATGTGTGATATAAAATTAACACTTCAAAACGAAGATAAAGATTTATTAATGACCATCACGCCTGTTAAAGGACAGCCAAAAGCTAACTTAAAAAAACTACAAACAACATTCAAATTATCTACATATTCTACTTTTTTACTGATTGACGGGGCGATGGAGTTACTACTAGCAGAAGTGGCTAAAAGTGATGAGAGTGATGAATCAAAAACGACGACAGGTATAAGTTCAATCATAGCAAATGCTGTTGATGCGAATTTAAAGGTCACATTGGGGCCTGAAAATATGTCAGCTACATTAGAATTTACCGCAGCTTATGGTGGTAAAGCCATTGAAAATACTGATGTTATTAATGTATTAAAAGAAAACAATATAACCAAGGGTATCATTAAAGAAAACATCATCAATATTGTAAAAGAGGGGCAGTTACTTCAAGGAGGTAAAAGTATATCTACCGAAATAGCAAAAGGTAAAATGAGCAGAAATGGAAAGGATGGTTACGTAAAATATTTAGTCGATAACCCCGCAGAGCAAATTATGTGTCCTAAGAAGCTCGAAAATGGCAATGTAGATATGCGTGAATTAGGTAATTTAATTCATGTAAAAGCAGGTAAAAAATTAGCTAAGCTAATACCACCAACCGATGGTGTTAAAGGCTTTGATGTAACCGGAGCGGCTATAGATGCAGTATCAGGTGAAACATGTTTTTTAGAGGAGTCTGAAGGTTCGTCTTTTTTAGATGAAAACAACAACATTCTTGTTGCTGCTATTGATGGTATGCCCAAGTATTTAGATAATAGTGTCGCTGTGCATAAGTTACTGGAAATTGAAAATATAGATGTTGGCACCGGAAACATTCGTTTTGATGGCTCTATTTATGTGCAAGGCAATGTTTGTGAAGGTATGCAATTATCCGCAACTGAAGACATCGTCATTGGTGGGTTAGTTGAAACCGCTTCAATTTCTGCAGGCGGCAATATATCGATTGCACTGGGCATTATTGGTCGACAAATATCAGACAAAAATGAGTTAAAGAACAGTACAATGATCAAAGCAGATGGAGATATTAGCGCGCAGTTTGCACAATATGTCGATTTTTTTTGTAAAAAAGATATTAACATTACACAATATATTTCTCATAGCCACATTACAGTTGAAGGTGATTTATGGGTGGGTAATATCACTAATGATAAAGCGGATGGAAAGTTGTTTGGTAGCCGTGTACTCACAGGAGGTTCCGTTCATATAGGCACTCTTGGTTCAGCTTGTGGCGCAATGACCTATTTAAATTTCAATTATTGGCCCAAAATTGTCGAAGAATTAAAAATAAGTGCAGATGAAGCAAACTATAAAATAATTAGGCGCTTACCTAGAATATATAAATTATTACAAAAGGCTAACGACCTAGATAACGAGAATACTAAACAGATAAATCGTATTACCCATGCATTAAAGCAGCACTTATACTTGTTAGGTAAACTCAATAAAGAATGGCTAGAAAAAGCGAATAATATCAATGAGCATTTAGCGATTTTTGAGCTAACAGCATATCAATCAATACTTTCAGGTGTAAATATTGAAGTCGCCACTAAAAACTATGCTTTTAAGCGTGACCATGAAGCCACACAGATAAAGTGGCTTGAAAATAAAATCAGTATAGAGCCAATAGTTAATTAATTGAAATAACTTAAATGAATTAACCTTCGAACACCATACTGATTCACTAGAGAAACCTTAGATTTTTAAATATTTATCCGTGTATAATCCCAGAACATTAATGACTCAGCAATAAATCACCGGGGTCACCACAGACATTGCTCAAATTAATGAACAGCACAGCCATCACTTTATAAGTTCTGCATACGCTTTTTTAATCTCTCTAAATCAATCGCGTTTGAGCGTACTGTAAGTTTAATGTGACTATACTCATAGTCTTCCTTGGTAACACTCATGCTCGATCGAATTTCACCTATGATACCTTTAGCGGTATAAGGAATAATAATCTCATCTTCAATCATATCGTCCTGCGCTGCGTTAACAATATATTTATGCAGCTTAGTGATATCAAGAGGATTTCGAGTAGAGGTGATCATAGCATCAGGAAACTCTTCCATCAGTGCTTGTTGTTGCTCAATACTAAGTTGATCAGATTTGTTGAGTACCAGTAATTTCTTACTGTCTTCAACACCGACTTCTGCCAGCACTTCGTGCACGACATCGAGTTGTGAACGAAAGGAAGCATCCGAAGCATCAACCACATATAAGAGTAACGAAGCATCATGAGCTTCGGCTAAGGTTGAATGGAATGAGGCAACCAAATCGTGCGGCAACTTTTTAATAAATCCAACCGTGTCTGACACTAATATCCGTGGTTGTGTGGCTGGGTATAGTGCACGAACTGTGGTATCAAGTGTTGCAAAAAGTTTGTTTTCGCCAACAACATCACTACCGGTAATCGCTCGCATCATTGATGATTTACCCGCATTGGTATATCCCACCAATGCCACACAAAAAAGCTCAGAACGTTGAATACGTCGGCCTTTCATTTCATGTTGAACACTGACCAATTCGCGTTTAAGGTCGGCTAATTGGTCGCGTACTGCTCGGCGGTTAAGTTCAAGCGTTGTTTCACCTGCACCTTTACCCATCTGACGTTCTTTATCACCACATGATGTTTCACGAAGTCGTGGTGCTACATAATTAAGACGAGCAATTTCAACTTGTAGTTTTGCTGTTTTAGTACGCGCATGACGACTAAATATTTCAATAATAATACCGGTGCGATCAAACACCTCTACGCCTAACTGATTTTCGACGTTACGCAGTTGAGATGGACTTAAGTCACAATCGAAGACCACGACATCTGCACAACCAAAAGGCAGGTTTTCTGATGGGATATCTGAAGGCACAGCAGAAATGTCAGTTTCATCGAGTAAATCATCAGCGTCATCTAAGCCTTCAACGACACCCTGGTTACCCGTAATGTGAGCTATTTCAGCTAATTTCCCCAAGCCCAGTACATTAACTTTCTTAGTCGAACTCTGCTTTTGAGATTGAGTGCCAACCACTTTGAAGCCAAGTGTTGTCACTAAGCGCGCAAGCTCTGCAAGTGATTCTGTTGCTTCATCACCTTTAAAGTGCGGTGTGCAAATAGAAATAAGTAAAGCGTTAGTAAGTGATGCTTTTGCTGTTAGTTGCATAATTATTTATGTTAGTGCACCTGAAGTGCAAACCTAAGTTTTTATCTAAAGTAGTGTTATCCTACGCTGTTATAGCTAAGCTTTATAGGGCAATGGCAGACTAAATAGCGAGTTTATTTTAGTTGATAAGAAATCACTGAATGATGTCGGTAGCAGATCCCGCGATTAAGAGAATAAACGCGGCTTAGTATGATGCACGCGATTATGATTCACCGCCAACTAAAAGCCTAAAACTTGCTGTAATCTATTAATAAAAGATTAATAATATCAACAGATTTAAATTACCTTATTTACTATTATTTAACTACACTCTTAATCAATGAACAATTAGTTGTGGTGTTATATTCATGTCAAAAATATTAAGCGGCCTACTTTTTACCTATCTACTTTTATTCTCAACGGTGTCAACGGCGCAGCAAGTCATAAAAGTGGGTGTAGGTAACTTTCCTCCTTATTTTATTGAAAAAGGCACACAAGGCTTATTTGTTGAAATCATTGATGAAATATTCAAAAAGCTGCCACAATATAAAGTGCAATACATCCCCATGAGTAATAACCGGATCTTACATGAAATTAACTATGGTAAGTCAATTGATGTTGCTTCTAATATTTTTCCCAGTTCAAAAGTAAAAGCCTACTTATCAGAGCCAGTGTTTCGCTTTAGAGATGTAGCAGTTTCGAAAAAGTCAGCTCAGTTAATTATTAATAATATAAGTGACTTGCAAGGAAAGTCTATTGCCGCATACCAAGGAGCTACAGAGCTGCTTGGTGAACAATTTAAGAATATAGCAAAAGAAAATACAAAATATTCAGAGCATGCCCACCCTAAAGAGACCACTCAACTGATGCTTTCTGGAGAAAATGTGATTAGAGTCGGTGATATCAACGTATTTTGGTATGATTTAAATAATAAATATTATAGTGATGAAGCGAGCATAGCCCGTAACAATTTTACCGTACATTATTTATGGCCCTTTACCTACTCGAATATGGCTTTTAAAGACAAGTCACTAAAAGATGCGGTAAATAAAGTGATCAAAGAATTAAAACAAAATGGCTCAATAGAAAAAATTTATGCAAGCCATGAAATGCAAAAGTAAGTTGCAGGGACTTATGATGACTCAATAACAATGCTTTATATTACGCAATAGAGACAAGGTAGAGTATCTTATATTTCAACTCAATTGCTGTAATCAAGTGCCCGTAAGCAATTTTGCTTTAAGCCTGTTAACACTTTTTATCTATTACCTATTACCTATTATCAGTTAAAGTCCACCCATAATAAATAAGACGAATAGTAACAGGTTACAGAAAACGCAATACCGTTATTTAACATCACCACACTGCCGCTTAGCGTTATATAATCATAATGAGCGTGCTTTGTAGTACTTCTTTTACGATAACTAATTTATTAGAGGTCAATAACTCTTTCATGGGTAAAGGTGCACTTGGGTCTGTTATCGCTTACCAGCCATCATCCCAAGGTACCGTAACGGCTGCTACTATTATCGTGAACATTAATGACACTAAAAAAACAGCCTTAAAATTAAATAGTGATTTTCAATTAATTATTCGTTAACTTAGTTAGTTGATGCGCTAAAATTAAAAAGGTTACAACTTTTTTGAAAAAACAATCTTCCGCTACTTTAAGCCAAGATATCGATAAAGAAGATGAACTAGTTGAGGGGCTGATCAATAATAATGCTTTCGCTTACGAGGCATTAGTACGTCAATACAGCGCAAAAATGTATACCCTTGCATGGCGCTTTTTTCCCACCGATGACGATGCACAAGAGTGTTTACAAAAAGCCTTCATTCAAGTTTTTAACAATATCACCTCTTTTAAAAAAAATTCAAACCTGTCGACTTGGCTGCACCGTATTACGGTAAATGAAGCGCTAATGATGCTTCGACAAAGAAAAAGGCAAAACACTACCTCAATAGAAACATTTTATCAGCAATACAATGACTATGGAGAGCGTACGCAATTTGCCGATAATTTAGGCCATAGCTTAAACGATAACCTAAATAATAATATTGAAATGCTATTTGAAAAAGGTGAAGCAAAATTATCGCTTAATAATATTATTTACCAACTTCCTGAGAAATATTGTAACGTTTTACTGCTTAGAGACATCCAAGAACTAAGTACCAAAGAAACGGCTGAAATTTTAGCAATATCTGAAGCTTCAGTGAAAACTCAATTACACCGAGCTAGGTTACTTTTAAAAACTATTTTAGAACAGGAAGACATAAAGAACGCAGAAAAAAATTGGAAGGTAAACTGATATGTTAATGATTAAGCGATTAATAGCCCAGCACATGCCAGGTATGTTGACCTGCGAAGAGGTTGACAATTTTCTATATGATTTTCATGGCGGTAATTTATCTTACATTGAAAGCTTTAAATTTAAACTGCACTTAAGTATGTGCCCAGAATGCAGAGATTACTTAGAGGGCTATAAAAATGCCATTCGTCTTTCTCAAACAGGGTTTATTAAAGCTGAGCAGAGCCCAGAGGTCCCAGAAGATCTTATACAAGCTATCTTAAAGAGTCGAACGTCTAAATAGTTCATTTTATTAATTTTACTATTGGAAATTTAAAAAAGAATGATCATCAGTCAATTAGAAATTATTGAACAAGGTCAGTTGTATCTTAATACTGTCTCTAAAAAAAATTATACACAAATCGTTCAACCTAACTTTATCAGTTCTGCAGGCACCCATATGCGGCATATTATTGATCATTATTTAGCGATAATGTCAGGTATTGAAAATAAGTTGATTAACTATGATCTTAGGATGCGTGGTGGCCAAATAGAGTTATCTCCTGAACTTGCTATCGCTAAATTAAATGAAATAGCTAATTGGATTCAAGGCATGTCCGAAGACAAGCTCAATCAAGTGATAACATTAGCGACAGAAGTATCGGTAACCAATAAAAATATACAAAAACTACAAACCTCTGTTGCTAGAGAATTAGTTTTTGTCGGTAGCCATGCTGTTCATCACTATGCGATGATTGCTCAGATAACTTTTGCTCAAAAAAATGCGCTACAAGCAACCGAATTACCCCAAGATTTTGGCTTGGCGCCTGCTACAGCAACTTTTTTAAGACAGTGTAATGAACAATCTACTGATGCTAAAAGTAAAAATAAACTTTTATCTGTGATTAATTAAATGTGCACGTTAACGTATTTACTCAATGATAATGGTTATGAGTTATTTTTCAATCGTGATGAACAACGTTCTCGCTTGTTAGCTATTCCCCCTAAATATTATCCAATAAGTGGCGCCATTTATCCCGTAGACCCTGTTGGTGCGGGTACATGGATAGCTGTCAGCAAAAAAGGCTTATCGCTCGCTTTATTAAATAATTATCAAGCACCGGCTAATAATCACGATAACGTGATCAGTCGTGGACAACTTATTCTTTCTTTACTGCAAAACCAAACGAGTGTTATTGAGCAATTAGAAACTATGGATCTAAAGGTTTTCCAACCTTTTCAACTGTGCATTTTCCCTGAAGATTTATCGATTAAAAAACCAAAAATTCACTGCGTAAAGTGGAATGGTAAGCAACTGATTGAGGTAAGCGTTGATGGTAAGGCTGACTTACCGATAACATCATCAAGTCTTGATTTTATTGACGTGCGCCAAAAGAGAAAAGATCGCTTTGAACAGTCTGTTAATGGTAAAGAATTATTATCAAAGCAACACAAAGATTTTCATTTTTCGACAGAAAAAGACGGTAAATATGCGGTTAATATGCAAAGAGAAGATGCGAGAACAGTCAGTATCTCTCACTTATCAATAAAAACTTGTCTCGCTAAAGAAAGTGAAATTTGTTTTGAGTACTTTGATAATGTTGTACAAAAATCTCACACAGTTTTGTCTCCAAAAGAAGAGAGCATTGAATTCGCTTAATATTTATTATTCTCAAATGGCACTTAACTCATCACTTTTATCATAATTTATATACGCGGTTTTAGATGAACCTAAATAAAGTTTTAATAGCTTGTCAGGTGCTGCTGGTAAATTAACACTGAGCAACAAGCCTGGCGTGTCATTGAAATTAACATCTATGCCCGTGCAATGAAATTTAGCCCCTAACTTATAATATTGTTTCAATAATACCGGAACATCTTTACCGTCTTCTTCGATGCCCATCACTAATGCCGACAACTGATTTAAAGAGACAGGTGCTGCGCTAATAAAATCTTTTACTTCTGGATGAAGTTGCCCGGCAAAGGATTTTTTAGCGCTAACGCCCTCTTTATCTGTCACCATAATTTCATCAATTAAGGCAACTGAGCGAGGATCATATAGTTTGCTTAATGATACCGTGCCATACAATGTTCGGTAATGTGGGTTTTGACAGACAAAAGCGCCAATGCCTTTCCATAATAACAGTAAGCCATGAAAACTGTTTTGGTGCGCAGCAATGATAAATGAGCGGCCCATTTCTAAACAAGGTTGTTGTTGATTAATAAACTCAGGCGCAAAATCAAACATTTGCGCAAGATAAAGTTTTGATACATCGCCATTTTTTTGTAAAAGGTCGGTCTGTCCTATTCGATAGGCACCAATAATCTCTTCATTTTTATGATCAAAAATAAATAAATGCATGTACGTTGCATCAAATTTATCGGTATCGCACGCTTCACCACTCCCTTCATCTAAAGTTCTAAACGTTATTTCCCGTAATCGAGTAATTTCTTCTACACAATGTGGAATTTGTTGTTGATAACCATAATAGACAGAGAATGATTTAAAATCTAATAAGTGTTGTATTTCAGGCAGTTGAGCAAGCTCTTTTTTCATTACTTTTTTATCCACCATAGGAATAACCGCTTCAAATGATGTTCTTTTCTCATGCTCAAGCCAAGGGCTAAAATAGTTATCATCGTTTAAATAGCATTGTAAGCGGACAAAATCATTCATTCTTTTAGTACCATTAAATTCATTAAGTTGCTTTATGGTGAGCAGATTATTGGTTTTTAAAGCGATGTTATGTGCTTGTAATTTAAACATTTCATGCGCTAACATTAGTAGTCGAAAACGATAATAAACTCTCCCCATATTATGAAAAAGTTTGCTATTAGCACCTGATATAAAAACAGGTAAGATAGGCGAGTCTGTTTTTGTGGCAAGCTTAATTGCAAGTCGATTCCAATCAGCATCGGCAATTCGTTGTTTATCCGCTTGAAAAAAAGAAACACGCCCTGCAGGAAATATGACCAACAAGCCATCTTTTTCGAGATGTCGAAAACATTGTTTTATTGCTAAGCCATTGATCAAAGCTTTAGGCTTTAATGGATTAGCAAAGATAAAGTAATCTTTAATTTCTTTAAATATTGTTAAACCGACGTTTGCCATGACTTTGGTATCAGCACGAACTTCGGTTAATAAGTGCGCAATAATAACCCCTTCAATCATGCCATAAGGATGGTTACAGACAATAATACAACGGCCACGTTGCGGTATTTTTGCCAAAACACCATTAATACCAGAAACCTGAACACCTAAACCATTGAGTAATTTTTGTGAAAATTCTTGTTTGTTTAATCCAGATAATTCACAAGACTCATAAACCCTGCGCAGTTTACTTATCCCTAATAACTTATCCCAAAAAGGCCCGGTAATTTTAAGCATTGTGCCCAGCAATGTATTAGGCGCCATAGCCGCAAGACGTAAATCTGAATAAGGTTTTTCTAGTGGTTCATTGTTCATAAAGTCTTCAGTTATAAGGAAATGATTATATTAACGCGATCGAAGGGCTTCCCCGTTAACTTTTGATACTATTTTAGATGTTACACGCAAGATAAAGGTTACAAATTTCACTAAAAAATTAAAGTACTTATAATGTTTTATCACACAAAGGCTGAATTTATCAATAAGAGCTATAACACACTTGGATTAGCCTATGATCCCGCCCCCTCGACAAAGGAATATAGTCTTTAGGTGTATTATTGGTATTTATAACTTAAGCATCTGATAAGGTTTAGTTAACTATAGTCATTATCTCGCATATTGTTGTTAAATAAATTTCATAAAAACGAGCTTTTTACTTAATTTTAACTAAGATTATAAAACAACTAATAATGCTGACACGCTATGTTGTTAATGAGGGAATATGAAATATGGGCTATTTGGACAAAGCGTTAATGAAAGACGAAATAACTGCGGGTATTCTAACATTAAATGCTAACTACATATTAGTAGCAGTAAACACTGAATACTTACTGATGACAGGGCTTGATAAGACCGACTTACTCGGTTATTCAATTGATAAAATACACAAGTTTTCTGCAGATAAAGTTCAGCAAAATAACAGTAACCCTGACTTTGGTCACTTCAGCTCAACTTTACAGCAAAAAGATAACAGACAGCTTCCTGTAGACGTTTGTTTTTTTTCTTTAACAAAAAATAACGAAGAACAAACATTACTCTTTTTTAAAGCAACTAATTATAACGATATTACTAAATCTAATATTTCTATTATTGAACAAATTTTTAACCACTCCAATGAAGCGATTGTAGTGACTGATAATCAAGGTTATATACAAATAGTCAATAAAGGTTTTTCTCATATAACCGGTTATACGCAAGAAGAAGTTTGGGGGAAAACCCCAGCTATCCTAAGCTCTGGAAAACAAGATAAATATTTTTATAAACAATTTTGGCAAAAGCTTATTAATGAAGGGGGTTGGCAAGGCGAAATTTGGAATAAAAGAAAAAATGGTGAAATTTACCCTGAGTGGTTAAATATAAGCAGTATCAAAGACAGTAACGGTCACATTTCTAATTATATTTGTCAGTTTACCGATATTACCAGTCGAAAAAAATCTGAAGAAGAAGTTCACTTTCATGCCTATCACGACACATTAACTAGCTTACCTAATCGACATCTATTATTTGAAAAACTTGAACATTTATCTGAACTTCATCGTGAAACCCCCACTTACTTTGCTGTGCTTTTTTGTGATCTAGACAGGTTTAAATCTATTAATGATTCTCTAGGACACGAAGTAGGAGATGAGTTATTAAAGAGTGTCGCAAATAGGCTTAATGCTAAATTACGTGACAATGACATTATAGCAAGAAGTGGTGGTGATGAATTTATAGTTGTTGTTGAGGGAGAAAAGTCACTAAGAAATTTAGATAAAATTTGTGAACAAATATTATCCCTTTTTGAAAAACCTTTTAAGACCAAATTTGGTGAGTTTAAAACAACGATAAGTATTGGTGTAAGTACATTTCCTTTAGATTCACTTGATGTTAAAGAGCTTATTTCATTTGCTGATGTTGCTATGATGAAAGTAAAAAAGTCAGGAGGAAATTATTATTCATTATTTGATACTAAAGAAAAAGAGTTAATTAAACGTAGGATGGAACTTGATAGAGAAATTTATCAAGCAATTGAAAATAAACAGTTTGAAGTCTGGTATCAACCACAAATAAATGCTGATAATGGTGAAGTTTATGGCATCGAATGCTTACTTAGATGGATTCACCCTGAGCAGGGGATTATATCACCCGCCCTTTTTATTCCAATAGCAGAAGCAAACGGAGCTATTAAAGAGCTAGGCCACTTTGTCTTAAAAAGCGCATGCCGGCAATTACGAGTGTGGAGAATTAATAATTTGTTTACTGGGGTTATGGCGATTAATATCTCATTGCGACAGTTTGATCGCAATGATCTTTTTGCTCAGGTACAAAAAGTATTAACAGAGGAGATGATCCCTGGTAATGCTATTGAACTTGAGGTCACTGAATCTCTTTTTTCTGAAGATAATAATCATCACACTGCTATTTTGGTGGCTTTGAGAGAATTAGGAGTCAAAATCGCAATTGATGATTTTGGTACTGGCTATTCTTCGTTACAACGCTTAAAAAGTTTACCTATTGATAATGTAAAAATTGATAAATGCTTTGTTGATAATATTGTAAATTGTCCAGAAGACAGAGCAATAGTAATGGCATTAATTTTGCTATCGAAAACCTTCAACGTTAGCCTCATTGCTGAAGGTATAGAAACGCAAGAACAAGCAGATAAGTTGTGTGAGTTAGGCTGTAGCAACCATCAGGGTTTTCTTTATAGTAAACCGCTAAGTGCGAGTGATTTTGAAAAGTGGTTGTTAGCATTCAAACAAAAAAATCAACATAACGCTCAACACAAAGAAAATGGCTAATGAAATCATTTAACTTACCGAATCATCCTGACACTGAAGATCATATAAGAAAGCACGCTGAGCTAAGAAATAAATTTCATTTACTAGAAGAAAAACTCACACATTATAATATCGATATACATCATAAAAGAGCGATATTTCTTTATAGCTGGCTAGCTAAACATATTTTAAAATCTGACATGGAGTATAAGTCTTATGCACTATCGATAGATGAAGGAAGTTTTATAAAGTGATATACGCTAAACAAGGTCGATATGACGTCCCTTTCGCCATAAAACAACTTTATTAATGAACCTTCCTTAACGATGAGGCAGCGTTGGAGGGCGACTAATTAAAGCGTTCATCTTATTTTAGTCGCGCTATATTTAATGGCCCTTTTTATCTAGCGCCTATAAAGTTATTGAACAAGCCAAGATTGTTCAATAATAATTTCTTCATTTTTATATATTTTAGCGGTAAATAACTGACCCGAATTTATAATGCCCACACCTTTAGGCGTGCCAGTCATAATAATATCTCCATCTTCAAGGGTTAAGAAACTTTGTATATCAGTGATTAACATTTCAGGTTTGTTGATCATCAGTGGGTAATTAGCGAATTGTATAAGAAGGTTATCTATAAATAACTCCATTTTATAACTTTTATAATCGCCATCACAGTTAACAAAGTTGCTAAATACGGCCGATTTATCAAAAGCTTTAGCTCGCTCCCAAGGTAGACCTTTTGATTTAAGCACATTTTGAAGCTTTCTTTTTGTCAGATCTAAGCCAAAGCCTATACCAGAAATTTGATTGTTCTTAATAATAAAACTGATCTCACCTTCATAGTGTATTTCATCAGATTGATGGCTTTCTATCTCATTAGAAATGGCGGAGTTAGGCTTAATAAAAACTACCGGCTCTGCTGGAATTTCATTGTTTAGCTCTTCAATATGCTCGACATAATTTCGGCCAATGCAGACAACCTTTGAAGGGATAAAGTCGAGACCATCATGCTTAACACTGTTCATTTATGTTGTTCCTTTGTCTTAATAGGTTAACTTAATTTTTATTAATATCAGTTAGCGGGGCCATCGGCTAATGAATAGCTAAGTAAAACACCCTAGCATCAAAATCGTAACATAGGATAACTTAATCATTTATCGATATCGTAGATAAATATAATTTAATAGATATTTAGAGAAATTAGCAAAGAATATTGTAGCTAGATTAGCCAAATATGATAAATCAGGGGGATTGATTGAAGTGAAGTAAAAGTAGCGATTTAGTCGAAGCTTAGTGGTTATATCGCTAAGATTCGACTTAAATCATTGCCTCAACTCATGGTGTTGAATTGAGGGTTTATCTTGTTATTAAGCTTGGTATATCCATTCTAAAAAACATTTAGAATCGGTGTTATTGCCAAACTTGATTAACTTAGTACCATTTTGATCGTTAACAACAACATTGTGTTTGTTAACTGAAATGAAATTAATAGGTGATTTAATTGAATAAATCGTTCCTTTATATGTATAAGACATAATAAAACTCTTTAATTTGCGCTGCTGCGCATTAATAATAAAAGCCATATTACTGTGTGAAAACGTTTAGATATTTATAAATATCTGATCAAGAAATAATGGATCTTGATAACCTCAGACAACAATTTAGGCTTAGTAATTTGAGTGATGACTGACTGTGAAAGGGAAAGACATAACATTGATTATCACAAGTACTAATCACAAGTGATAATAGGTTAAATAAACGAGAGGGGGATAATTAACAAAACAACTATAAACAGCTTAAACGTGAAAGTAAACATTTTTTTAAATTATTATCTATTTATTATTGTTTAGCCTCTATTCCTTACTATTTTAAAAAGTAGAGGCTGTTATACGACTAAAATCTATCGCTTATTTGATGGTACTTAACTGCTGGTATAAATCGATAAACTTTACACGTTTGCGATAACCTTCAAAAAAGTATTTATGAAAGATAGTCCCTGCAGGGTCAATAATCACAACACCAGGATAAGGAATGCCATAATTATCATCGCCCATTTGGTAATCTTTATTAAGAATACCATAGGCTTTTACCGTCGCCGCCGCTTGATCTGACAACAAAGGATAGGTTAATTGATGCGCCTTAGAGAAATCGTTTAAGATGTCAGTACTGTCATAAGAAATAGCCGCAACACCGTAACCTAACGCTTTAAATTTATCAGCATATTCATTGAATTCAATTAAGTGGCGTTTACAAAAGGGACACCAGTCAGCTGAACGAAAAAATAAGATGATTAATCCTTTTTCAGCGGTTAAGTCCTCAATGTTAACCACTGATTTTGTTGCATCTATTACCGTTAAAGCCGGTGCTTTGTCACCCACTTTAGGCCCAACGTTTATTGAAGTCTGCTTGGCAAAAGCGCTGTTAATAAAAAGCATAGAGAAAAGCAAAGTGACAATGACCGGTATATATTTTTTGTTATTAACCATAATTTTTATAAACTCTTATATGAAGTAAATGTTTGTACTAAAACTATAGACCGTGCATCTGCATTATTTACTTCATCTAGTTGTTATTAATTTACCAGAGATAATTACTGTAGTTTTGGCGCAACGCGATGTTGAGTCGCTTGTTCATAACCAAAAGCAGCTTCAATCAAGATACCTTCTTGTAACTTGCCGGAAAACATTGATAAGCCAACAGGTAAGCCATGTACATAGCCCATGGGTAGCGTAATATGAGGGTAACCTGATATTGCCGCAGCAGAAGATGCAGCACCTAAATAATGGTCGCCATTAACCCAATCAATTTTCCACGCGGGCCCTGTGGTTGGGGCAATAATCATATCAAGATTGTGCTTTTCAAGTAACGCATCGATGCCTGCTTGTTGTGTTAAACGTTTCGCTTTTGCGAGTGCATCAAGATAAACTTTATCAGTAATGTCCCCTTTAGCTTGTGCCATCAAAAATATTTCTTGTCCAAAATATTTCATTTCAATATCAGCATTTATTTTATTGAATTCAATCATTTCACTGAGTGATTTTGGCATGCCTGGTGCTGTTTTTGAAAGATACTTATTGAGCTCGTCTTTAAATTCATAAAGCAGCACTTCAAATTCAGCATCGCCCCACTGATCTTTTTTTTCAAAATTAACGTCGTCTACGATCACTGCACCTTGGCTTTTAAGATCTTGTACTGCCTGACTAAAAACATTGTCTAGCCCTTGATGATAACCCATTAGATTTCGAGCAATACCGATACGCTTACCTTTAAGACCATCAAGCTTTAAATGTGAGAGGTAATCTATCGTTGAAGACATTCCATCTTGATCACTTGGGTCTGCTTTTACCATTGCCGCTAACAAAATAACCGCATCGGTTACATTTCTCGCCATAGGGCCCGCTGTATCTTGACTATGCGCAATGGGGATAATACCGTCGCGACTAACGGTGCCTAAGGTTGGTTTTATTCCAACAACCCCATTAATTGCCGCAGGACAAGTCACTGAACCATCAGTTTCAGTACCTATTGTTACCGTAGCGAAGTGAGCCGCAGCAGCAATACCAGAACCTGAACTAGAGCCACAAGGACTAGTTGTTATATCGTAAGGGTTTTTACTTTGTCCATATAAACCGCTCCAACCACTTGATGAAGCGGTTGAGCGAAAGTTTGCCCATTCACTTAGATTGGTTTTTCCTAAGATAATCGCGCCAGCTTCTTTGAGTTGTTTAACCAAAAAAGCATCATCATCTGGAAAATTATTGGCTAAAGCAGTTGAGCCTGCTGTGTTTGCCATACCATCAGTAGTATCTATATTGTCTTTAAGTAGAATAGGAATACCATGCAAGCTGCCTTTAAAGCCATTTTTAAGGAAATAAAGGTCAAGTGCTTTAGCTTGCTTGAGGGCATTTTTATTTAATTGCACCACTGAATTTAGCGTCATTCCTTTGTCATCATATGTCGCAATGCGTTTTAAATAGAATTGCACCAATTGTTCGCTGGTTAATTGTTTACTTTGCATTTGCTGATGAATGTCGTTAATGGTGGTATTTTCATTAATATCGGCACGAACATTAAAAGCCATTACCGAGCAAAAAAATAATAAAGCTAACGGTTGAAAAATTTTCATCTTAATTCCTAAAATATAACGTTGCGCATTTTATAATTTAAATTGGGGGTACTTGTCTATAGATGGCTAATAATTAAACGAAAAGAATCTTTAATTGCTGTTATTAAATCGATACAAAAACGATAAGTTGTTTAATACTTATCGTTTTATAAGGTTATTTTGTCTGAATTAAGCTTTTGAATGTTCCTGTACTTTCGTCCAAGCCAACGCTGAAATTGCGAGTGCAATAGCACTAATTTGAAACACTACACTTTTATCGGCAACTTTACTGATGAATAAACCAATCGCTAAGCTAACTAACAACTGCGGTAATACAACAGACAAGTTGAATAGGCCCATATATAGGCCCATACGAGACTGTTCAACCTTTTCAGACATAATGGCAAACGGTAAACTAATAATAGCAGACCAACCAATTCCTAATAACGCCATAAGTAAGTAAAGCACTTCTTTTACATCTCCAAACATGACGACTAATCCATAGCCAACGGCCATACTGGCGATGCAATAGGTATGGGTTTTTACTCGTCCTATTTTTTTAGCTATCGGTTCAAGCACAAATGCCGGTAATAAAGCAGACACTGCACTTAAAATGAGAAAACTCATCGCTATAACTTTGCCTAAATCATCGTCTGACAAACTTGGCATTTTGTCTTGAAGAAAAGCAATAATAAAAACAAACATCGTTTGTACGCCAATCCAACTGAAGGAATGAGCGGCTAATACTTTTCTAAAACCAATGCTGTTATCACTGCAACTCTCTTTAGCAAATAAAGTAATAACAACAAAATACAAGGTAATGATTGCCGCAATAACTTCAGCCCAGTAATGATCGGTTTTTATACCTGATATTTGTAAAGCCATCGCATAAATATCGTAAATAATGAAGCCCCACAAGGGTTTTATGTTCATCAACACCATTGTAAACGAGACTTTATCTTGAATAACATCGCGTTGACTTACTAATAATTCTTTGGGTTCGCTAATAAAAAAAGGAGCTAATATTGATAGAAAAAACACTAATCCTGCGCCTAAATAAATAAGTATAAAGTTCCCCCACGTAGCACCAACCGCATAAGCCAATACACCAAAAGAGCCTGATACCGTTTGCATCCAGGTATAACCTTTAGTGCGAGCATCACCTTCAGGGGTTACATCCGCGATAATGGCACGTGTTGGATTAAAACTAATATTTATCGATAAATCTAAGGTTAACGCAACAGCAATCGCTACGCCGAGCAATCCTGAGATGCCAAGTGATGAAGAAACAATATCAATATTGGGTAAAGCCAATAACATCATAGCGGCTAACACACCACCGATGAGGATAAACGGACGGCGACGGCCATTCCAAAACCAAACATTATCGCTAATAATACCAACTATAACTTGTCCTAAAATCCCCGCAATAGGTCCTGCGGCCCACACTAAGCCGACCTGATGAATATCAAGACCGTATTGAGTAGTTAATATCCAGCTAAGCGCTGATATCTGTACTGATAAAGCAAACCCCATCGCTGTTGCGGGTAGGCTCAATAGCATATAGAAAGATTTACTAAGGTTTTTTTGAATGGCCAACATTTTTATTATTCTCTTTTTATTATTTGCAGTCGCATTAAAGGTTATTGACTAAAATAGTCTTGTACAAACTCAAAACTATTTTTACCTATTTTCTCACCAATTAAGCGACCGGTAATATCATCGGCAGGAGGATGAATACCTCCCCAAATACGTGACAGACTACATTGATCAGAAGCATCTTGATAAGTCGCCCATTGCAGGGTCATATTGACACTTGGCCCTTGTTCAAAAACTAAAAACTCATTGGCAACCACGTCAAATTCGCTCATTCCGCCAGGGAAGTATCGTGAACCTGTCATTGCGGTCATTAATTCGGCAGCGGCTCTAGAATAAGTAGAATGCCCAGATACATAGCCGGCAAAAGGTGGGGTCACAAAAGAGGGACGCTGATAAGGCCACCAATTCTCAGCTAAAATCCAATCAACACCGGCTTTATCAGTAGCGGGGTTGTTAATGTAATCAGGGCCTTTCCAGCCATAAATTTTAATTTTTCCGACATTTTGTTTATTGTCCCCTGCTAATGCATCGTTCGCTCCAACAAGTTCGATGTAACCATCAACAAGAAGAATTCCGTTAAGGTGATAAGAAGGTAATTGCTCATCGCTACTTTGTCCTAGGTCGGCCATTGCACGAATGGCTGAAACAGGTCGAATATAATCGTAGCGCCCCTTGATCCCCCAAGCTGCGATTGCCGCGTCATGCATAGTGCCCCCCATGGCAAAATAGCTTTTTATATCCCATTCTAAATTACCTAATATTTCGCCAGTACCCGCCCAACGTTTTTCAAGTAAATTATGGTCGCTAACGGTATTTAGGATGACAAACCAGTGACCCGGCGGTGTTTCAGACTCAGGACCGTCTGCCCAGAACTCGGCGAGTACTCGGCCATAGTCACCACGAGGCACAATCTGCTCTTGGTAAGGTTGGTTAGTTACTGGGTTAAGGATATAACCGGCACTGGTATCTCCGCCGTCAAGTTGATTGTAAAACTCATTATATTGAGAAAAGGTTGTTGGAAAGCTATTAATGTTACCGATACTTTTTGGCGATATATCCCATTCGACACCGTCATTCTCATCTAAATGAGCTGACCATATCGCGACTAACGAAAAGCCCCACTTATATAAATCCGCTGTATCTGAACCTATCAACGGCGGCATCCCTGGATCATGGTAAACCTGATAGTCAAATCCATCACGGGTAAAAACAGTTTTGTCATTTGCAGATAAGGAAAATGGAACAACTTGTCCCCATTCTGGGCTTAAAAATTCAGGCATATCGTCAACAGGGTTTCCTGCTTGATCAATATATCCCTGAATAGAAAGGGGTTGCCAGCGATTTAAGTCAACAATAGTCGGGTTACCCGACTGCCCAGTTCCCAAAGCTAACGCAGGGTTAACCGATTGGTAATGGCGATTACTGTAAAACTGTTGTTCGTTAGCGCCATCTTGTAAGCCAAAATTGATATAGCATTGGGCGATAGCATTACCAAGAGCTGCAGCTGAACCATTAGCATAGTCGACAGAAGTATCATCAACATCAAAGCCTAAGCGCGTCATTAAAGCATCCGCTGTGGCAATAATATTATTGGCTCCAGGTGATAAGCGAAAACGATGTTTGATCATTTTATAACTGGCAAAACTTATCGCTTGCTCTTGAAAAGGGATAATATCGATAGGCAAATCAACGGCTTGTGCAAGACAATTAAACCCAGCAACATTATTGCCCCATAAAAAAGGTTTCACTTGCGGGCGATAAACAGACCAAGCGTCAAACATTGCTGATGAAATATGGAATAAATTTCGAGCATGTACCGTAGGGCGCGCATAGTCATTTCGTATCGCATGCAGTAAAACTTCATTCCACTGTCTTGCAACTGACTGTCCACTTCGCTCGGGTGTTATTGTTATTGGCGCAGCAACAATCACTTCATTTTTACTGCTTGAACTTGAACCACCGCAAGCCGTTAATAATAATGGGCTTAACATGAGTGGCAGGATAATGTTTTTTACTATTTTCATTTTGCTCGGCTTAATCATAAGGTCTACTTATTATTTTTATACTTATTTTGATTCTAACAATTATTGGCTAGCAACTAAATAATTAGTCAATAGCGGCTAAATACGCTCGATAGTCACAAATTTATTGACCGCTACTTGAGTGATCACTGACTCTTCGCCATCAGGCCACACCACACGTATACGGGTTATTATTGACGACTTACCTAAACCAAAGTGTGCTTCAACCGGGTTTTGTGAGACATAATTTGTCCCTGATTTTAATTCCCGCATTTGACGAATATCACCACTACTGACATATATCCTTGCCCCTAGGGCCTGAGAGTTACTGGTTGCATCAATCAATTTGATATTGATAAAGTTATTCTGACCCGTCTTACTGCCTCCATTATTACAAAACAACTTAGGTGGCTCATCATGGTTAGCAATATAAATATCTTGATCACCGTCTTTGTCATAATCAAAACATACTAAGCCTCGCCCCATCGACTTGTCATCAATACCGACATCGATGGATGACTCTTTAAAAGTACCATCGCCATTAGCAAGAAAGAGTCGAGAAGGATCGTCTAAAAACATTTTTTCAATATTTTCGCCATACATACCATTAACAACAAATAAATCTTGTAAGCCGTCGTTATTGAAATCACTAAAACAAGTCGCCCATGCCCAAGAGCTATGACGAACACCAAGCTCGTCTGTTTTATCAAGAAAAGTGCCATCGCCCTGATTCTGATAAAAGCGATTGCCTGGAGACAGCCAACCTAACTTTGCCGGTTCGTCTCGATAAGATATTGCGCTAACAAACCAGTCTAAGTCGCCATCATTGTCGTAGTCAGCCACTGCTGAGCCCATGCCAGTATTATCTGTTATCACTTCATGGTCAGTGATATCGGTAAACGTGCCATCTTTATTGTTTTTGTAAAGACGGGTTTGCGCATAATCTGTTACTAAGAGTAGGTCGACCCAACCATCGTTATTAATATCAGAGAATGTTGCGGTTAAGGTTTTATCGGCATTACTGGTATTTTTTATACCGGCTTCAAAGGTGACATCTGAAAAGGTTGAATCGCCATTATTCTGCCAAAAATAGGCAAAGTAACCGCTACGTTCTTCGGTCCAATGAGTAACAAACAAATCAAGGTCACCATCTTTATCGTAGTCAGCCCAAGTGCCTGAAAAATTATTACCCGGCAGTACCAGACCTGAACTCGCAGTAATGTCTAGGTATTGTTCATTTCCTTGATTAACATAAAGATTTGCCGCATCGCCACCGACACCACCAACAAATAAATCTAATAAGCCGTCACCATTAAAATCACCAAAAGCAGGACCACTGCCTTTATTTTTTTGAGCAACACCTGAAAAGCTAGCTCGGTCGGTAAAGGTACCATCACCTTGATTTTTTAATAAAACATTGGCTTGCCCTTCACCACCTATCGCGTATAAATCTACCCAACCATCATTGTCAAAATCACCTGCCGCCACACCACCAGACATACCTAATACGCCATCACCATCGGGCATTGAATGGCTAAAGGTAATACCCGCTTGCTGAGAAATTTCCGAAAACTGTAATGATTGCGCACTATTCTCAACGGCATGGCACTGATGACTAGCGCTGCCAATGGCAGCCCGCTCAGTAACCTTTGCAGCAATACCAACAACTTGTGGCCCAATTAAAACAGGTGTTTCAACACCTGTTTTCTCGACAGGCTTATCGTTACTCGCGCTTCCGCCACCACAACCTGATAGCGCAGTAAGTGCTAAGCTTAATAAGAAAAGAAAGGGGTAAACGTAAAGTGATGATCGCGTGTTTTTCATGTGAATACCTATCAATAACTTTATTTATTAATGAGCTTGTCATTAATAAACTGTTGATGATCAGCAAAATTTACTGAACAGCGTTGAATAAACTGGTCTATATGCGCTAAGTCATATTTATGTGCTGCATCAAGAGCCTGCTCGCCAAATTTTTCGGCAAGTTGTTTGTCTTGTGATAACTCAGGAAAAATACCGTAACCGGCAAGCATAGCATGCCAAGAAACTGGTGGGTAAAAACTCACCATACCTGGTTGAATTAGGGCTTTGTTTAAATCATCACCCGCGACCCAGCACTGTACTATTTTCTTTAAATTGTTAGATATATTGGGATTTATGCTATTTTTTCGCCAGTACTCGGTGTCGTCACGCGAACTCAAGCGATAATGAGCGACAATATAATCACGAATGCCATCAAAACGATGATTCATTTTTTCATTAAATCTATCTTGATAAATATTGCTGTACTGACCGAGAGAGAAATCATCAATAAAACCTTCAATACTCTCTTGGACAAAATGTAAAGCGGTCGCTTCAAGGGGCTCAATAAAGCCTTGCGACAAGCCAATAGCGACACAGTTTTTGTGCCAATGTTGTTTGACTCGCCCTACTTTCATTTTTAAGTGACGAACGTCAACGGCTTCATCGACCAATGAAAGTTTTTCTCGTAACTCAAGCTCTGCTTGTTCGCCAGTACAGTGCTCTGAACTATAAACATAGCCGTTTCCAGTGCGGTTAGTTAGCGGAATATCCCACGCCCAACCACATTTCATCGCAGTAGCAATAGTTTGTGAGTTAAGACCTTGCTGAGCGTTTTCATCTCTTGCTACAGAAATGGTCACAGCACTGTCATTAAATAAGTTATCTTTAAAACTGATAAAAGGTACTTTTAATGTTTTTTGTAAAAGTAGGCTGTTAAAGCCTGAGCAATCAACAAAAAAATCACCGGCAATGACCTCGCTGTTATCAAGTGTTAACGATTGAATGTCGCCAGCATCATTTACGTTTACCTCATCAACTTGCGCCAAAATATGCTTAACACCTTTTTTCTGCGCAACTTTGCCTAAAAACTTCCCCAATAAAATGGCATCAAAGTGATAGCCATAGCCAATATCGAAAGGAAAATTATATTCGCCAACCGCAGATTTTTTTTGTTTGGCTAATTGTGCAGACAAAAAGAAACGATCAGGATGACAATCGACGTTATAACCTTTACGACGATACTGAGTGTTATAGACAAAGGCAGGAGCCGTATGGGCATCGATAAGCGAAGTAAAAGGATGAAAATAACTTTCAAAACCTACTCGTGTTGACCAGCCATTGAATAATATGCCATTTTTATAGGTCGCATTGCATTGCGGCATCCATTCTTGTTCGGTGACACCGATTTTGTCAAAGAAGCTTTTTAATTGTGGTGTAGAACCTTCACCAACACCAATAACACCGAGCGAAGGAGATTCAATTAACGTTATTGAAACGAGGTGGTTTTGCCACTTTTTAGCCATTAAATTAGCGGTCATCCAACCTGCAGTACCACCACCTAAAATCACCATGTTAAGTTTTTTTGGGGAAGTGCTTTGTGCTGTTTTATCTGGGTGGGCTGAATTTATCATTAATTTTTACTGCTTAAAAAATTACCATGACTATCGACAAATAAAAAAGGTGTGGTTTCATCCACACCTTTTTAAGTTTTCATTTACATTGAATAATTAATACCAAAGTAAACTGTGCGACCAAAGTACTGAATTGTTCCGGTACGTGAAGTATCACCAAAGTAAGAAATATTCGGTTCGTCTGTTAAGTTATCAACAGAAACGACTCCTTGTAGATTCTCAGTAAAGTTATACGACATTTGTGCAGAAATAATCGTTTCTTCTTGGAAGTACGCTGATTGTGAATCACCAATCGCAATTTGACGACTCAAGTATTCTGCGCGATGACGAGCACTAACACGCGCGGTGAACAAATCTTCGTAATCATAAAAAAGTGTTGCACTAAATACGCGTGGTGATAAACCTTCGATTGGACCTGGCTGACCATCTTCACCCGGTACATTTGACGGACGTTCGATTTCACTTTCTGTGTAAGAAAAATTGATGTTAGCGCCTAAGCCTTTCCACATATCAGGTAAAAAGGTAAAAGTTTGCGTATATCCGATTTCAATACCACGAATATAACCTGCCTCTGCGTTATTAGCGGCGTGTGAATAAGTGCCATTTTCCCAAACGAGTGGTTCGCCAATGGGCTCCCCTGTTTCGCTATCGTACTCAGCATGCGTCTTGTCATCAGGGATTGCTGGTACAGCAATACCATTAGCCTGATAATCAAAATTCTTATCTGTGGTTGTACCTGGCATGTTTTCAATGTCTTTGTTCCAAATAGCAAAAACAAACGCGCCATCGGTTTCAGAGAAATAATGCTCATAAGAAATATCGATTTGATCTGCATAAAACGGACGTATTGACGGGCTAGTTGAACTGTCTAAATCAATATAGTTTCGACCGTCATCCGCTGAATTAAATCTAAAGTTACCGCTGTTAGCCATTGATGGCATATCTGGACGTGACATAACTTTTGAGTAAGCAAAACGTAATTGGTCGTCTTCAGATAATTGAATATTCAAATTTAAAGATGGTAATAAATCATTATAACTTTCGCTGACTGTTTCACGGCGGAATTCGTCGCTTGTACCGCCAACATCATCATAAATTACATCACCATTACCCGCTCCCACATTGACTAAACCTGTGCTGCTTTGTTTAGAGCCAACATAGCGAAGACCTACATTGCCGCTTAACGGTAAACCAAACAGTTCAGCGTTTAGGTTTAATTGCACGTAAGCTGCGGTAACTTCTTCTTCAACAATATTATTTTGAGTCATTGTCCAGCTATGATTCCAGTCACGTACTGGCGTACGATCAACATTTGGGATCCAAGCATTTAAAATATCGTTGTTGTTAACCGCTAAGAAACTCGGCATACCCGGTAAGTCACCGTTAATACTCGTTACTGTCGAGTTATCATTGGATAATGGAAATGGAGCAAAACGTTCTGTTTCTATCGGGTTACCTTCTTCATCGGTACCTGCATAAGTGATGTATTGACCATTACGCATATTTGCGTCGGTAGTACCATATAAGAAACGACCACGGCCGAGTTCGTATTCACGTTCCGATAAACGGGCACCAAATTCAACTGAACTAAAGATGTCACTTTCAAGTTGGTAAGCGAAATCAACTCGTACAGCATTTGATTCATTTGACTCGATACTTGGATATGACTCTGCACTGGTAACCATCATGTGGTCGGTATCGGTAAAGTCTTGGTTAAAGGCTAAATCAGGGTTTTCTAAGCCATTAAGTTTATAGCTAAAGATGATGTCGTTATCAATAATAGGAGTTGCTGCGCTAGAGTCTTTAAAATAAGCCATACGCATAACTTGATCTTTGCTGGTCTCTTTACCTTGAGAATGGGCAAAATCAACGGTCATTAATAAATCATCATTAATTTCCCATTCACCCTTTAAACCAAATGAGCTTAATTCACTGTTCGTCGTATTATCATCGGCTTGTGTTTGAATATTTAAGCTACGATCAGACCCTTTATAAGGTGGCGCAATGGCATCACCATTAGGATTACGAGAGATGGTACCACCGATAAGTGCGCCGTTAGCAATAAGCGGATCGGTTAAGAGTAAAGACTGTCCTGGGCTGGCAATGTTATTTATGCCTGATATACGTAAACCACGATCCCATTTTTCTGAGTCAAACTTTGAATGAAAACCATCAAATTGGAAACGTAAATCATCACGAGGTTCCCAATTTAACGCCAAAACAAAAGCATCACGACTATCTTCACCACCACGTTCATTAACTTCAAAGCCAGATGAAACTAATAGACTTTCTGGACCGCCATCATATGTTTCTGATAAATCTCGGTCGTCAAATTGATAGTTTACGAAACGGCTCGACACAGTAGGCTGAAACATACCGGCGTAACCCAATGAAAGACCAAGCGTGTCATCTAAGAATTTGGCTTGATAAGAAGCGGTTAAGCGGCGACCAAAGTCAGCAGAATCTTCATTGCCAGCAGCGGCATCATTCCAATTTCCGTGAGCTGAAAAACGAAAGCTAGTTTCTTTTTCATTATCTAGCGCATTAGCGGTTTCTAGTTCAATAGTACCGGCAATACCGCCTTCTATAAGCGACGCTTTTTGTGATTTATACACTTGCGCTTGCTTAATTAATTCTGAAGGAAATTGATCAAACTGAACTGAGCGTCCACCTGCTGTTGAAACTTGTTCGCGACCATTTAATGTTGAAAATACAAAGCCACCTGATAAACCACGGATATTCAGCTCGCTTGATTGGCCATCGATTCGTACAGAGGTAACACCTGGCAAGCGTGTTAAAGAATCGGCTATAGATACATCGGGTAAACCACCAATGTCGTCAGCTGATATCGCATCAACGACAGTGTCTGAAAAACGTTTAGTGTTTAAAGACTTAATAATACTGCCTCTAAAACCTCTAACTTCAATAACTTCTACTGCATTTTCTTTTTCTTCTAATGTTTTTGGTTTGTTAACGTTAACAGTTTGCGCTTTTACTTCTTCTTGAGCATCTTGAGCAAAACTGGGAACACTAGCAAATGATAAACCCGCAGCTATTAAGCTGAGTGTTAATATATTTGGCTTGAATTTGTTCATTGTTTCATATTCCTAATAATATGTATTATCGAGAAGCCCCTACTTACACTTGCACTATGGTTGATAACGCACAGCGAGTTGGAGTCAATTATTTTTATGAGATATTCCCTATCTATTTATGTTTCAAGATTTACGGTGACAACTTCATAGTAATCATTTTTTGCACAGTTACAACCGATTACCCATCAGCGAACTTTAGTAATAAGATGGTTCTAGAAAGCAAGTAAACTCGTTATTTCCTTTTATTACATAACCTTAAAAAATTAAAGTAAGAATAAAAGCAGATTACTGTAGGTCTTTGAATACGTATTCATAACATCAGCATTAGGTTTTATAGTCAACGCGGCATAACATCGTTCCCCAGTGAAAGGATGATGAAATTAGATTCAACATAACCTGAAGCTACTTTTTAATGGATGATTAAGACCGTTTTTTGATTACGTGACAGTAACAATATAAAGCAATAACAATTATTAAAATAAAAACAACGTACTAAGTTTGCTATATAAATAACGGCTTAGCACCTTATCAACATTTAAGTGGAGATGTCATTTATGACTGGTTATATGAAACAATTATCGTTTGCTACGTTAGCCGTATTGGTTAGTGTATTAGCAGGCTGTGGAGGAAGTGATGAAAGTAATGCTGTTACTGAATCCCCTCTTTGGTGTAAGTCACCAGAAACAATTAACGAAACAGGTAATGCATGTGAATTAGTAATTACCCCCTGTAATTACCCTGAAGTTGCCAACCCTGACACTCAACTTTGTGAAATGAGCAAAGAGGCATGGATTGATGGCTCTAACGGTATCACTATGCCCGTACCAGCTTACACACCAGCGGCAAACGAATTAGTTATTTACTTTCAATTTGAAACACCAACTGATGGCAGCGCGATAGATTATAACCTTGCCGGTTTACACGCTTGGAATAACGCTGACTGTAACTCCTATGCAGATTTTGATCGTCCTGAAGGAACCACACCTTGGGGCTCTTCATTAGCATGGACAGGTATTGATGATAATTTTGGCGCCTATTGGGTAATGAATACTATCGATCCACCTAATTGTATTAACTTTATTGTTTACGATGCTATTGGTTCAGTTAAATTTTCAGGTGAAGATGATATTCTTGTTGATATAAGCACAGTTAATACCGGTGAATTATTCTTACTAGAAAAAGAAACCACTATCTTTCCGTTCCCAAGAACGTTTGCCTCTTTAGTTGTTCCTGGTGGCTCAACACCGGCACCTTTAGAGTGTGAAGCGCCACTTATAGCTAATGAAGCGGGTGACGAGTGTGTAACCGACCCAGATGCAGTGCCAACTATTGTTGATGGCGCAGCTGAACTTTATTTACGCGGCCTCATTGACTGGGAAACCACAGACGACAGCAATAAATTTGTTTACTCTGAAGGTGTCTACACGATGGCACTAGCCGTTACGGGCTCAGCGACAGCTTATAATTTCAAAGTTGCTGATGCAGATTGGAATGTTATCAATGCCTTTGGCGCAAGTGAAGGTGATGAAACAGTCGTTCTTGGCGAAAGTAAAACATTGATTGCCAGTGAAGAGCTAGGTAAAAACATTAGCCTTACCATTCCTAACAACGGTAACTACCAGTTCATTTTAGATATTTCAGATACTGAAGCACCAACGTTAACCGTTATTGAAGTTGCTTATGACAAAGTACTTTATGTTAAAGGCGACATGAACGAATGGGCTAATGCCCTTCCTATGGTATATAAGGGTGAAAATATCTACACCTCTTTACATCCATTAGAAATGCAAGATTATGCCTTTAAAGTGGCTGATGCTAATTGGACTGATGCGACTAATTTCGGTATTGCTACCGAAGGTGCCGTTGTGCCACTTGATACCGCCACCACATTAGTTTTTGGTGAAGATGTTGCTCAAAACATTAATTTCACTGCCGCTGCAGCGGGTACTTATCGATTTATACTTGATGCCACCAATAAAGGTGCCCCAATATTAACGATTGAGAATGCAGTACCTTATTCAGGTCGCACTTTGTATTTAAAAGGTGACATGAACGATTGGTCAACAACACCTAACTTTGACTTTGCACTTACCGACACCACTTACGTGGTAAATGCATTGATTGATAACACTAAAAAGTATGGCTTTAAAATAGCGTCAGATGGCTGGGAAAACGATTCTACTATGGGTGCTTTTGCTGGCGAAGGTGATGTTGTTATCGGTGAAGAAAAATTATTAACCTTACCGGGTGAAGATAATATTGCCATTGAAGTGACTGAAAATAAAATATTAACCTTCACTTTAGATGCGACTGATTTCACCGCGCCTAAATTAACAGTAACCGAAGCGCCTGCCCCTTACCAAGAACGTACTATGTACCTTAAAGGCGACATGAATGGATGGGCTACCGAAGAGGCTTATATACTAACTTATGCTGCAGGTATTTATACAATAGAAACGTTATTACCCGTTCGTAGCTATAATTTTAAAATTGCCTCTGCTGATTGGGAAGAAGACTCTACGGTTGGCGGTGTTGTTGATGATAATATCTTAACCGCAGGTGAAGCAAAAACCTTAACATTACCCGGTGCTGATATTACTTTTGATGTAACTAAAGAAGCGACTTATGTCTTTACATTGAACGCAATTAACCCATCAAGACCTATGTTAACGATTACTGAGAAAACCAACTAATCAAATAAATTTACTATTGATGTAGTAAATGCATCTCATTGTAAAAACCGTGATTTATCACGGTTTTTTTATGCCTATAATTCCCTTATCAATCGTCAACAAAACGTGGCTAAACAGTAAATAAAAGGTCATTAATCTGTCTTGAATACGTATGTAATGGCTATTCATTAACCAGTCTACTCTTTAGTATGAAGGAATAATTAAAAATAATATTTATCTAGCGTAGCTCAAATGTGCAACAGATAAATATTGCATAAACCTAAGAGTGATAAGATGACAATAATTCAATTTAAAAAGGTTGCCCTTATAGCAACGGTTACCACCGCATTAAGTGCTTGTGGCGGTGGAGGCAGTGATGGTGGTGATAAAGTTAATATACCTGACAAGGTGAACAATGCGCCAACTATGACGAATTTCAGCCATGAAATTATTGAGTCATCACCTAAGGAAATCGTTTATTCATGGTCTGTTACCGATAGTGACGGCGATGCATTATCTTGTCAATTATCTCCAGGCAATGGCTTAACAACAGTGACCATCGCTGATTGTGCAAACAATACTTCAACAACCGTGACCTCATCAGGCGCAGGAAACTATCAGGCAAGCTTGACTGTTACCGACCCGAGTAATGCTAGTGCTACTGCTAGCCTGACCTTTGATATTGCTACAGCGGGATTACCAGCGCCAATAGTTACTGCAGGTGATAACGAATTAGTCATTTTCTATAACCGTGCGGACGCAACTTACAGCGATTGGATCATACATTTATGGAACAACGAGACTTGTGACGCTTATGCCAACGCCGATACTGACTGGGCAACGGGGCAAGCACAAACAGGGCTAGATCCAAATTACGGCGCTTACTGGCTTATCGATTTAAAAGCAGGTTATGGCGATTGTGCTAACTTTATTGTTCATAAAGGTGATGATAAAGACTTAGGTGGCATCGACCATCAAGCTGATTTAAGCGGCGATCGCATGACTTGGACACTATCAGGTATCAGTGATGTATATACCCAGGCGACCTTACTTCCAACAGGCATATTAATTAACGATGTTGCTGCGCACTGGGCCAATGAAAATACCGTTTTTTGGAACGCCGGTACCAACGTAGCTAAAGTACGCATTTATAGTTCAGCCACTGACGACTTAGCTTTTGATGGTGAAAACGGTATTTCTGGAGATAACTACCTTGAGTACCTACCCGCAGCTGGTGGCGAACACCCTGCGATTTCACTTAATATGCCTCGCTATAAAGATTTAGCAGCATTTACCGCAACATCAGCATCGGTAAGTAAAGCCAAATCAATGCTTAGCGGTAAATTATTGGCAATTTCATATGCGAGTGACGATTCACTTATCGCCGCAACTTACCTACAAACACCCCGTATCTTAGACGCTTTATATACCTCAGCAAATAACGATGCTAACGAAGCAGATTTAGGTATTATTTACAGTGCTAGCGAGATAAGCGCTAAACTTTGGGCACCGACAGCACAGCAAGTTACCCTTAAGGTGTACAACGCAAGTAAAGCTTTACAGTCAAGCCATGCGATGTCCCTTGACGCAGCAACAGGTATTTGGTCATTTACCGCGCCAAACACAGTAGACCGCTTATTTTATCGCTATGAGTTAACTGTTTATCATCAACAAAATCAGCGTATTGAAACAATTGAAGCCACAGACCCTTACTCGGTTTCTTTATCAACCAATGGCGATTTTTCTCAGTTTGTTAATTTAGCTGATAGTGATTTAAAACCCATCGGATGGGACAGTCACACCGTTCCTGAAGTTGTTAACCCTGAAGACAGTGTTATATATGAAGGCCACATACGTGACTTTAGTATTTTAGACGCCAGCACCCGTGTAGAAAACCGAGGTAACTACCTTGCCTTTACCGAAGAAACCTCTGTACCCGTAACACATTTAAAATCTCTTGCTGACGCAGGCTTAACACACTTTCAACTATTACCCGCCAACGATATTGCCAGCATAAATGAAGATGCCGTTAATCGTATTAACCTTGATAATACCGTCAGCGAATTATGTGCTAAGAAAAGTGACGCGCCTGTTTGTGGTGTTGAAAATGCTAGTGATACATTAGCCGAGGTATTCGCCAGTTACGACCCGACCAGCACAGCTGCACAAGCGCTTGCCGAATCATTGCGAGGCTTAGACAGCTTTAATTGGGGTTATGATCCTGAACACTTCACAACGCCCGATGGTAGTTATTCATCAAATCCTGACGGTGTCGCTCGCATAACTGAAATGCGTGCGATGAACCAAGCTTTGCACGAAATGGGCTTACGTGTTGTTTTAGATGTTGTTTACAACCACACTAACTCTTCGGGTTTATGGGAAAACTCAGTGCTTGATAAAGTAGTACCCGGTTACTATCACCGCCGTGATTTAACCTCAGGTAATGTTGAAACAGCAACTTGTTGCCAAGATACCGCGCCTGAACATGAAATGATGCATAAACTCATGCAAGACTCATTACTTACTTGGTCACAAGCCTATAAGTTTGATGGCTTTCGTTTTGACATCATGAGTAATAATTCAAAAGCATCGATTTTAAGTGCTCGCACCGCTGTACAAGCAATAGACACCGACAACTATTTCTACGGTGAAGGTTGGACGCGTGATGATAAAGGCTATCAACAAGCGGATCAAAATAATATGACGGGTTCGCAAATCGGTACGTTTAACGATCGACCTCGCGACATTATTCGCAGTGCCTCTTTATTTAAAAGTACTGGTAGTTTAAATGACCAAGACATTATTCGCTTAGGACTTGCTGGTACCCAAAAAGATTATCAACTACAAGATAAGAATGACAACATCAAAGCGGGTAGTACATTTAGTAAACCTTCTTACGGAAAAGACCCTGCCGACATCATTAACTATGTCTCAAAACATGATAATGAAACCTTATGGGATCAACTGCAATATGGCATTGAAACCGAAGTTAGTCTTAATGATCGCGTGCGCATACAAAATATTGCTGGGACTTTGCCGTTAATCAGTCAAGGTATTCCGTTTTTCCAACTGGGTGGTGATTTACTGCGCTCAAAATCAATGGACCGAAACACTTATGATGCCGGTGACTGGTTCAATAGAGTTGATTTCACTATGAGTACCAATAACTGGAATGTCGGCTTGCCACTTGCGCAAGACAATGAAAGTAAATGGTCGTTGATGACAGCACTGATCAATAATAGCGAAACAGCGCCACAAGCCAGTGATATTGAATTCTCATCAAATATATTTAAAGAGTTTTTGAGTATTCGCGCCTCAAGCCCTTTGTTTAGGTTAACCACGCAAGCTGATATTAGTGCACGTTTAGGTTTTCATAATACCGGTAGCGAACAGACTCAGGGCTTAATTGTGATGAGTATTGATGATGGTAACGGTCTAACTGACCTTGATGAGAATATTGATGCACTTGTTGTGGTGATAAACGGCACTGCATCCGCGCAATCACAAAGTATTTTAACTGCGACCGGCTTTGAGTTGCACAGCGTACAACAAAGCTCTGCCGATACTAATGTTCAAACAGCATCATTTGTTGAGGCTTCAGGAAAAGGCACCTTCACTGTACCTGCGTTAACTACTGCAGTCTTTGTAAAACCACAAGCAATGGCACAAGGCGTTGGTTTAGCAGCTGATGCGACCTTAAATGCGCCTGACCCCGCACCTTATGGCGAGACAAGTATTTACCTACGTGGGTCAATGAATAATTGGGGTGACGACGGTTTAACAGCAATCGATATGTTTACTTATCAAGGGAACGGCGACTATGTGATTGATTTCACCTTGGCGGTTGGCACGCATATTTTTAAAGTGGGTTCTGATGATTGGGCGGCTGTAAACCTCGCCTTTAGTGATGTCACCTTCACTGATAACTCAATAACAGCATCGGCCGATAACAGTGGTAATATAGAAATAACCACCACGACTGCTGGTAATTATAACTTTAGCTTAAATGCCAGCACATCGACGCCAAGCTTAACGATTGTGACCAAAAACACCACAGTAGATTGTGCTGCTTTAGTTGATTCAAGCGACGACATTCCTTTTGATATTAATGGTAGTGGCCAACTCTTTGTTCGTGGCGATCATTCAGCGTGGAATGCCACTGAAGAGTTTCGATTACATTACAAAGGCAATAACCAGTATCAAGCCGTAGCTGAATTTGACGGGGCAATGCAATTTAAACTGGCTTCAGATGACGGCAGTTGGACCACACAATTGTGGGTACAAGAAAACGATAGTAACGATATTGAAGGGGAGAATTTAGCCTTAGGTATCAATTACCCTGTTGCTTATAATAACGCTGGCGACGCCAATAACAATACGACACTGGCGGCAGGCTCATACAGCTTTTTACTAACACTCTACAGCGCAAACCCAAGTAAAGGCTATAATGTTGGCCGTTTAGCGATACAAGAATGTCAGCCATAGTCATCAGGTAAGTTAATCGAACAGCTTAAGTACTTAAGCTGGGCTAACACTATAGAAAGCGCTGAGGATGAATATTCTTGGCGCTTTTTTATGGGGAAATAACTTGTCAGCAGATTGGCTGAATACGTATGTAAAAATTAGAATAAACTGTTTATATTGCTGATAAATGCGTAACTTATTAACATCATTAATTTACTTTGTTATTTATCCTTATGCGTATTTCTTTAGCTCGTTTTCGACAATTAAGCCTAATCATTATCACAACGACATGTCTAAGCTCATGTCAGCATGATCAAAGTATACCAACAAGAACCCAGCTTACAGAAACGAGCGTAAAGTCAGCAGCAGTTTCTCCTTTAGTAAGCCAAGACTTTTCTGCACATTGGCTGACCCCAGAACTGCTTTTATTACCTGAAGATAATTTACATCAACAACATACGTTAACTTTTGATGATGGCGGACATATTGAAAAAGCCACACTTACGCCCTTCACAGGAGAAATAAATCGTCTGCTTATCCCCAAACATTTACGTTCATTTAATGTATTTGAGGTAAAGCTGGCTACTAATAAGATTAAAAAAGCACTGAAAAATAAAATATATGTCAGTTCTGCAAGCAAGGGCACAAATTCAAAACACACAGCACAGGTACAAACAGCTCAATTATTGGATGTTTTGTTTACCTCACAAAGTAACGACGCTAATGAGCTAAATAATTTAGGGGCCACTCTCAGTAAAGATTCTATTGAGTTTGCACTGTGGGCACCGACCGCAAAACAGGTAACCTTATTAGCGTTTAATAAAGACAAGCAAGCGACGCATGTTGTGCCACTTAAAGAAGATAGCAATACCGGTATTTGGTCTGGTGCAGTTATTAATACTCAACAAGAAGTCTACTACCAGTATCAGCTGACAATATATCACCCGGCTAGCGATAAAATTGAAATATTAACCACTACAGATCCCTATTCCTTAAGCCTTTCAACAAACAGTGAATATTCACATGTTATCAATTTAGACGACTCAAAAAACAAACCTAATGGCTGGGAATTACAGCAAGATGTTATAATTAAGAACCCTGAAGATAATATTTTTTATGAAACCCACATTCGTGATTTTAGTGCCCACGATCCGCAACTATCATCACCTGCTGTTCGTGGAAAGTACGCCGCTTTCAGCGAAAAAAATAGCGCTGGCATTAAACACTTTAAGGATCTACAAAAAGCAGGTATTAACAATATTCATCTACTGCCCACCTTTGATATTGGTACCGCTAACGAAAATGACACACAAGTTATTGATCTAAATAATCCTATTAGCAAACTTTGCCAACTCGTGCCCGAACATAAGCTTTGTCGGCTCGAAGACCAAGAAATGACGATAGAAGAATATTTAAAAACACTTCCCTCTGCAACACAAGAGCGCCAAGCGATAGTCAGTTCTCTTAGAGAAATTGATAATTACAATTGGGGCTACGATCCTTTCCATTATACTGTTCCAGAGGGCAGTTACGCACAAAACCCTGAAGGCTCAGCACGTATTATTGAATTTCGTCAAATGGTGCAAAGTATTCATAATCTAGGCTTTCGCGTCATCATGGATGTCGTTTATAACCATACTCATCAAGCAGGGCTAGCGCCAACTGCTGTGCTTGATAAAATTGTCCCTAATTATTATCATCGTCTTGACCCTATCAGCGGAAAAATCGCACAATCAACCTGTTGTGATAACACTGCCACAGAAAATGTCATGATGGAAAAGTTAATGACAGACTCATTAGTTGTTTGGGCAAGAGACTACAAAATTGACGGCTTTCGCTTCGACCTTATGGCACACCAACCCAAATCGGCGATGCTTAAAGCCAAAAAAGCAGTACAAGCGGTTGATAAAGATACCTACTTTTATGGCGAAGGTTGGAATTTTGGTGAGGTGGCGAATAATCAGCGTTTTACGCAAGCTAGCCAATTAGCATTGGCTGGCACAGAAATCGGTACCTTTACCGACCGTTTACGCGATGCAGTTCGCGGTGGAGCCTTTAGCGCCAGTGGCGATGATATTCGTAAAAGCCAAGGTATCGGCAGTGGTTTAAGCACTATGCCTAATGAATTAGTGGATCGAGTCGCATCAAGAAAAGCTTATCTACTCGCCGCAGATCAATTACGTATTGGTTTAGCCGCTAATTTAGCTAACTTCCCTCTTAAAAATGCTCAAGATAAACACGTTACCGGTAAAGAAATTCCTTATGGTGACCAACCAACCGGTTATGCATTAGACCCTGCCGATACCATTAACTATGTATCTAAGCACGATAACCAAACATTATGGGACAATAATCAATACCGCTTACCTTTTAATACCTCAACAAAAGATCGCGTACGTATTCACTTACAATCACTGTCCTTTGCTATTTTCGCACAGGGCATTCCATTCTTACATATGGGATCAGAGTTTTTACGTTCAAAGTCATTTTTACGCGACAGTTACGACTATGGTGATTGGTTTAATAAAGTCGATTTTACCAAGCAAAACAATAATTATAATGTCGGTTTACCGCCAGCAGATAAGGACCAAGCAAACTGGCCACTGATTAAAAAAGTACTGGCAAAAAATGAAGGGCGAGATATTGTTGGCCCAACTGACATAGAGTTTAGTGCAGAAGTGTTTAAAGAGTTCATTAGTCTGCGCATGAGTACCCCCCTTTTTCGTCTTACCAACAGTGAGCAAATAATAAAGCGTGTGAAATTTCACAATACCGGTAAAGAACAACAAATTGGCTTAATTGTGATGAGCATCGATGATGCCGAAAAATATCAGCAAGTAGATGCTGACATATCAGCGCTCGTTGTTATTTTTAATACCAGCACTACCGCTAAAACAATCCCTTTTAAAGAGGCAGCACAATATCAATTGCATCCTATTCAACAACAGGGCGTTGATAGTGTTGTTAAAGAGAGTACCAGCAATGAAAACAGCTTTTTTGTTCCAGCACTAACCACCAGTGTTTTTATCAAAGAGCAATAGTGCGCTATCGTTAGCGGCTAGTAATGATTTTATTTACTTAATCATAAAGTAAAGTCTTGCTAGCCCTACTTCTCCCCATAAACAGAAGTCCCGCCTAGAGCAACCCTCTCAGTGTATATCAACAATAAACTTTAAATGTAGTGAGCCTTGAGTCAAAATTTAAATATGATCTAATAAATGTGGCTACTGTTGAAGCAAGTGTGGCTACTCCAATCTTAGCCAATGAATGCGATGAGATGACTTTAGAAGAAGTAAAAATTGAAATTATCAACTTGGATGTTTATCGGTTTATCTATTTTATTTTTTGTGCGGTTTAGCCCTTATAACTTGTCGCACTATCTGCTCGTTATACTCATCGTAAAAAACACGTCGACTTAATAACAATTTATTTACGATAAGTTTTCTTTTGAACAGATGGTGAACACAAGGAAATAATATTTTTTACTGCAACCTAAAACAGTATTTTAGCGGTATTTTGATGAATAAAACTACCGCCTCATATATTGATCTATCGCGTCAAATAAACTGTATAATATGCTATTATTAAATATTAACTACTCATTAAATACTATATGACTATGGCCAGAAAAAATCTTCGTATCCGTGAAAAAACAATCTTTGACGGTATTTTTAGTAAATACATTTTAAAATTCGTTTTTAGTTTTTGGTTTAAAATTTCGGGCTGGAAATTATGCACAGCCACTCCCGAAGGTGCTGGTATTACTATTGCAGCACCGCACACATCGAATTGGGATTTTGTTTATGCGCTTGGCGCTGCGATATTGCAAGATGTGAAAATATATTTTTCTATTAAAGACAGCATGTGCCGCATACCTCTTTTAGGTCGTTGGTTGATGTACCTTGGCGCTATGCCTATTGATCGTTCATCTACAGGCTTAGGGCAAGTTGAACAAATCAAGCAATTTATTGAAACACAAAAAGGTAAACGAGTATTTTTCTTATTTACTCCAGAAGGTACAAGAGCTGGAGTAGCAAAATGGAAAACAGGCTTTTACCATGTTGCTCAAGGATGTGGATTACCTATTTTTTTAGCCAAAGTCGATTACCTCAGTAAAGAAACAGGTGTTTTTCACATCTTTAAACTGACCAATAATAAAGACGATGATATTCAAGCGATGCAAGCCTCTTATAAAAGTGTTTATGGAAAATATCCCACCAAACAATTTCCCCCTTACCAAGGACCCATGCCAAGCATAGGTGATAAAGAAGCGGCAATTATTCGTGCACTTTACGCCATTAACTCTATTAAAGGTGTTGCGACTAAAATGGAAATAAGTGCAAAAGCAAAAATGGGTGAACTGTCGAATACAATGTTCGATTTTTTAATTGATAACGGGCTTGTTGAACAAGGATTTTTAGAAAGAGCTGAAATTACCTACCGGTTAACTCTAGCGGGCAAAGGCTGTTATTTACATTTGTATTCGCAAGATGACTCACTTGTTATACCTAACGGATAAACGATGACTACGAAGAGTGCTTATTACCAACCATCTAAAAATTAATGCCTGTCGTTATTAAGTCTTATTAGTTACGTTAATTTGGTTTAGTAACACGTTGAAGGCTTGATAACGCCTTCAACGCCAATAACTTTGAACATAAAAGACTTTTCGCTAATATTTTACTATCTAGATAAAGGATAATAAATAAACATGACACTAACCGCTATTATTCCTTCATTTCGCCTACCTTTCTTAATATTAGCCCCTATTTGTGTTTTTCTGGGTGCTAGTATTAGTTATATGGAACAAAGTGCGGTTGATTATGCCGTATTAGCCATTGCCTTTTTAGGGGCGATCTCTGCGCACATTGCGGTTAATACCATTAATGAATATCAAGACTACGTCAGCGGATTAGATCTGAAAACAATTAGAACCCCCTTTAGCGGTGGTAGCGGTTTATTATCTCAGCATCCAGAGTTACTTCCTGGGGTAAAAAGAGCCGCGATTGTCACAACCCTTTTAACCTTTCTGATTGGTGTTTATTTCGTCACCCTTTATGGCGTAGCAGTAATTGCCTTAGTGCCAATGGGATTACTTGGATTAGCCATTATTATTAGTTACACAAAGTGGATTAATAAATGGCCCATTATCTGTTTAGTTGCCCCTGGTCTTTGTTTTGGTTTACTGATGGTGGCAGGTACCCAAGTTATTTTATCTGGCCATTTTTCAACAACACCTTGGCTAATAGGTTTGATCCCTTTTTTTCTTATTAACAACTTATTACTTTTAAACCAATATCCTGATATTGATGCTGATAAAAGTATTGGTCGAAATCATTTTCCTATTGCCTTTGGCATAAAAGCAAGCAATAGCATTTTTTTCATCTTTTCGGTGTGCTCTACGTTATTACTTGGCTTTTTTATTAGCCAAAAGCTATTACCAACACTAAGTGCAATGGCGTTTATTCCACTGGCATTGGCCTTTGTCGCTTTATATGGAGCAATAAAATTTAAAGAAAATATTGGCCAACACCCTATATACCTTGCTTACAATGTTAGTTGTGCATTACTGACACCATTAACGATAGCAATCACCATTTTCCTTAACTAATTGTAGAAGTTGAATAACGTTGGAAACTGAAATTATTACGTTTAAGCACCGAATATACCTTTCAAAAAATTTAATCAAACGCTGAAATAGCTAACTTCTAAAATATAACTCTAAGGGCAGCAGTTGCCACAAAAGAGCTTTCCTAACACCCTAAGTCAGTACCAAAACTGTCTTATCTGATACGGCAGCGGACGTTCCCCACAGATAAAAAGACGCATTGTTTGACTATAAATATTACCAATTAATCGAATAACCTGACTGGCAAAATGCCACCATTGCCGGCGTCACTATGTTACATTGGGATAACTGTATTTGTGCCGCAGCATTAAATAAAGATTAAAACGAGTGTTTGAATTTATGGATCAAGCTTGTTATAAGTAAACAACAAAAAACTAATGATCTTTATAAAATGAAATTGCACCAAATTGAAGGCTATATTCAATCTATTTACTTAGTAGAATATTCTGAAAAATTATTGTTACTCGATGGTTGCTGCCGTGCAGATGTCGAAACCATTCAGACTTTTATAACAGAAGAATTACAACGTCCATTTTCGGACCTTAAACTCATAGTCGTCACACATATGCATCCAGATCATGCTGGAGCAGCTCATGTATTGAGAAAAAAAACTGGTTGTAAAATTGCCATTGCTAATGTTTCTGGGCATTGGTACACAGGTGTAGACGGATTATTAATGCACTTGACCGATATGGCATTAACTCGCTGGGTTGCGAAACGTAAAAATAAACCAGCAAAAAACCTTTGGTACTCCTCCAAATTAAAGCCCGACATAAAAATAAATGATGGCGAGGTTTTACCCGGCTTTGCTGAATGGCAAGTCATTTATACTCAAGGGCATACCGACAGAGATATCTCTTTGCTACACCAACCAAGTCAACTTATTTATGTAGCTGATCTAATGGTGGAAGTAAAAGGACGATTTATTCCGCCTTTTCCCGTTTTTTATCCCAATCGCTATAAAAGCTCACTGACTAAATTACATAATCTTCAACCTAAATCCATTTTGCTTGCTCATGGCGGTGAGGTTCAACTTAGCGATGATGACTACCAACACCTCTTGTCCAAAGCTCCAGATTTACCTTTAACACATTGGCGCTCAATTAAAACTAAACTGCGAAAAATATTTACATAGCTTTATAAGGTATTATTTAGTCACACAGAAATATCCCCAATTAAGCCACCCATAATAACCTGTTTGTTTTTTCAATATCCCCCATTAAGCCACCCATAATAAACCGTTCAATTTTCCAACAATAAACTACACTTAGTTTACCCTCTTATAAGTGTGGTAATTATTATGCCCAAGCCTCGTTCACAACAAATTAGTTTATCTGATACACCGTATTATCATATTTGCAGTCAAACCGTTCGAAAAGCCTTTTTATGTGGTGTTGATAAAGAAACCGGTGTCAGTTACGAGCACAGGCGTCATTGGATTGAACAGCGTATTTTTACATTATCTCAAGTCTTTGCTATTGATATTTGTGCTCACGCTGTCATGAATAATCACTTACATTTAGTCCTTCATGTTGATAGTGAAAAAGCTAACAACTGGACGACGCTCGAGGTACTGTTCCGTTGGCATAAGTTGTTTAAAGGCACCCTGTTGACCCGTCAATATCAACAAGAGCAATCATTAACGACATTCGAAATGGAAATGGTTGAAGAAACAGCACAGGTCTATAAACAGCGCTTAATCGATATCAGTTGGTATATGCGGGCATTAAACGAGCCTATTGCTCGACAAGCCAATAAAGAAGATGAATGTACTGGGCACTTTTGGGAAGGACGCTTTAAATCTCAAGCCCTGCTCGATGAAGGGGCATTACTTGCTTGTATGGCTTATGTAGATTTAAATCCAGTGCGTGCGGGCATTGCCCCAACACCTGAGCAATCGAGTTTTACCAGTATTCAACTGCGTATCAAAGCAGCCATTATCAGAGAGCAACCCTCAACGTTATTACCTTTTACGGGCCATGAACAGCAAGAGAAAACCTCAGGTATCCGCTTTAGCTTGAAGGACTATTTAACCCTTGTAGATGAAACAGGTCGCGTAATAAGAGCAGACAAACGAGGCGCTATCGATAACAAAACCGCAAATATACTGTCAAGACT
>NZ_JACGWC010000010.1:0-133283 GCF_014077545.1 Colwellia sp. BRX10-1
TGTTATCAACATGACGTAGTTGTTATCAGCATGACGTAGTTGGTATCAACATAACGTAGTTGGTATCAATATGGCTGAGTTATTACCAATCAATACCTTTTTGTGCTTTTATATTATTATCAAAAGCATGTTTAATCGATTGCACTTCACTTACTGTATCAGCTAATTCTAAGAGTGAACGGTGTGCGCCACGGCCTGTGGCTATTACATGTTGCATCGGCGGGCGATTAGCGATGGCGTCTAGTACTTCATCAAGATCAAGGTATTTAAACGACAGCATGTAAGTCAGTTCATCAAGTAGCACAACATCAACGGTTTCGTCAGCTAATAGTTTCTTTGCTTCTTTCCAAACAAGTTGAGCAGCGGCAATATCGGTTGATTTATCTTGTGTATTCCAAGTAAACCCTGTTGCCATCACGTGAAAAGGTACGCCGAGCTTTTCTAGGACATTTCTTTCGCCACAAGCCCAAGTGCCTTTTATAAACTGAATGGCTGCTGCGTTTAGACCGTGTCCTACTGCGCGAGTTAGCGTGCCAAATCCTGATGTTGACTTACCCTTACCGTTACCTGTAATTACAATTAATATACCGCGTTCATCAGTGGCAGCATCAACTCTTGCATCAACTTTGTCTTTTACTTTTTGCATGCGTGCTTGGTGTTTTTCACTTTTTTGTGTTTCGTCAACCATGAGTATTCCTATGGGTAATTATAGTTTTTTTAAAGAGGAGAAAAGGCAAGGCTAACGTTAAGGGGGGCCCTTAAAAAATAGCAATTTACCGTGTATTCCCGCACGATTTTATTGATGTTAATGGTGGTGATTTTATTGTGGATAGGTATGCTGACTCATTGGCAACTCTTAAGTCACTACAATTTACAGTTGCGGGAACAGTCAAGGTTTCTCACCTTATTCCCTAAACACATTTACGTTGCGTTAGTTTACGAGATTTATAATTATTTACAATATCTAGCGGTATTAAACATCATTGATTTTATGTTTTTGATAAATAGAATCTAAGGCCGGGTATTTTCAGTAATAAAAAAGCCAACAATAGTTGTTGGCTTTTTAGTGTTTTTCTAATAATAACGTTATTTAATTAAGCCATTGGCTTACCAAATTTTTACACGTTTCTCAGGGGCGATATACATAGCATCACCTTCTTTAACGTTAAACGCTTTGTAGAATTCAGGCATGTTAGATAAAGAGCCTAATGCACGGAACTCACCAGGTGAATGAGGGTCAGTTGCTACTTGATTACGTAATGATTTCTCAACCTTTTTTCCACGCCATACTTGAGCAAAGCCCATGAAGAAACGTTGATCGCCAGTTAGTCCGTCAATTACCGGTGCTTCTTTACCATTTAATGAAGCAATATAAGCTTTATACGCGATAGTTACCCCTGATAAATCACCAATATTCTCGCCCAGTGTTAAAGAACCGTTTACATTTAAGTCTTCAAATACTGAATAGCCATCGTATTGTTTTACCAAGTCATCGGTGCGAACTTTAAAGGCTGCTAAATCTGCTTCAGTCCACCAGTTACGCATGTTACCGTCGCCATCATACTTACTCCCTTGGTCGTCAAATCCGTGACCCATTTCATGACCGATAACCGCGCCAATACCGCCATAGTTAACCGCATCGTCAGCGGCTAAGTTGAAAAATGGTGGTTGTAATATGGCTGCAGGGAAAACAATTTCATTCTTAGTTGGATTGTAATAAGCATTAACAGTTTGCGGCGTCATGCCCCATTCTTGCTTATCAATTGGACCACCTAACTTAGCGACTTCTTTTTGATGAGAAACACTACCAGAACGCATTTTATTGCCAACTAAGTCATCACCTTTAATAACAAGTGCGGAGTAATCTTCCCACTTATTTGGGTAACCAATTTTAGGATCAAAGCTTGCTAGTTTTACATGGGCAGCTTTTTTAGTTGAATCAGACATCCACTCTAGTTCATCAATACTTGCACCATATGCTCCGCGTAAGTTTTCAACAAGTTGTGTCATTCGGGTTTTAGCTTCAGGCTTAAAGTGACGGCTCACATAAACTTTACCAATAACCTCACCTAAATTGCTGTTAACTACGCCAACACCACGCTTCCACATTGGACGTTGTTCTTTTTGTCCTCTTAACTGCTGAGAATAAAAGTCAAAATTTTCATTATCTAAATCAGCGGTTAAAGAACCAGCAAAGTTACTTAAGGTATGGAAAGTTAAGTAAGTTTGCCAATCAGCTAATGAGGTTGCTGCAAATATTTCGCCAAAACCTTTAACAAATGAAGGTTGGTTAATAATGATGTCTTTTTGGGCTGATACGCCTTGAGCAGCAAGGTAAGCATTCCAGTTAAATGCATCAGTAACTGTGTTTAAGTCAGCGACATCGAATTTATTGTAAGTTTTACTGCTGTCACGAGTTTCAACTTTTGTCCAATGAAAACCTGCTAATTTAGTTTCAATTGCCATGACCGTTTGCGCAGCAGCTTTACCGTTTTTCAAACCAGCTAAGTTGAACATATTTTCAATATGAGCAACATAACCTTTACGTAATGCGGCAAAACGTTCGGTTTCATCAAAGTAGTAATCTCTGTCGGGTAAGCCTAAACCTGTTTGCCAAATATGAGTGGCATAGCGAGTTGAGTCTTTACCGTCAACGCTGATATAAAACGCTAATGGGCTACCTACACCATTTTTTTGATTTTCACCAAAAAATGTCGCAAGTTCATTCTTGTCTTTTAAACCATTGATGCTATCAAATAATGGTTGGATAGGAGCCGTACCTGCAGTATTACGTGCATCCATGTTCATATATGAACGGAATAAGTCAGCTACTTTTTGCTCGTCGCTGCCCATTTTTAAATTTTCTGTTGCTGCTAATTCTTCAATGATTACTTTTACATTGTCATCAGCTTCGTCACGTAAGTCATAAAAGGCACCAATTGACGTTTTATCTCCAGGGATTTCATTAGCGTTCAACCAAGCACCGTTTACATAACGATAAAAGTTGTCTTGTGGACGAACGGATAAGTCCATTGTTGCTTTGTCGATACCTGAAGCTAATGCAGTTTTTTGCATGATAGGCATTTCTTGCTTAGTTGTCTCAGTGCTTTCTGGATTGTCGTTGCAAGCGGCAAGCAACAATAACGAAGAACAGACTGCACCTGTTATTATTTTTTTCATGGTAATCTCATTATTATTAAGTAAAGAATATGGTTATAAAATGGTAAACGCATTGATACTAAAGGGTTACAGGGCTTTTTACTAGATTTGGACATGAATTTTTACATAATGTATCAGCAGTGCCGTATTTTATTTTGTACATTAAGCCTGATGATTTTTTTATTTTTTTATTTAACTAATTGAAAGTAATCGTAATATTTTTCACTTTGATTTTTATCAATATTAATTGTTGGCTTTTTTGCTGCCAAATAAAACATTGACTGTGCTATGCTGTGGCTACTTATAGAGTAATAGTTCTCTTACTGAATAACATAAGATGAAGTTTAATTAATGTTTCAACCCGTCAGTTTTTTCATTGGGCTACGCTATAGTCGTAGCCGTAAAAGTTCTGGATTTGTATCCTTTATCACTTTTTTCTCCATTGTCGGTATCGTCCTGGGTGTCGCATCATTGATCACCGTTGTTTCCGTTATGGACGGTTTAGAAGGTGAACAAAAACGGAGAATATTGGGTCTAGTTCCCCATATTGTCGTCGCCAATCAACCTCAGCAAAACAAAAACAATGCTTTACCTACATGGCAAATCCTACGTGAACAATTATTACTTACGCCTAAAGTTAAAGAAGTTACTCCTTTGTTGGAAAGTGAAGCACTCATACAAGCTAATTCTGGCGCATTACGCGGTGTACTCATTCAAGGAATCATGCCTGAATTCGAGCAGCACAATATTGTTAACAACTCTATGGTATCAGGACATTTAGATAATCTATCGACACAGAGCTTTGCCATTGTTATCGGACAGTCGTTAGCAAGGCAACTTGATGTCGATTTGGGTGATAAAATACGTTTAACACTGCCTAATAAAACCGTATTTACCCCAATGGGGAGAATTCCGGTGCAACGCACTTTTACCATCGCTGGTATTTTTAGTGTTGGCTCACAAGTTGATGAAGGACTGGTCTATATTCACAGTAAAGATGGCGCAAAACTTCATCGACAAAGAGGTGATGGCGTTGAAAAACTTCGTTTGTATCTTGATGATGCTTTTGCTGCTGAGCAAGTGGTCAAACGTTTAAAACAACAATATCCACAGTATGATTTTACGACATGGCGCGATACTCAAGGCGCTTTATTTTCTGCTGTGCGCATGGAGAAAAATATGATGTGGTTGATGTTGAGCTTAATTATTGCCGTTGCCGCGTTTAATATTGTTTCCGCTTTAGTGATGGTTGTTATCGAAAAAAAGGGTGAAATTAGTATTTTACAAACACTTGGGCTAGATCGTCTTGGCGTGGTAAAAATATTTATTACTCAAGGTTTAGTTAATGGTTTTTGGGGCGTCACTATCGGTACTGTGGTTGGCGCCATACTAACCTTAAATTTAAACACTATATTTACCCTTCTCGGTGTTAATTTATTGGGAGCAGGGCAGTCTTTGCCCGTCGAACTATCAGTGAACAATGTGTTTAGTATTGTTTTATCAGCGTTAGCGATGAGTTTTATTGCTACATTATATCCCGCTTATCAGGCTTCTTTAACAGAGCCTGCCGAGGTTTTACGAAATGAGTAAAGGTTTACTTTGTCAGCAATTATCAAAGTCATATTATCAAGGTAGCATTGAAACCAAAGTCTTAGACGGGCTTGATTTGTCAGTAGATGCGGGTGAACTTGTTGCTATAGTGGGCAGCTCTGGTTGTGGTAAAAGTACTTTTTTACATATAGCTGGAGCACTCGATTCTCCATCTTCAGGGCAGGTCTTTATTAGCGGTGTTGATATCCACCAGTTATCTGACAAGCAACGTGCTAAATTTCGCAATAAACATATTGGTTTTATTTATCAATTCCATCATTTAATGATGGAGTTTTCAGCACAAGAAAACGTGGCAATGCCTTTACTGATTCGCGGGGATTCACCTAAATCGGCCCTAGCTGCCGCACAAGAAATGCTCACACAGGTTGGGTTAAGTCACCGCTTTGAGCACCGGCCCTCCGCGCTTTCTGGTGGTGAGCGTCAACGTGTCGCTATTGCTCGGGCATTAGTGACTAAACCTTCATTAATATTAGCTGATGAACCAACAGGTAATTTAGACTTTGATACCGCAGAGCAAATATATCAGTTATTACGTGACCTTAATAAAACGGTAAACACCAGTTTTGTTATTGTTACCCATGACTTAATACTTGCTGCCAGAATGGATCGTCAACTACGTTTATCGCACGGCCGGTTAGCGCCCCTTGAAAGTTAAGGCTTTTAAATGACCAAATCATTAAGTTTATTTTTAGGTTTACGTTATGTGCGTAGCCGAAACGGTAATGGCTTCTCTTCGTTTATTTCAGCATCTTCCACTATCGGTATTGCGCTTGGTGTAATGGTATTGATTATAGTGCTCTCAGCAATGAACGGTTTCGAGCGAGCATTAGCGCAACATTTGCTGTCGGTTATTCCTCACGGTGAGCTAATTGCTATTAATACGCCGATAGATAACTGGCAAAAACACGTGGCGAAAGCACAACAACATCCACAAGTGATAGCCGCTGCACCTGTGATTAAACTTACCGGTATGATGCAACATGGCAGTGAACTCAAAGCCGTTGCTGTGCGTGGTGTCGATGTAAAGTTAGAACAGCAAGTTTCTACCATTGCCGATTATATGATTGCCGGCAGCTGGCAAGCGATCGTTGATAATGAAAATACCGAAAACCCTACGGTTGGTGTTGTTATCGGTTCGGGAGTTGCAAAAAAATTACAACTTGAATTAGGCGACTCACTACAATTGTTACTATCGAGTGTTATTGCCCAAAAAAATAACCAGCAAGTGAGTGCTAAATTTCCTGTGCCGGTTAAGCACCAAGTAAAAGTTGTTGGCATTTTTAAATTTGGCGGTACGATTGACGAAAACTCTGTATATCTTTCACTTGAGCATGCCGAAAAAATGGTTAATCTCGCGAAGGGGCAAGTTCAGGGAATTCGCATAAAAGTAGCTGATGTTTTTCAAGCGCCCCAGGTAACACGTGATGTTGCTTATAGCTTTGATGATACTTATGTTGCCATTTATGATTGGACACGAAGTCACGGCCATATTTTTAATGATATACAACTTGTACGATTAGTGATGTTTATTGTCTTAATATTAGTCATAGCGGTAGCAAGTTTTAATATTGTTTCAACGCTTATTATGGCAGTCAATGAGAAAAAAGGTGATATCGCTATTTTAAAAACTATGGGAGCACCGGCGAGCGTTATAATGATGACCTTTATGTTTCAAGGACTGGTTAATGGAGTCGTGGGTTGTCTAGTGGGGACAGTGTTAGGTATTGTTATCTCATTAAATTTAACTGATATTGTTACTGCAGTAGAAACACTTCTTAACGTAAAAGTGTTATCAGGTGATATCTATTTTATCGACTTTCTTCCCACTCACTTAAGCCAAACTGATGTTGTAATCACTGTTTTTACGGCTTTACTGATGAGTTTACTGGCGACTATTTACCCCGCATGGCAAGCAACTAAGGTTGAGCCAGCGCAGGTGTTAGGACAAATGTAGCGGGTTTCGCTTTTACATTATTAACAGATGATTTTTATCACCAACGCGAGACTAGAGCAGATTTTTACTTTCTACTTTCTACTTTCTACTTTTACGTTTATTCCATTGTTTGATAACAGAATATCGCCATAGGCCATGTATGGCAAAATAACCTATTAGCGAGAAAAGTACCGCTAGCACGCCACAGCCAAGTAAAAATGCTGGTCCAATAGTTGATAAACTATCAACCAGCCATTGCCAATTCGCTTCAAATACAAATTCTTTTTCAGATCGGCCTAGTAGCCAGATGCCAACCATATAACAGCCATAAAAAATTGCGGGTATTGTGAGCGGATTAGTTATCCAAACGAGTGCAACAGAAAGTGGCAAATTCGAATGTACTATAATAGCAACACCAGCAGCTAAAACCATTTGAAAAGGTACCGGGATAAAGGCAAAAAATAAACCTACGGCAAAAGCTTTTGCGACAGAATTACGGTTTAAATGCCATAAGTTGGGGTTATGCAATGACGCACCAAAAATTTTTAAATGTTTATTATTTTTTATGGTGTTGTGATCCGGCATATAACGCTTGAAGAGTTTTTTAGGCATATACTTACTTATATTATCTAGGCTTTATTTATCGATTAGACAGATACGGAAATTAATCACTATGGAACGGTGGCTATTTACATTTTTTATCGGTGCTATTTTGTCACTATTCTTACCGATAGTACCAGACATTTCGCAAGTTTATATTTGTTTTTGTTTTGCTGTCATTTTTTGTCTCATCAAAAGGTTACGGAGTTATAGTGGGCTCTTTTTTGGCTGTGCTTGGTTACTCTATGCTGGCTTCGTTTATCAAAATATATGGCAAGTTAATAGCCTAATTACAGATGATTTTTTCGGTACAACCTTAACGGTAAGAGGTGTTGTTGCTAATATTCCAAAGTCATTAACGCGTAAAACAAACAAGGATGAAAGGGTTAAACAAGTATCACGTTTTAATTTTGTTGTTGAAGAAGTCAATCAACAAAAACTTCAATCAAAGATAAATATTCGTCTGCGTTGGGATCATAAGTCTGTTAAACCGGATCACTTAAAAAAAGTTACTAAGATTAACCAAGGCCAGAAATGGCAACTTACGGTGCGAGTAAAACCTGCCCATGGTTTTGCAAATATTGGCGGTTTTAGCTATCAAACATGGTTAAGACAAAAGGAACTCCATGCTACTGGCTATGTAAAACATTCAGCAAAAAATAAATTAATAGCAGCGCAGCCTAGTTATCGTCAAAAATTGTACTTACAACTCAATGAATTAATGGACTCATTGACTTTAACAAACGAGCTGCACCATTTTATTTTTGCTCTTACCTTTGGCGAGCGTGGCAAAATTACGGCTGAGCAATGGCAAGTTTTACAAGCAACAGGAACACAGCATTTAATGGCTATTTCTGGCTTACACTTAGGCTTAATTGCCAGTGGTGCTTTTGGATTCATGTTGATGTTTTTTCGCTATAGTCCGTTTTACGTACTGTTAACTCAAAAAGGCAAGTTATGGTTGGTAAAAAAGAACAGCCGTATCGTGGCTTTCGCTTTTAGTAGCTTAGTCGCACTATTTTATGCTTATCTGGCCGGCTTTTCTTTACCCACATTACGTGCCTTGATCATGATGCAAATATTTATTTGCGCTAAGCTCGTGGGGGTTAAATTAACAATAATACGTTGGTTATTACTGAGTATCGTTTGCATTATATTAATATCACCCTTTAGTCTATTTAGTGTCAGTTTTTGGCTAAGCGTTTATGCGGTATCACTGATATTATTGGTTATCTGGCGATGTCGAAAGTTACTCTTAACATCAGGTGATGGTCAAGTTGACAAAATAAAAGCCTGGCTCCACTCTCTAATTATTATCCAGCTAGGCTTAACATTATTTATGTTGCCCGTGGCGGCTTTATTGAATCATCAACTGCCTCTTTCTGCATTACTTGCTAATATTATTGCCGTGCCTTGGATGAGCTTTACCGCTATTCCGTTATGTTTATTGGCTGTGGTTGCTATGCCTTTTAGTGAAACGCTGGCTATGTTTTTTCTTGAGTTATCGTTAATATCATTAACGTTTATTTGGCAGTGGCTAAGTTACTTATCGAGCCAACAATGGCTGTTTATCGACGTTAGCCATCAGACATTAATGATTATTTTGATAATCAGCGGTTTATGCTTCATCAGTTATTTTTTAGCCTTACCCAAAAAAGTACTGGCTGTTGCGCTATTACTCACTTTTTTATTCAGTTATATGTTTTTTAATGACCAACAAAAAAATGATGATTGGCAAGTAAATGTCCTTGATGTTGGGCAAGGGTTAGCGGTTGTTATTGAAAGGCATGGGCAGGCTATTTTATACGATACTGGGGCAAGTTACCCCAGTGGATTTAACTTGGCAGAAAGTGTGGTTTTTCCTTATTTACAGTATCAAGGTTTGACCACTCTTGACTATTTACTGTTAAGTCATGCAGATAACGACCATGCTGGTGGCTTGGCTTTTATCGATAAAAAAATGGCGCTAAATAAAATTATCGTTAAGCACATCAAATATAATCAACCGGTAGAAGATGTTGGCAGGTATAGTTTTGTTAACATGTACAGTTGTAAACAAGGCGATGACTTTACTTGGCAAGGTCTCACTTTTTCTGTGTTGTGGCCGGTGGTTCTTGAAGATAAAGAAAATGATAATTCGTGCGTGATCCATATTTCTGATGGTAAATATAAGGTGCTATTAACGGGTGATATTCCTCATAAAGTTGAAAAAATACTGGTCGCTAATACTGAAATCGCTAATCAGTTAAAAGCTGATGTTATTGTTGCGCCGCACCATGGCTCTAAAACCTCATCAAGTACGCGTTTTATTAAAGCGGTTTCACCCGAGGCCGTTATCTTTAGTGCGGGTTTTATGAATCGATGGAAGATGCCTAATAAAGCGGTACTTAAACGTTATCATCAGCTTAATGTAACGCCGTATGCAACTGCTGAGCATGGAATGATCCGCATAAACATTACCGAACAAGCCCTTGAAATTCAATCTTATCGTCTGCATATCAAGCCATATTGGTTTGCTAATTAACGTTGTAAATATTATTAGTTGGTTGCAACTAAGAAATAACGCTAAAATGGCTTGGATATGAATAATTAATCGCGAAGTCACAGAGAGACTGAATGTTAGCAAGTAAAAGCAAAGTAGCCGCACAAGCCACAACGTGGCAAAATTTTAAACGCTTAATGAGTTATGCCAAACCTTACAAAGCAGGGTTTGTCATCGCTATATTAGGGATGCTTGGCTATGCCGGTATCGACACTTTATTTTTCTCGCAGTTACAGCCATTAATCGATGATGGTTTAACTGATGCTAATCCTAACTTTATGAAGTGGGCCCCACTTTTTGTTATTGTTTGTTTTATTATCCGAGGTATCTGCCATTTTTTTGGTAATTATTGTTTAGCTTGGGTGGGTAATAATGTCGTTACCGATTTAAGACAAAATTTATTCGAACACATTATGGCGCTACCGGTGACTTTTCATGATAAAGAGTCTACTGGAACGTTAATCTCTAAACTGACCTTTGATACCGAGCAAGTTCTTAATGCAACCAGTAAAGCGTTGCTTACCTTAGTACAACAAGGTGCTATGGTGATTGGCTTTCTCGCGGTTATGTTTTACAACAGTTGGCAGTTATCAGCAATATTCCTCCTTATAACTCCTATCATCGCTATTATTGTTACTGTGGTTTCGAAACGTTTTCGCCAAGTTAGTAAAAAAATTCAAAATGCGATGGGAGAAGTCACTTCTGCTGCCGAGCAGACCTTTAACGCTCATAAGGTTGTCTTAACCTTTGGCGGGCAAGAACGTGAATTCGAACGTTTTGGTCAGATAAATAAACATAATCGCCAACAGCGCATGAAAATGGTGGCCACAAAATCTTTCAGCGTACCCTTAATACAAATTATCGCTTCTTTTGCGTTAGCGTTTGTACTTTACGTTGCCAATTTAGAAAGTATGAAAGCAAGCTTAACGCCAGGGATTTTCATAACGGTGATTACTTGTATGACTATGCTACTGAGACCTTTAAAGTTACTAACTACGGTTAACAGTGACTTTCAAAATGGTATGGCGGCTTGTGTCAGTATTTTTGCAGTGCTTGACCAAGAAAATGAAAAAGACACGGGTCAACAATCACTTGAGAAAGCCAAAGGAACACTTGCTTTTGAACAAGTTGATTTTTCTTATACTAACGACGAAAAATTAGCGCTTACTCAACTAAGCTTTACCGCGAATGCTGGAGAAACAGTAGCTTTGGTTGGTCGCTCGGGGAGTGGTAAATCAACCGCCAGTGCAATTTTACTGCGCTTCTATGATGCAACAGCGGGTAAAGTATTAATTGATGGAAAAGACATTACCTCATACAAGTTGAAAGACTTACGTGCTCAGTTTGCTTATGTTTCTCAGCAAGTGGTGTTATTCAATGACTCTATCGCTAATAATATTGCCTATGGTAAACCCAGCGCCAGTCGTGACGAAGTTTTAGCTGCGGCTAAAAGTGCTCATGTGCTTGAGTTTGCAGAAAATATGGTTGATGGAATAGATACTAATATTGGTGATAATGGTGCTTTACTTTCTGGTGGACAACGCCAACGTGTTGCTATCGCTCGAGCATTATTGTGTGATGCACCTTTTTTAATTCTTGATGAAGCAACCAGTGCATTAGATACCGAGTCAGAACGTCATATTCAAGATGCTTTGCAAGTTTTACAAAAAGATCGTACCTGTATTGTTATTGCTCATCGCTTGTCTACCATTGAAAATGCCGATAAAATTATCGTTATGGAACAAGGGAAAATTCTTGAACAGGGCGATCATCAAACATTATTAGCAAAAGAAGGTGCTTATGCAAAATTACACAACTTTCAATTTAGCGAATAAAATGACGGTTGAGATTTTGCTATGCGCTTAATTGAAAAGGTTTGGTTTTTTCAACACCCAGCAAAATGGCTGCTCGTGCCGTTCTTGTTACCGTTAACCGTTATTTTTTGGTTGCTATCCGCGTTACGACGAAAATGCTATCAACTGTATTTTTTTAAATCTTTTGGTATCGACATCCCTGTTGTGGTGGTGGGTAATATTGGTATTGGTGGTAACGGAAAAACACCGGTGGTTTTGTACTTAATTAAGCAATGCTTAGCACAAAACATGAAAGTTGGCGTTATTAGTCGAGGTTATGGCGGACAAGCACCGCACTATCCCTATTTACTCAATGCAAGCAGTAGCGCAGCTGAAACAGGCGATGAGCCTTTATTAATTTATCAACGCCATGGTATTCCTGTTGTGGTTGGCGGCGATCGAGTGGCGAGTGCCAGGTTGTTAATGCAGCAAGGCTGCGACGTTATTATTGCTGATGATGGTTTACAACACTATCGCTTAGAACGAGATTTTGAGCTTATTGTTATTGACGGTAAACGCGTGTTTGGAAATGGCTTGTTATTACCCGCAGGGCCATTACGTGAAGGTTTATGGCGTTTAAAAACAGTCGACGCGCTTATCTTTAATGGCGCAACGCCAACCGATAATAAAGTCTATCCAGTCGGTATACCACAAATAACAATGACTTTAATGGCAAAAATGGTGGTCAATGTTAAAACCAAGCAGGAACTATCATTAACTGATTTTTATCAACAGTTTAATGATAACGAAAGTCAAACTAAGTGTATCAATGCTATCGCCGGTATTGGTGACCCTAGCCGTTTTTTTAAAACCTTAGTTGATAGTGGTTTTAGTCTTGAAGCATCGGTAGGTTTCAAAGATCATCAGCATTATAATGAAGCACAATTTGTCAGTTTTTCTGACGATATTCCACTTTTGATGACAGAAAAAGACGCGGTAAAATGTACGTCTTTTGCTAAAAATAACTGGTGGTATTTACCGGTTGATGCCCATATTGAAAATAAACAAATAACGCCATTTTTAGATGCGCTATTTGACAAAGTAAAAGCAGATAAACTGAGCCGTATTAAGGCTAGATTCACGCTAAGTTAACTAATAAATAAACTGATAAATAAGAGAATAAACATGGCATTTGACGTAAAACTAATGGAAATATTAGCTTGTCCAGCATGCAAGGGCAAACTTGATTACAATAAAGAACAACAAGAATTGATCTGTAGATTCGACCGCCTTGCTTACGCTATTGAAAAAGGTATTCCGGTCTTGTTAGAAAGTGAAGCGCGCCGTATTACTGAAAATGACTAATTAAATATATTTGGAGAATTAAATGTCTTTTATTGTTGTAATACCTGCTCGGTTTGAGTCGTCTCGTTTACCGGGAAAAGTGTTAGCCGATATTAATGGTAAGCCGATGATCCAATGGGTTGTTGAAAAAGCCCAGCAAAGCGGTGCTAGCCAAGTGATTGTCGCCACTGATAATAAGCAGGTTGAAGAAGCGGTATTAGCATTTGGTGGCGAGGTTTGTAAAACTCGTGCCGATCATCAATCGGGTACCGAACGTCTAGCCGAAGTGATGAACATTTATAACTTTGACGATGATCAGGTTATCGTTAATGTTCAGGGGGATGAGCCTTTTATTCCCGCTGAAAATATTGCTCAAGTTGCCAGAAATTTAGCAGACCAGCAAAGAACAAACCAACAACAAGCTAGAATGGCGACACTTGCTGTGCATATCCATGACGTTGAAGAGGCTTTTAATCCTAACGCGGTTAAAGTGTTAACAGATAAACACGGTTATGCGATGTACTTTAGCCGTTCGACGATCCCTTATGACCGAGATCGCTTTCTTAATGAGGAAAGTCCCGCCGCTATTGGCGATTTTTACTTACGCCATATTGGTATCTACGCCTATCGCGCTGGGTTCATTAAAGATTACGTGCAATGGCCGGCCAGTCAATTAGAGCAAATTGAGTCTTTAGAACAACTGCGCGTATTATGGCAAGGTGAAAAAATTCATGTTGCGGTAGCAGAAACTCGTTTAGCGGTTGAAGGGGTTGATACGCCAGAAGACCTAGAAAAAGCTAGAGCTTACGCTTTAACGCTTTAATTTTTTATAAAATTAAATAGAATAAAAAGGCCTTATGTTTTCACATAAGGCCTTTTTATTACGCTAACGAAATATTATTTTAATAGTTCAAGCGCTTTAACACAGCGACCAATTTGTTGATGGCTAGCTTTGACTGTCTTTAACACTTGTGGCTTCATACCACTGTAGTCTTTAATCAGTTGCGCTAATTCTGCTTCACTGACTGCATTACATTGTGTCGGCAACATGCTACCGGCAAAAGATTCTAATAAACCTAAATCACTTCCTTCATTTAATTTAGGAATGTGTGCGAGAATTTTAGCTTTATAAGGCGCTTCTAAAGCTTGTTGCTCACCAGGGAATAAACCCCACATAATATAACGAAGGGTAGAAAGTTTTAGTTTGTCAGGGTTATTAATAACGATGTTAAACCATTTTTCTTTAACTTCAGCCTCAGGTCGAATAACTTCTGCATAAATAGCACTTTTAACACCTGAATCGGTAATGTCTTTTTTGGCTTCAGTGCTCAATAATGCTTGGTAATTACCATGTTGGTAACGGTTCATTTTAGCAATTAATGTCCAGCGCTTGTCTTGATCTATGGTAATACCATCAAAACTTTTTTCACCGTTCAAAATGTTTTGTAAGTGATTTAAATGCTTAGTTGTTTTCGTTACACCAACATAACGGCCATACCAAAGTTTTTGGAAGTCTGAACCCGCTTCGGCATTTTCTAATAAACGTAAGTATAAGTTTTCAACGTCCATATAAAGCGCTGTATAATCTTTTTGCTCTAAACGTGTTGCAACAGTTAGGAAGCCTAAAGCCGAGGTTAACGTACTCGCAATTTTACGTGATACGTTATAATCGCTTTCACCTTCAATATTAGCCATGGCAAACGTTACCAACTGGTCAGCGGCTAAATTTGCATCGTTGACGCTGTCAGACAAACTCTGCCATAGCATTAAGCGCATAGTGGGGTTATCAATCGCATTAATGTGTTGTTGTGCCGATGCCAATGACTTTTCATCAAGATCTACTTTTACGTAACCCCAATCGGCTTCGTTTGGATAAACCAAATCAGGACATGCTTGACCTATCACGGCCTTAATCTCAGTGGTCGCACCTTTATACATAATAGGTGTTGCAGAGGTTAAGTTCATCGCATTACCATCAGCACTAACATTGTATAAACCTATTTGAACACGTTGTTCACGTAATGTTGGGTAACCTTCTGGTGCTGTTTGGTTTATTGCAAACGCGCTAATCTTACCGTCACTACATTGGTAATTAACTTTGATGGTGTTTAAGCCTGCATTATATAACCAGTCTTGTGTCCACTGGGTCATATCTTTACCTGCAGCTTTGCCTAATTCACCGATAAAATCTTCTAAATCAGTATTTTGGTAAGAAAACTTTTTCAAGTAATTGCTGACACCAATACGGAAATTCTCTTCACCTAAATAATAAGGCAACTGCTTTAATACTGATGCGCCTTTACCGTAGGTAATACCGTCAAAATTTGATAAAGCAACACCCGTAGAAGCAACCGGTAGTTCTATCGCATGAGTGTTCACTGAGTCATCAGTGCGGTAAGCCCATTGTTTAGTACCAGAGTAGAATACATCCCAGTTGTTCTCAAAGTCGCTGGCTTCTGCAATAGCTAAGTTGGCCATATAAGTAGCAAAACTTTCATTTAACCATAAGCCGTTCCACCAGCGCATGGTGACTAAATCACCAAACCACATGTGTGCCATTTCATGAGCAATAACATTAGCAAGACTCATACGAGCACTGGTTGATTTCTCTCCACGTGCAATATAGCCTTCATTGAATGTAACCGCAGCAACGTTTTCCATAGCACCGGCATTAAAGTCAGGTGCGACAATTTGGTCATATTTGCCAAAAGGGTATTGCACATCGAAGTACTTATTGAAGAAGGCAAAACTTTGTTTGGTTGGAATAAACCATTCGTCAGTTTTAACGTATTCGGCTAAACTTTGACGAGCAAATAAACGCAATTTCATCCCTTCAAAATCATCTTCCCATACAGCGTAATTACCTGCATGAAGAGAGAAAACATAAGAAGAGAATCTTGCTGAAGCAGGAAATGACCATACTTTGTTATCACCGTTTTCGCTAATAGTTGTTTCGCGAGTGGCGCTAATTATTTGCCAATGAGCGGGAGCGGTCACTTGTATTTCGTAGCTGGCTTTTAAATCAGGTTGATCAAAGTGAGGAAATAATCGGTTCGCGTCATAAGGTTCAAAATCGGTGTATAAGTAAACTTCACCATTTTTAGGGTCAACAAAACGATGGAAACCAGAGCCGTCAGTAGAGTAAGGACGCTGGTAATCTATAGTAATACTTTGCTTACCCGCAGTTAACTCGCTAGCAGGAATAGTGATAAACCATTTTTCATAGCTAAACTTAACTACTTTGCCATTAACTTTTAATGACTTTATAGTACCTTCATCAAAATCTATGGTTAAATCATTTTGATTGTTCTCTACTAAGTCAAAGAGTAATTCGGTAGAGCCAGAAAAACTTTCGCTTTTATTATCAATCGTCACACTTAACTTATAGCTAACGTTGCTGACTTGTTTAGCACGCATCTCAGCATAAACTGCTTCAAGTGATTCACTTTGAGTGCGTAATAAACTTGTTTGTTGTTGTACGGTTTCAGCGACTGCTGAGTCGCTTGCTGTGTCTGCTTTTTCACAGCCCATCAGTGCAACACTTGAGCCAATAATAGCAATGGACAGCGCCTTAGCTATTTGAGATTTATTTAATGTCATTTACCCAGATCCTACTTTATTATTTTTAAGATTTCCTAGTGGAAACACTTTTCATTGTAAATACCTCAGTATTTATATCATATAAGCGGGGGAAATTTACTTCAGTCATCGCGTAAATAATGGAGTTGATCGAATTTCAACTGATTTTTAACAAGGCTTGCTTTTTATCAACTTATTTTTATCTACTTTTTTAATTAAAACAGAGTGGTATTAGTATTTTCTTAGTATTTATTCATGTCAAATAAGTGTTGTTTGTTATTCACTTTTTATTGTTTTTGTTTGCTGCTTTATGTCAAAAGTTAATTGTGCTGAGTAATATTGATCAACGCGATGAGCATTTATTGTAATAAGGAGATTAAAATGCCGACGTTCATCTTATTTTCTATCTGTTCAAACGAATAAACCTTGTAAGGGGACGTTACTTCTCTTTATTATAATCAGGAGCCATTAATCAAAAGAAATAATAATGAACATAAAAAGAACCCTAACAAGCATCGCAATAATAAGTACTATGGCCCTTTCTGGTCATAGTTATGCAGATACCGCTGAAAAAGATCAAGCAAAGAAAGTTTCATCATCAACCTGGCTAAATTTATCTGAAAGTGAGTTAGTTGCCGTTGAAAAATATGCGACCGATTACAAAACTTTTATTTATCAAACACCAACAGAATTGACCTTTGTTACAGAAACTATAAAACGTGCTGAGAAACAAGGTTTTAAGCGTTTGTCTGAAAAAAGTAACTTAAAGCCAGGTGCTCGTTTTTATGACGTCAATCGTGACCGTACTATTTCATTAATTGTTATTGGTAAAAAAGGCCTTGAGCAAGGTACTCGTATTGTTGGCGCTCATATTGATTCACCTCGCCTAGAACTTAAAGGACGACCGCTTTATGAAAAAGAGAAGTTTGCTATGCTGCAGACTTATGTTCATGGTGGTATTAAAACCTATCAATGGGTCAATATCCCTTTAGCGCTGGTTGGCCGCGTTGACAAAAAAGACGGGACAGTTGTTAATATCTCTGTTGGCTTTGATGAAAACGATCCTATTTTTATGGTACCTGATTTAGCCCCGCATGTTGATCATCCAAACAGGGATCGTAAAAGTCGTGATGTGATCAAGAAAGAAGAACTTGATGTTATTATCGCAGCTAAGCCTGACTTAGATAAATCAATAAAAGAATTAATTACCGATTTCTTAAAAACAGAGTATGACATTTCAATCGAAGATTTAGTGTCTGCTGAATTAGCCTTAGTACCAGCAACTAAGCCTCGCGATGTTGGCTTTGATCGCAGCATGATCGCTGCTTATGGCCAAGATGATAAGGCAAGCTCTATTGCCGCTGTTACTGCCATCTTTGAACAGAAAATTCCAGAGTATACCTCAGTTGCCTTTTTAGTGGATAACGAAGAAGTGGGCAATATTAATAATACCGGGGCAAGCTCAACTTATCTTGTTGATATGTTAAGTGGCTTGTTATACAACCAAATGGGTGACGATTATAACGATTACCAGTTACGTAAAGTTTTGCGTAATACCAAAGTTATTTCAGCGGATGTTAACCCGGGTGTTAATCCTAACTGGGCTGGTGTTTGGGAATTAGGCAATGCGCCACGTTTAGGTAACGGTATTAACTTGAAACTTTACGGTGGTGGTTTTAATGCTAACTCAGAGTACATGGCATGGACGCGTAATTACTTAGATAATAATAAAATCAAATGGCAAACATCGACTTATAAAGGTAAAGCTTCTGGCGGAACTATTGGTAGCGATTTGTCTAATGACAATATGGAAGTAATTGATTTTGGTGTACCCATTTTGTCAATTCACTCTCCTTATGCGGTAGGTTCAAAAGTTGACTTATATTCATTATATAAAGCTATGTCGGCTTTCTATCAGCAAAAATAAACTTAACACTTAATTTCAATATCAAAAGATCAGCATTTGCTGATCTTTTTTCTTTATATAAAGCTAAAATATCATTTTTTATAATGAATACAAGACTCGATGATATTAGTGCTTTAAGTCTTAGTGGTGATTACTTTATAATTACTGTAATGGATCGCTAAACTTAGGAAGAATTCTTGATATGCTATTAAAATTATTTCAGCTACAAAACCGCCCAATAAACTCATTGTTAAACAATTATAAAAAAACACTTTTATTACTGCCTATCTTTTTGGGTATACAAGCATGTGGAGGAGGTGGTGGCAGCGATAATACGACCCCAACAGCGCCAAAAAGTTATGCTTTTTCATTAACGTCTACACTGACCAATAAATGTGGCGAAAAACTACCGTTTGTTGATGTTGAGTTGTTTATTCAAAATAATGATTGGAGTGTTGTTACAAAGTTACAGCCAAACGATGATGGACTTTTTAGTTTTTTATCAGACAATGAACTCATCAATTACACACTTGTTGCTAAAACTCAGCAAGAAGGAAAAGTGGAAGGTTTAGATTTTGTTAGCTTTCATCAGGTAAAAGCAACAACGCCCGCCATTTATCAGGCAGAACATATCAGTAAAGTTGTTGATGCTAATTGTGAATGTATCACTCGAAATGTTGAAGTGTCACATACCCCTATCTCTGATATTACCCAAGTAACCAGCTCAGCAACATTTACCAGCACTGAAGCTGTAGACTCACAACGCACTAACTTTATTAATGTTGAAGCTTGCCGAGCAATTGATGGCGCTTGGCCACTACATTCTTTCTCGCTTGTTGGTACTGGAAATAACAGTAACGTTCTGGGTGCTGCTGGCTTTATTGATGATTTTAGTCAAACAGCCGTTAATAGCGACAATCAAGCTGTATGGCAACTTTCAGCTTTCGCCGCTATTGAACAAATTGGCTTAAATAAAAATCATCAGCCTTTTACAACACAACAGTTATTTTTAGGGCAGGCGCATTTTGCAACAAGAGTTCTTGAAGATGATAACTCAGTTGATTTATTTAATAGCCATCTTTATGTTTCAGAAACTGTTTATCAATCAAATGCTGAGGTTATTTTATCTGAAACTGATTCTGCCTTTGGTCAAATAAAAATATCGAGCCAGCACCAAGTTATTTCTTCAGCTTTTAACACTAGTTTTGCCTTAGCGGCTGCAACGAAAAAACCAGATGTTGATGATATTTATTTCTCAGAAATCAAATCAGACTGGAGTTATGATTACAGTAATGTTGCTAATTATCCTTTGGCTATAATTACCGTCAATTATCAAGCTTACCACCCCGAAAATAATACACCTATGCCAGCTAAATGGACAAGTTATGGGCGAATTACTGGTCAATTACCCGTAACTACAGCTTTACCTGGTTATGAAGGTATTATTAATGATGAGACCCTTGTATTGGGTACCAGTACAGATTTGGTACAAAGTGAAGATACTGATAAATATGAAAATTATTTATTGTATTATCAAAATGAAAATAATAACTCTTTTGCTAATAATGTAAAAAATTATCACATATCAATAAAAAAATAAGGTTATCTTTATATGAAAACGGCGCTATAAAGCGCCGTTTTTTATTAATACACGTTACTGTTAGCCATTAATCTACTGCTTGTTTCGCTCTAACAGGATTTGCATACATAGTTAATAACCAATGCTGCTGCTGTTCAGTTAAATCAGACATCCTGCTATTTAACTGATTCATTACGCTTTGTTTAATGTCATCTTGCTGGTGAAGCTGTGCATAAGCCGTTAAGTTGCTGTCATATAATTTATAGTTACTGATAATCTCTTTATCAATAGCTTTTGCAACGGCTTTACTATCGGCATAGTCGCCTTTAATCGCGTGGCAGAACTCAACATGAACACGACCTTTTTTCCCCATTAACCCTTGTGTAATACTATTTAAGTCTTCGTTTTCTTTCTTTTTATAACACCCCGTTGCTTCTCGTTCTGCAAGTTCGATTGCTTTATCTCTATCACAGGGATCAAATTCATACGAAATTGAAACAGGTACAATATTAATTTCATTTAAATAGTCTGCAAGCGGCGTTTGCTTGTCTTTGTTTAGTAATAACATTGAAATTAAAGCCGAGTTGGTTTTGTCTATCCCGTCTTTAGCACGACCTTCTCGCTGCGCTATCCAGATGTTTTGTTGGCGCTCATAAACTGTATGGTGAATATAGGCTGATAATTGCTTTGACGCATTGAGCATGGCACGTTTTGACTCTTCACTACGTTTAACAATGAAGCTTTTGTTAATACGCATTAAGTCAGCAACCCAAGGTTGATGCAATAAGTTGTCGCCAACTGCTGCCTCAACGGTATTAATGCCACTGTTGTACAACGCCCAATTAATTAATGCTACATCAAGTACTATGTCTCTATGATTACTGATAAACAGCATAGGTTTACTTGTATCAATTTTCTCTAAGCCATGAAAAGTAAAACCATCGGTACTTTTTTTTACGAGGTGATGCAAGTACTTTGCTACTTCACGTTGAATGTCTTCGATGTTATGAAACTTACTCACGCGTAACTTTAACGTCCATTTTACCACTGAGCGACAAATTACCGGTAGAAGCTTGTACAGTCGAGGCATTTTAAAACTAGCAATAGAAGAAAGTAGCCCTTGGTCATTAATCAGTTTTCGGATCACAGTTGCAACCTCATCATCACGATAAGGGCGAATATCATCAAACATGTAAGGTCTCTTTACTGCTTAACAGCGATTAATTAACTTAAAAATTGGCGGATATTATAACCGCTTTTTAAATGAAAAGACTCCTATTGTTTATGCTTTACTTTTTTAAATAATATAATTTCATTAGCTTAGGGGTAAATAATAATATTAATATAAAAAATGAAGCAAAATCCAAATAAAATGTATAATTTTTGCTACAGTTAATTGTGTAAGCTCTTTTATGAATTAATTTCTATTTTTTTCATACTAAGGCCTTGCGTTTTTCGACTTTACCCTCAAGTCTTAAATAGAGCAATAAACAAAAGGAATACCTATGAAAATAAATCTTTCAGGTCACCACGTAGATGTTACCGATGGTGTAAAAGAACATATCGATGAAAAATTCTTAAAAATTTCTAACCATTTTCCAACGCTGATCTCATTAGACATTATTCTTTCAAAAGAGCATGGAAAATATGGAGCAGAAATAACAACAAATTATGAAGGTGGTCGTATTGCTGTATCAGCAGAAGACGATGTCATGTTTCCCGCAATTGCTAGTGTAGCCAAAAAGCTTGATGCCGCACTTAAACATAGAAAAGGCCAATTAAAAGCAAATTTACACAGTAAGCCTGTTTCAGTTACGCCTGAAATTGCCCATGAGAAAGTTCAAGAAATGAATTTGAACTAATTTCAAAGTAGTTATACTTAAATGTTTACGGGAGCTATTGCTCCCGTTTTAGTTTCTAGCTTATTATTATCATTATGAATGGTATACTTAACGTGTGAATAAATAAGGTAGTAGAAGTAAAATATGTTGGCCCTTTCAAATAATGTCTGGTTAGATCAAAATGAACTCGAGTTAACCGCTATTCGTGCACAAGGGGCGGGTGGACAAAATGTCAATAACTTTTGGTTGATTAGACCCCTGTGTTAGAAATAAGCAATAACGTCACCCTAGCAGATTGGGAGGTAGAGCTTAATGCAATCCGTTCACAAGGTAATGGTGGACAACGTGTAAATAAGGTTGCTACAGGGATTCACTTAAGGTTTGACATTAATAGGTCATCTCTACCTTCATTATATAAGGAAAAATTACTTAAACTTTCTGATAGTCGTGTGACCAAAGATGGTGTGATTATTATTAAAGCACAGTCTTTTAGAACTCAAGACCAGAACAAAGATGATGCTTTAAAGCGATTGAAGGAGTTAATAGTTAGCGCCGTGGTAGTTCAGAGGTCTAGGAAAGCCACCAAGCCTACCAGAGGTTCACAGCGTAGACGTATGGATAGTAAAACTAAAGCTGGTAGTACCAAGAAACTTAGAGGAAAAGTTAACTTATAACTCCCATGCTTAGCTTCTATCTACCTTTTCTAGCCAGCCTGTTTATGGCACTAGTTAGTTCAGCATCATCTTTCAATGCAGAATCTAATCTTTCTGAGAATTGAAACAAAACCAATTTAATGTCGTGAGCATTCTCTAAGCATTCCTCGTCAGTATGGTTGTGAAGGCCTTCACTTAACGCTTGGTAGAGAAGTTTTAGTGGGTCATAACCACTTATTTTTAAACCATCTGGTAAAGCAGTTTTAATCTTGTCTACAGCTTTTGTGAATTGAGTCTCAGCTTTAGCATCTGTTAATTCTTGGATTAAAGTTTCATTACCAGTAGTTAGGTTTAGTACCTTAATAATTTCGTCAAAGATTTTGTCTTTTTGTGAATCTATCACTCTACGGTAGTATGAGAATGCACCAATACCCATGCCTTGGTTTTCACTAATTGAACCTTTGAAGAACAGATTTCTTTCCTTACCAATAAGCTTAGATGCCTTTTTAGGGATAGCTTTACCGTGGCGTGGTTGTTGGCCTACCTTTTGAATTCGGAAAATAGTGTCATTGTTAGCATTTCCGTTTACTGTAGGTGTAATCTCAAGGTAAAATTCATAACTCTTCTGCTTACAATTACAACACCTGAATGCAACCCTGTTTATTGATGGGCAATTTAGGTCTAGATGTTGCTGAGTGGTGCTTAGCATCTCGAAGTAGGTGTAATTATTACAGCCATCTGAACCACAGTAGAGGCTAGGTTGTAGCTTGCCAGATAGTTGTGTGGTTTTTTCTACTATTTTCCTTTGCTCCAGCGCAGCAAGTCCTTTGTTTTGTTCCTGTCTCTTTACTGTGATATCACATAGGAACCCTGAAACATCGACTGGTGTGTATAAAGGTACATCATCTAATAACTGGTTAAAGGTAACTTGACTCATGGGTAATCCTACTTAGTAAATACTATTAGCTACACGCTATCACATTATTTGGGGGTTAACCTTCAATAAACAAGGTGTTAGTTGTAATTATAAAAACCTACTTCCTTATTTTTAGGCTTGATTATTTTTAACCATACCAAACAACCACGAATGTAAAATCCAATGTAAAGGTACTTAGTGCGTAATAAGGTCTTTGTCTAAATTTACGTAGCAATTTTAAAATCCCTATCAATTGACTATGGCGTAACGAGGTAGCTTAGGCTTATATCAATCCACTCTTTTATCATCCATACGATAGGTTTATCTTCTAAGTCTGTTAGTGGTAAATCTCTGCATAGGCTTTCATTAAACATGGATAGGGTCTTGATGTGTCCGTCATTCAATCTTAGTTGCATGTCCGATTGTAGGTGTTTAATTCGTACAGTGTCCGTAATTGGTCTTGACAGTATTTCGTACATCATGTATCGTACTGTCCATTACTACATAGTTTCGTACAGGTGCTTTATGATGTTTGGGTATGCAAGAGTTAGTACACAAGACCAAGATTTAGAGTCGCAAATTGACTCTTTACGTGAATATGGTTGCGAGAAGGTTTTCTCAGGTAAGCAGTCTGGTAAATCAGATGAGAACTTTGAAAAACTATCAGAGCTTATAGATTACATAAGGAGTGGCGACAAGGTGGTTGTTACTAAGTTTGACAGGCTCGGTAGAAGTCTTAATCAAGTTTTACAGGTACTTCAAAGCATTACTGATAAAGGTGCGACATTGGTCACTTTAGACGGTCAGGTTGATACCAGTGATAGCTCACCCATGAATAAAGCAATGGTACATCTATTGGGGTTATTTGCTGAGCTTGAGCATTCAATTATTGTTGATAGATTACAGTCTGGTAGAGAAAGGACAGGAAAAAAGGGTGGGAGAAAGAAGTCCACCACACCTCAGCAACAGGATGAAATTATGGAAAAACTTGCTGTTGGTGAAAGTGTTAGCGCACTTGCTCGGGAGTATGGCGTTAGTAGGCAGTCAATAATGAGATTAAGAGATTCATTTCCTAATTTGAAAGGTACAACAAAGAACCTATAAGACAATTGATGGAGTTTGACGAGGTTTGTTTTTAGGGCGTCATTCTTTTGTGTGTTGTCGTCGTTCATTTGATTGTTATCAGGTGAAAATGTAATTTGTGTAAATGTTTAAGCTCGTCTTTAACGATTCCTAAAGCTACCTCTCAGGAGTGTTCAGAATCGGTTAATCACGGGCTTTTCTGTGTCTGTAAGTAAGTGTGTTTATCGCCATAAATTAAAAGATTAACAATAGAATGTCGTAGTATTTTTTATTGTAAATGAAGCGACTGTAGGGCTGAAGCGCACGTCCTGAAAAGGGTGTGTCAAATGGTTCTGTGGTAATTGAATTGATTAACTAAAGAGAGAGAGGGCTATTAAGCTATCTAATTAAAAAGTATAAGGAGTATGTATGTTTAAATTACCAAAAGAGGTTAAAAGTTATATAGAAGAGAGTTTTTATAAAACCACCAGTAAGCAAGGGTATCTTGTTTATCATCGTGTTGAAGATGATACGAACATAAACTATGGTGAAATTCAGTCTTTGGTTAGAAGGAGGGTTGATGGGATTGATAATAAGGAAGACGTTGATGCTGTAATACTGTCAGCAGTTCCTTTAGTTAGAAAGGTTATTTATAAGCCTGTTGTAAGTAATGGTCACCTAATTGATAAAAGTGTTGCAACATTAGATTATAACTTGAATACCTATAAACCATCAATTTTCCAATTAGAAAAGTCATCAGAGCAAGCTATCCCAGATATGTTTGATTTGTACTTTAAGAGATTGTTTCCAGATGATGTTATTAGGATGGGGGTTTTGTGTTGGTTGGCAGGATTGGTTCACAAGCCTCAAGATGTGTTTGGTTTTGCTCCTGTATTGGTTGGAGATAGTGGTACAGGAAAGTCCTTTTTAATAGACTCTATAGTTAAGCCTTTAATTGGTGATTCAAATTATCAACGTATATCAATGCATCAATTAAAGGGTAAGTTTGCGATAGGTGCATCTAAGAAGAGTTTAATTTTTTGTGATGAGCTTCAAGCAGGAGCGCAAAATAATCTGCTTAACTTGATTGGTAATGAAATGGTCGTAGTCGAAGAGAAAGGTAAGGATGTAGCATCTGAAAAAACTACGGCATCATTTGTCTTTTGCTCTAATCTTCGCATACCTTTTGAACAAGGTGAAAATCTTTATAGAAGGTTAAAACTGCTTCCATATATAGAACATAAAAAAAGTATGTCAGAGACTAAAGATTTTATTGGAAAGCTTGCTAGGTTTATTGATTGTGATGATGGTTTAAGTAAGCTTAATAGTTATTTACTAAAGCTAATAAACGACAATAAAAGTCAAAATTTCATAGCTAAATTACTCACTGTAAAGCGTGAACCAAATATGAAAGATAAAACGTTGAAAGCTATATTGGATGCTGGTGATATAGTTTTCACTGAGAATATTAAAGCAGAGTTAGGATTGTCTAAAGACAGTAACTCTGGCGAGATTACAGGTATTCTTAGGGCTAATGGTTACATTGCATCGGGTTCAAGGAAGAACAAAATAACGGGTAAGAAGAGTAGGTGTTGGGTGAGTTATTAAGTGCTTTCACAATAGTTACTAATTATATAATAGGTGGAGTTTAGCGTCCCATGTGTATCCGTTTGCCTACAAACCTTTAAAAACGAGCATTGAAAAGGGGCGTCTAATATTTTAGGTGTGTTTTGATGTCCCTAAGCGCCCTTTTAATTCATATATAATGGTGGGGTGGTGATACTCGATGACTTTATTTATATAAGATAATTCATTAATAGTTTGAATAATAAAGATTTTTTGTTATCTTAGGGCGGAAATTCCGATAATTAAAGGAATGATGATTAAATCATAAAGGAGATTGGTCGATGGGTGAAGTTAGTATATTTCAAATTATTGTGGTGTTATGTTGTTTTTTTCTTATTTATATTTTTTTATTGCCTACTATCATAGCTTTAAAAAAGAACCATCAAGATAGAACATCAATTATTTTAATAAATATATTGTTGGGGTGGTTTTTAATTGGCTGGGTTGTTGCTTTGGTTTGGGCTCTTAAGAAGACTGAAGTTGGTAATGTCGGTCATGCTGATGAATTGGAGAAACTGTATTCTTTGAAGGAAAAAGGAATCATAACTGAAGATGAATTCTCTAGAAAAAAAGCAAGTTTAATTTCTTAGATATATTAATGGAATGCCTCTTCAGTTGCATCAATGATAACTAGAGTCTATCAGTGCAAAACACCCTCTGTATGCTCCTGTAAGTGGCTCTGGTGCGAGCATTAACAAGGTTTGTAGTCTAGGTCTAAAGTTGTCACTAAGCCTTCTGTTGTTAGTGTGATGGTGTTATCAGCTTTGTTTAGGGTAATGCCATTGCTAAACCGTTTCTTTAGCATTCTGTTAAGTTTAGCCCTGTGCTGGTAGTCGTTAGTTTCTTTTGCTTCAAAGTTTAAGGTTTTAAAGCTTGTTATGAAGTCGGTATAGTTATAAGTGCCACTTGTTTTAACTTGGAAGTTATCTATTTCTTCTTTCTGCTTTGTGATATTTGTAGTGAACTGTTGAACTTTGCGTTTGGTAGCGTCACTGTTGTAATCAGTTATCATGTCCATGTATGCTTCGTAGTTACTTTCAAGGTCATCTAATTTAGCTTGCTTAGCTTCTAGGGTTTCCTGTTCATCTTGCTCTGGTGGCTTAAGGAATGGGTCAGTGAAGTAGCTCGAATTGAGCTTATAAGACATTGCTAGAATCTGTTGTTCTATTTCTTCGTAACGGTAACTGGTGTATTTACAGCCACGGCCAACTTTAGCTTTACAGCAAACTAAATAGTTCTGAGGTTTAGTATTTGGTTTTCGTTTACCTTTTTGAACGAAGTGTAATGGTGAGTCACACTTACCACACTTAGCAACACCTTGAAGTAAGTTATTAAAGCTATCTCCACGTCTACCACCTTTTGAAGAGCCAGCGTTCTTCCTTTCATTTCTTGAAGATGCAGATTTATAATACATTTCTTCGCTTATTACTTGTGGATAATAATCTGGTACTACGTCACCTACTGGGGTCGTTTTACCTTCACGTCTAAGTTTGGGTTGGTAGTGTCCTAATACCATCTTATTAGTTAATAGTTCACGTACAGAAGAACTAGCCCATGTACCACCTCTCGAACTTGGTATGCCTTCTTTATTAAGTTGTTCAGCTATTTTAGATTGACCTAAGCCATCAATAGATAGTTGAAATACATGCTTTACATCAGTTACACGAGATTTATCTACTATGAAGTGTGTTCTATCATCAGCCAAGGTTAACCAGAAAGGACAAAACTTAGTTAGCTTAACGGTGGATACATTCTCACGCTTTCTGTCCCATTGGTGACGCATCCGTTTAGACTTTGTTTCACTTTCTTCATAAGCCCTAGACATTATTATAATTGCCATTATTAGGTCAGTCATTTCAACGTCTTTGGTATAACGTCTCTTGTCATGAAGAGTTACAATGTCAACATGTTCAAGTAATGATAGAAATAACTTTACTGCTACATTTACTTTTTGTCTGGTTAGTCGGTCAAAGTTTTCAATGATAAGTACACCACCTTTCTTAACTAAGCCTTCTTCACATGCGTTGATGAATAAGCTTAGACCTGCTTCTGTCGATAAGTTAGCACCAGTGAAGCCTGACTTACCCAAATCTTGAAAAGAAAGTTCGTTGTCTAATTCAAGGCTGTGTTCATCGCAATAGGTAATGACGCTCTCTTGTTGGCGACTTAATGAGCCACCTTGAAGTTGACGCTTTAAACTAAATCTAATGTAAGAATAGGCTTTGTTTTTCATTGTAGGGTAGGTTGTGCTTGTTTTGTTTTTGGGAAATGAAGTATAGGTCTATTTAGTCAAAATGTGAATAAAGTATCGTCAGCGATTCATTTACGTTTTGATATTAAGGCATCGTCTTTACCTGATTTTTATAAAGAACGTTTATTAGCATTAAAAGATAAACGTATCACTAAAGAGGGAATTTTAGTTCTCAAGGCGCAACAGTATAGAACACAAGAGAAAAATCGTGAATCTGCGCTTGAGCGTGTTGTTGAAGTGATTAAATCAGCAATGGTTATTCAAAAGGTTCGAAGAGAAACTAAACCATCAAAAAATTCCAAAAAAAGACGCTTAGCGGGTAAATCTCACCGCGGCAATGTAAAAGCACTCCGCGGCAAGGTCACTGACTAGTTAACATTGGTTAAGATATTTTCATTTTACGTCGTAAGCCGACTAAAGATAATGCCAGTAATGCAAAGTAGGATAAGCTACCGCCACCGCTACTATCACTTGAACTGCTCTCCTGATTAATCAGCGTATTTTTTACCGGAGATAGGCTTTCAGCCGTTGTGGTTGAACTATTTGAAATGGTAACAGTACGAATGGTTACAAAATTTTCATTTGCAGGTACAAAATTACTATTAGCACATTGCTCGTCGGTATAGTCTGGCATTGGTATACTTTGACAAATGGGTAACTGGGCTATTTTATCAATATTATCCATACCTTCAATAACTTCACCAAACACCGTGAAACCACCATTTTGTATATCTAAGTTAGCGCTATTATCTTTATAATTAATAAACCACTGACTGGTTGCACTATTAGGACTGTTTCCTACTTTTGCCATCGCGACAGTTGCTCTAACATTTGAATACAAGGGTTCATTTTCTACGGAACTATCGACATCAATGGCCGTTAATGGAAAGTTTCCGTTAAATTCAAAGCCTCCCGCTTGCATAATAAAGTTAGGCACTAAGCGATGAACAACAGTATTGTTGAAATCCCCGTCGTTAATGTACTTTAAAAAATTTTCTACTGTTTTAGGTGTGGTTTGATCGTGTAAGTTAATTTTGAAATTCCCTTGAGAAGTTTCAAATTCAACAATTGTCGCATTACTCGATACTGATAATAGTGTCGCAATAGAAAATGCACCCGCTAGTACGAGTGATTTAGGAGAATTTTTATACATAGTAACCTTAAATTTATTAGGGATAATAATAGTTGAATACAATGCTAGAGATACTAAAAGTATTAGTCTAAAACAACAAGAGCTTTTCTTACCTGTAAATTTGATTTTGTGGTTGTAGCATTTTTTTTCAGCATATCAATGAGGCTATAAAAGAGGTGAGAACTGATAACGTATATCGTTATTAACGACATACGTTAAATAAATACCAGAATCATCGTCAGAAAAAGTATACCTTTTAAGCTGATGAACGTTATTACCTTAACAGCCCTCAATAGGTATTTTACTCAGTAGTCACTGGCAATACATTTAATGCATAGGCTTTAACTTGCTCATTTTTAAGTTGTTGGCAAGCGAGTTCATATTGCTCTTGATTGACTTTTTTATAACTATATAAACTTTGCAATTTACTGATAAAGCTCGCTTCTTCAATGAGCGTGGCTAAAGGGGATTTTATCAGTTGTTTATTTTCTTGCTGTTTAATAGTCTCAATGATCATTGGCGGTAAATTCCATTTTGAAACAATCGCGGCGGTTAAGCTAATCGAGTGATATGAAATTAAGGCTTTAAAGGTTTGAGAACTAGGTGTCGCGGATGGGTCAACATGATGAAACGCTTCAACCATTAAGTCGAAGATAATCATTTCTCCTAAATTCATTAATAAGCCAATCAAATAGGCGGCAGAAGCATTATCTATATTAGAACTTTTGTCAGCTAAGTCTTTTGATATTAGAGCTGTTTGTAAAGCATGTTGCCAAATTTTAGTGCCAAAATATTTGAAATATGGCGTGTTTTTTGGGCTAAAATTATTAATAAACACATAAACAACGCCTTCTAGTAATCCTTGAGACCCCATCACCATAAAAGCTGACTTTAAACTGACTATCGGCACATCACTTCGACGGTATTTAGCCGTATTAGCGAGTTTTATCATGCTGGCCGCCATACTGGGTTCTTTCGCAATGATGTTTAAAATTTCATTAACATTAAAATTTTTGTTATTTATTGCTGTTAATACAGCATCAACAGAAGCTGGCATAACGGGAAGTTCAGAAATTAAATTTTGTGGGCGTAACAGTAAGTCATTTATTTGGTCAGCTACATAATCACTAAGAGGATCAATTTTATTGATATACTGAGTGTCGTCATCCCCAAACAATAAATCAAAAAACAACTTATCGTAATCTATTTCTTGATGATCCTTTATTTGGCCAGCTAAGTTATCTATTTGTGAAAAAAGTGGTTCCTGAGAGACAGATATATTAGCTGTGTTATTACTTTCTTCTTCACTTCTTAGCAGATGAAAATATTCATAGTTAGGTGTAGTTTTCTTAACAAAAGCTGAAGGGAAAATAGCTCTAAGAAGCGATCTAAACATGAAGGGGAATACCTTTATCAATTCACTGAATATAAATATAAGTTTAGATATAAATTCGTTTATTATCGAGATTAAAATAAAAAAGTCGTCTGAATTTACCTAATGTGATTTAAAATCTGAGCAAAAGGTACCAGTAGTTAACAAACATTTAAAGTGAATGAAAAAAACGATTAGTGCGTGGTAAAAAGTTATTATTGTAATCTAGAGAAAAAGCGACTTGACTAGATTTTCCAACAATTTCCTTCCTTGGCACTAAGCCAATTACCCGTGAATCTGCACTATTATCTCGGTTGTCGCCCAGAACTAAATACTGACCAGTAGGCACTATAACTTGGTTGAAGTTATCCAATTGTGACGCCAACTTACTGGTTCGAATAAAATGTGGCTGGCCATTGATCGTCTCAATCTTGTCGTGGTAATTGTTCGATGGCAGGTTTGTTGTTGATTCTTTTTTGTAGCTAATCACTTGGTTGTTTATAATTAATTTATTGTTTCTCATAGTAACTGTATCACCTGGAACACCAATTACACGTTTTACTAAACGTTTATCTGAGACCACTGAATCAAAAATAATGATGTCATTGGTTTGTGGTTCGGAAAGTGTAACAAGAGAAATATGAGTGAAGGGTAAGCGAATATCATAAGCCATTTTATTAATAAAAATTCTATCGCCTTCAACAATTGTTGGTTTCATCGAACCTGTAGGTACGTCACTCCAGTCAGCGACAGCGCTACGAAAAACTAACATTAAACCAATAAAAATAAATAATAACTTATTTTCTTTCCATAGTTTCTTGAGACTATTTTTCATTTTATTTCCTTTTAAATATTGATGACACAGGTATAGTTATTAACAGAAAATCTTAGTTTATTATGACCATTATTTTTTGATTTGTTGCTTATGAAATGTAACGGATTATGACAACTTTACTGTTTAACAAGGAAAGAGCTCATGAATAATGCGTTAATAATAGCTTTGTATAACTTTTAAAAAGTAAACTTCGTTGGTCACTTCACTTGCTAGTGTGAAACTTATTTAGTGTTCATATCACTATAGGTTTCGAGCTTAAACTATGGATCGCTAAGGTAGACTAGATAAAATCAAACGTTAACTTGAGAACAAATAAAAAATTATTATTTACTTGAATTTTTTATTAAAGCTAAGGAGAATTCCTGTAGAATTTACCTGTATTTGTAAAGTAACTAACCAAAACGATTATATTAATGACTAAAAAGATAAAAGTACCGTTAAAACATAAAAACGCTGAATCAGCTGAGATAACCTTAGGTTTAACCGATCCTAAAAGCCCAAGTAATGTTGGTGCTGTAATGCGCGCAGCAGGATGTTATCAAGTTGATAGCGTACTCTACAGTGGTGTTAGGTATGCAAGAGCTGCGAAATTTCATACCGACACACAAAGTGCCAGTAAAAAAATACCTTTAATTGGTGTTGAATCTTTGGTGGAAAGTTTACCCGAAGGGAGCAAGCTAATATGTGTTGATTTAATTGAAGGAGCGGTGCCATTGCCGGCCTTCATTCACCCTAAAAATGCTATGTATGTGTTTGGCCCTGAAGATGGCACTATTAGTCAGGCTGTTATCGATAAAGCTGATGCTGTGGTATATATTCCAACGAATGGTTGTATGAACTTGGCAGCTACAGTAAATGTTTTACTTTATGACCGCTTAGCAAAGTCTGCAATAGCTATTGGTGACGATGAACTTATCCGAAAAAGTAGAGATACAAATAACACGGTAAAAGTGAAACAGTAAAATGGCTTGTTGATAGTGTTAACCTAACGGTTTGTTCATAAAACAAACAAAAGAATTAATAAAGTCGATAAAAAACTTGACTCTTTCTGTCAACGATATACAATGCACGCAGCTAGAAAGTACTACCTATATTTATGTACCAAGTTTCGAAGTTATGTTAGTAGCTCGTCCTGTTTAATAAGTCATAGCAACACTCTCAGCATCATCGTTTTAGTGAATTAAATTTATTTAATGGCTAAAACAAAATTAAGATTAATTATATTAAACAAATAGGATACTATTATGTCTACAACTACTGGTACAGTAAAATGGTTCAACGAGTCTAAAGGTTTTGGTTTCATCGAGCAAGAATCTGGTCCTGACGTTTTCGCACATTTTTCTGCAATCTCTGGCGACGGTTTCAAAACTCTAGCTGAAGGCCAAAAAGTACAGTTTACTGTAACTCAAGGTCAGAAAGGTCCTCAAGCTGAGAACATTCAAGCTCTTTAATTTTGTATCTTGAGCTAACTTAGGTTACCTCATACAAATAAATTGCTAAAAAGGGTAAGACTTATGTCTCACCCTTTTTTTGTGGGAAAAATTTAGTTTCAACGTTTAAAACTTAAGATATGCTTTCAGCTTACCAAGCTCTATCTACTTCGAATAATTTTAAATACGATTATGCACAAGTTAATGCCGTTGCCAAACTTGATGATCTTTCTGAACAAATCTATCAACATGAGCGTAAATCTTGGCTTGCTAAACGACTGAAAAAATCGTCTGCTATTCGTGGTATTTATCTTTATGGGAGAGTCGGTCGTGGTAAAACCATGCTTATGGATCTCTTCTTTCAAAATTTAGCCGTTACAGCTAAAAAACGTATTCACTTTCATCGCTTTATTGAAGAAGTACACCAACAATTAAATTTATGTACAGGACAAAGTGATCCATTAACGTTTATTGCTAAGCAATGGGCTAAAAAGATCAAAGTACTGTGTTTTGATGAGTTTTATGTTTCAGATATTGGTGACGCTATGTTGCTTTCTGGCTTATTTCAGGCGTTCTTTCAACAAGATATTATTTTAATCGCTACCTCTAACTGTCGACCCGAAGAACTTTATCGTAATGGATTACAGCGCGAAAGATTTATGCCTACCATAGATTTAATTAACGATTATTGCCAAGTGTTATCGGTTGATGGTGCTGTAGATCATCGCTTAGACCGTTATGATGAAACCGCAATCGCATATCGTGACTATACTTACCCATTAAATAACAAAACGCTTAGACAAAGGTTTTTAGATATTACGGGTATTGTAGGCACTTCAGGTAATATAACCGTTAACCACCGTAAAATCCCTTTTCAAGCGAAAACAGATACTATTATACTTTTCGATTTTTATGCACTATGTTCTGGTCCTAGAAGTCAGCGAGACTACATTAGCCTAGCTGATCATTTTAAATTAGTATTGCTTGACCAAGTTCCTCAATTTGATGGAGAGCGCATAACGTCTGTTATATCAGGCGTAGAAGATGACTATCAACGCGACGGTAAATTGTTAAGCCAACTTCGCCACTTAGATGATGAAGCTCGGCGCTTTATTGCTGTTGTTGATGAATTTTATGATAGAAATATACGACTTATTATTAATGCTGAAGTTGATATTATTGAGCTTTACCAAGGACAGCAATTAAGTTTTGAGTTCGCTCGCTGCCAATCCCGTCTCATTGAAATGCAACAATTAGCATATTAGCCACAAATGTGTTTATTTCACTAATAAATGGTATTTAATTTTCATTTTATTTTGTGGTTTTCTTGTATCTTATTGAATTTTATTGGTTTTACTAGTTGGCACTAGTTTTGTAATGTCTATATTAAGTTAGGCATTATTTAATCGATAACAATCGAAGGGCATAATATGAAAACACTCATCGCAACAGCACTTATATTGGCAAGCAGCAGTACGTTCGCTTCCACCGCATCTTTTACAAATGACTCATGCAATGCAACAATATCTGGTGGTATTAAAATTACGCCAACCGCCATTGAATTCTCTAAAAGTAAACTGCCACTCTATAAAATTGTTGATAATGAACGATTATATGTCAATGGTGTTCAAGTTGACTTAACAGATAATCAGCAATCCTTGGTTCATGATTATTCGTCTGGCATTAGGGCTGCAGTTCCACAAGTAAAAAGTGTTGCATTGGATGCTATTGATCTTGCGAATGACGGCATTAACTTAGCGTTTAATGAGTTACTAGGCCAAGATAATACGCTGAGTGCTGAAATTACTAGTCAACTTTCAGAGATACGTAAAGAAGTAGATCTGGGCTTAACCAGTGATAATGACATTTATTTTGATGAGGATGGTTTTTCAGGAGAAAACTTTTTCAACGAAGATTTTGAGCAACGTATTGAAAGTGCAATAGAAAAGACGGTGCAAAATTCGATTGGTAGTTTAATGATAGCGGTAGGGCAACAGATGCTTTTCTCTGGTGGCGATATGAACGCTTTTGAATCTCGTATGGAGGATTTCGGTGAAAAAATGGAAAACGAAATGGAATCTCGTGGTGAACAAATTAAAAAAAGTAGTGAAGTACTTTGTCAATCTGTTGTCGACATCGATGCACTTGAAGACAGATTAACTAACGAAATAATAGTGTTAAAAGACTTTAATTTATTAACCACTACTGTTTCATCTAAAAACGCTAAAGAACTTATGTAATTTTAACTAAATACAGATAAACTTCTCTAGCGCCTATTATAGCATGGGTGTGTCTTTCTCTAATCATTGACAATAAACAAGTAAACAATTTGGTTACTTGTTTTTTGTCAATCGACCCATTGACTTAATTAACTGCCATTTGTCATTTGTGACTGCTCGTCAGCCCAAGAAAGTGCTTGGTTGTAATCTCTAATGACTTTTTCCTTTTCTATACCTAACTTCTTCATAACAATAGTGGTTTCATCCCATTGTGCATGTTCTATGTACTCTAATAACTGGATTAATTCAGCCAAGACACCTTTTTTAGTGAGTAAAGAAACCTTTATCTCTTGTGCAAGTGGTAACTTTTCTAAAACAGTTTCAAGTTTTTCATCTAAAATTGCATCAATTAATGATAATAAGCCCGTTAAGAAAGCAATAGATGAATCTATTGGAGCATTAATATCCTTTGAGACAAGTTCACAAAATTTAGCACGAGCCATCGCTGAATTAATTAACTCTGAAGGTTTGTCAGGGTTAACATTTATAGCAAACATCAAACCTAAAAATCGCTTTAATTCTTGTGACCCTAGTGTTACAAGTGCTTGTTTTATTGTTGATATTTCATTGCGTCTGCGAAATATTGCCGAGTTAACATATCTTAATAGTTTATAAGAAAGCGTTACATCGCGTTCAAAGACTGAAGTAATACTGATTAAATCTAATTCGGGTTTTGATGTTTCATAAAGTAACTCAGCCATGGCAATCTGTGATGGAGAGAGACTTTTAGTTTTTATCATCTCAGGCTTAGCAAAGAAAAAGCCTTGGAATAGCTCAAAGCCTAATTCTAGTGCTTGATTATACTCGTCGTAAGTTTCAACTTTTTCTGCAAGCAATTTAATATCAGGGAAATTAGTAATCGCTTGTTTAACTTCTTTAATTTCTTCAATAGTGGATATTTTCCAATCTATTTTTATTATTTTGATATAAGGGAAAAAATGTATCCATACTTTTTTATGTTCATAATCATCTAGTGCTAATGTATAACCTTGTTCATAAAGGTCTTTGCAAATAGCTAATAGCTTTTTACCCGGCTTAACGGTTTCAAGAATTTCAACGACGACTTCATCAGTGGTCAGCATATTTGCGTAACCAAGACTTAATGTTTCAAGGGTAAAATTAATAAAGGCGGGCTTATTACCAGTAAATTCTCCTATACCTAAGTTAAATTTACTTGCTTCAATCATTTTTGTGGTGGCTTCATCGCCATCAATATCAGGAAAAACGTTGTCAATGCTGTCTCTAAATAGCAATTCATAGGCAAAAAGATTTTTGTCTTTATCTAGAATGGGTTGCCTGGCGGCATAAAAATACATAAAAGTTCCTGATCTTTTCGTAACTATATTGAATATATTTGAAAAAGGAGAAATTAGCATCAACTATTTTTATATATTAGTTACTGGCATAAAAACATTACATGGATAATACCTTTAATATAGTTGAAAAGAATAAAAGTATAGTAATAGCAAAATATCTAGTCATACTAGCTTATTCTATTTTTTGCTTAGTAACAGAACTTTTTAACATTTTTTTTACTTAGTAAAAATATAATACTACTTTCGGAGGTTAATTTGGCATTTGGTACATTATTTTCTTTAGGTTTATATTTTATTGTTATGATCGGTATAGGTTTATATGCCTTTAAAAAATCGACCAGTGACGCAGCAGGTTATATGCTAGGAGGGCGTAATCTAAGTCCTTCAGTGACGGCTCTTTCCGCTGGGGCTTCTGACATGAGTGGTTGGATGCTAATGGGCATACCAGGTGCTATGTATGTGACAGGTTTAAGCAGTATTTGGATCGCCGTAGGTTTAGTAATTGGTGCTTATTTTAATTATTTAATTGTTGCGCCTCGTTTGAGAACTTATACCGAAGTAGCAAATGATTCGATAACTTTACCTGATTTCTTTGAAAACCGTTTTAATGATAAGCGCCATTTGCTTCGCGTAGTTTCATCAATTGTTATTATTGTCTTTTTCACGCTTTATACTTCATCAGGTATCGTTGCTGGTGGTAAATTGTTTGAAAGCTCTTTCGGATTAGATTATGAAGTTGGGCTCTACGTTACCGCAGGTGTTGTTGTACTTTATACTATGTTTGGTGGTTTTTTAGCCGTAAGCTTAACCGATTTTGTGCAAGGGTGTATTATGTTCGTAGCGCTTGTGCTAGTACCTTTTGTGGTCATAAGCGACATTGGTGGCGTACAAGCAATGAATGATGTTATTCATTCTATTGATGCTGAAAAGTTTAATATGTTCAATGGTGTTAGTGCGCTGGCGATTATTTCAGCGATGGCTTGGGGCTTAGGTTATTTTGGCCAGCCACATATCATTGTGCGCTTTATGGCAATCCGGTCAGTTAAAGATTTACCTGCTGCTCGTCGTATTGGTATGACTTGGATGATCGTTTCTATTTGTGGTGCTATGGCAACTGGTTTTGCTGGTATTGCTTATGTGGCGAAAACGGGTACAGAATTAACCGATCCAGAAACTATTTTTGTATTATTTTCTCAGGTTTTATTTCACCCTCTCATTTCTGGCTTTTTATTAGCCGCTATTTTAGCTGCTATAATGAGTACCATTTCTTCTCAATTATTAGTGACATCAAGCTCATTAACCGGTGACTTTTATCAAGCGTTTCTAAATAAAGATGCTACTGATAAACAGCTTGTTTTTGTTGGCCGTTTATCTGTACTTCTAGTTGCTATTGTTGCGATATCATTAGCTTATGACCGAAATAGCTCTATTTTAAGTTTGGTTAGTAATGCTTGGGCAGGATTTGGCGCCGCATTTGGACCACTAGTTATCTTAAGTCTCTACTGGAAAAAAATGAACAAGCAAGGCGCTTTAGCAGGTATGTTAACGGGCGCTATAACCGTTCTTATTTGGATTTATGCTCCGATAACTGTCGGTGGTGAACTATTGAGTTCAGTGATGTATGAAATTGTTCCTGGTTTTATACTTTCAACAATAGCGATTGTTGTGGTGAGTAACTTTACCGCGGCACCTGATGAATCTGTTGAAAAAATGTTTGATGAGATGCTAGAGCAGCACAACATCGATTAATGGTATTGTAAACTCGCTCAAATAAAGCCCGTTATTGATGTTCAATAACGGGCTTTTTATGTTCAGGATGAACGGTATAGCGTGGTGCCAAGGATGGCAAGGAACGTATATGTTCAGGATGAACGGTCATGATTTTTGTTCCTGACAAATCATAAGTACCTCCATCCCTGGAGGCAATAGCGTGGTGCCAAGGATGGCAAGGAACGTATATGTTCAGGATGAACGGTCATGATTTTTGTTCCTGACAAATCATAAGTACCTCCATCCCTGGAGGCAATAGCGTGGTGCCAAGGATGGCAATGAATGTATATGTTCAGGATGAACGGTCATGATTTTTGTTCCTGACAAATCATAAGTACCTCCATCCCTGGAGGCAATAGCGTGGTGCTAAGGATGGTAAGGAACGTATATGTTATTTTAGTCTCTATTTTAATGAGGTGTGTACTAGATACTGAAACGAGTTCAGTATGACGATTTTGGCTTCTGTTGTTTGGAGGTGAGTACTAGATACTGAAACGCGTTCAGTATGACGATTTTGGCTTCTGTTGTTTGGGAGGTGAGTGCTAGATACTGAAACGCGTTGAGTCTGGGGATTTTAGTATTAATATGATGGTTTCAGTGCAAGAGCAATGGAGTTTTAATAAGAGGGTATTAAGAACGTCGTCGCCATGGTTTCATGTGCGACGACGTTAACAGTAAAATATTATTTTTATGACTTAAATAGACCAGCTAATATTTTTATCAATGGCTGTTTGCCACTGCGTAAGCGATTCACTTTTGTCAGCAACTACAATAATATTACTGTTTTTAAAGTGTTGGGATTTTCCTATTAATTTATCTGTTGAAAAATCAGCGGTAAATTCAAGCTCTTCATTATTGGGAACAATAAAAACAGTGACCATGCTTGTTGCACCTTGAAAAACTAAGTGTAGGCTTTTCATGCCATCAAACCGGCAATAATTAGCAAACATTAATTTGCCTATGCTATCGGTAAAACTGCCATTAAACGTCGCCATTTTATCGTTAAGAGAGGCTAAGCTCACATTTGCAGTTGAAGTGTTAGAAAAATGTCCTTCTTCATGGGCAATATGAGCTATCGCATAATCTCCTAGGTTGTTATATGCATTAGAAAACTGCATAAAATTAATCGTTAAACCCATAACAAAGGCAACAGACGCAGCTAAAGCTAAACGCACACGACTTTTACGTTTTTGCTGCTGATGACTGGCCATTGTTTGACGTAAAATAAGTTTATCGCTTAAGCCTGTAGGTACTTCAATATTTAACGCTTGAAAGAGTTTACTGTCTAAACTTTCAAGTTCTTGTGTAAAATTTTGCTTGGCAGGGTCACTGTGAATTGCAGCAAGCATATCTTCATCACGTGTATTTGGATCTGCATAAATACGACGTCTAAATTGCAAATCATCCATTGTATTGACCTCTAACTTTGGGAGTATTATCTAAAGCTTCTTTTAATTGATTACGCGCTCTAAACAACCTTGTCATCACGGTATTCTTATTTAAATCGAGCTGTTTAGCTATTTCTTCACCTGAAAAACCACCAATAATTTGTAAAACTAATGGCTCTCGGTATTCTTCTGGCATTTGTGCTATTTTTTCACGCAGCCAATAGTTTTCAATTTCTTGTTCGCTACTTGTTGATTTAGTATCGGTAATAGTGGCTTCTTCATATTCACTCATATCAAATCGTTTACGCTCGAAACGACGAGCATTCTCTCGTCGTAAAATTGTGATCAACCATGACTTAGCTGCTTTTTCATCTTTTAATGAATCTAAAGCTCGCCATGCCCGTAAAAATGTCTCTTGCACTAAGTCTTCAGCCACATGTTTGTCGTGACATAGCCAATAAGCATAACGGAATAAATCGCCATGCAAAGCTTTAACTAGTGCTTCATATCTAACTTGTTTTGTTGCCATGTTGTAAGAGACCTGAGCTGACATTATTTTATTTCGCTTTTAAAAATATATTTCATTTTTATCTTGGATTCAGAGTTAAAACCTTAGCTTCATTTACTTTTAATCCTTGCTTATTAATAGCTTGAATTAAGCTTGTTAAGGCCTTTCCTTGCCAATTTTTTTGCTCTTTCCCATAATAACATTGCTGTAACAACTCAATTTCGTCCTGAAATTTATTATTATTAATTTCAATTAACGCATCATCAAGTGTTGCTGTTATTTTGTTACCTGCTTTTGCTTGTAAGGTATTTATCCATGGCGATATTAAAGCGAGCACTTCTAAGCCCTGATTTTTTTTACAGGCGGCTAATAAAGATAAGTAAGGATTATTATTTCTATTATCAATCTTCGTTGTTTTTACTGTCAATGGTTTAGAGCGTTTTGCACTGATAAACCACGCTAAAGCAGTAAGTAGCCATAAGGTTAAAAATAGCCATTGTAGCCAGGATGCTTGAGTAACAACAATTGTCTCCGTTGGAATAAGTACTTTGTTTTGCTGATTTTTCATGATAGCTGGAGCTGTGTTAAGCTCGCTATTAGGTAAAACTGTAATTTTTTGAGCAGCAATTGTAGCGATTTGATAACGGTTAGTGACGGTGTTCCACCACGGAATACTTATCTCCGGTAGCTGATATTCGCCAGGCTTACTGGCAACAATGGCAAAATTTCTAACTTTTTGGCTAACCAAATGGCCACTGCTCATGCCGGTATGTAATTGAGCTTGGTCTGGATAGACTTTCAGGCCTTTGGGCACCGTCATTTCTAAAAGTGGCAATTGTTCTTCGGATAAACCTGCTGCGGTTAAGGTAATGATGCGCGTAATCGGCTCGCCTACTTTGAACGTTGTTAAATCAGGTTGCCAGTCTTGATGAATAGCCAGTAAATTACTCGGTAACCACGTGCCTTGAAATGTTTCAGGGATAGGACGAACTAGCAGTTGAATTTCATCACCAATGACACTAACAGGTTTAGTTTCTGAAAAGCTAAACATGTTATTTCTTCTCGTTGAAGGCACTAAGATTTCGCCAGAGAACAGCGGTGACTTTAACGTAAATTCACCGCTATTTTTAGGACTTATTGCATAGGTTCTTTCAATAACTCGATAGCGACGGCCATTAATAATAGTATCTTCTTCTTTATCTTTTCCAATTTGAGTAATGCTGGCGCTTTCTAACGTTGGTTCGCTTAAGCTGCCACGCTTCAATTCTGCAGCAAAGTGCAGCTTTACTGTTAAGGTTAATTGTTGTTGAACATAGACTTCTTTGGTCGATATTTCAGTGGTAATAAAAATGTCTTGTTGTTTGTCAGCAAGCGGATCATTTTCAGCTAATATTTGTACTTTTATGGCTTGAGAATTTATGCCCGCTATGGTGAAAGGAGGAATAATAAAATCGCCTGCTGATTTGCCTATTAGCAAAGTAGTCCAGGTTGTTGTTTGTGTCGTTTTAAAATTAACCATACTGGTTTGAGAACTTACCGATGTTCTACCAACGACAAAGTCTTTTAATAACGCGGAGGTATTTAAAGCGTTGGTGTCGACATCGTCATCTATGGTGATTTTTAAAATAAAAGACTCATTAACCACGATAGGATTCTTATCAATAGTTGCACTAATTTGAGTTGCCGCAAACGCATTAGGGGTAAAAAGCGTGTTACTTAGCAAAATAGTTAGTAGGGCTATTATTGTTTGGGTCATTATTTTTACCATTGTTTTTTTCCTTTTGCGCGACTACTTCGACTATTACGGCGCTTTTGATATTCGAGCTGCATTTTGTTTCTCAGTAACATATAAGGATCATCAGTTACTTTGTTGAGTAATTGTTGGTGTTTTTGTTCGGTCTCTTCTGCTAATTGTTCGGCGGCACGAAGCTGAGCAGGTGTTTGCTCGGGTTGGCTTGGGTCGTCTTCTTTACCTTCCTCTTCTTTAGCTTGTTTTTCTTGCTCTGCTTTATCTTTTTGTTCTTGTTGAGACTTTTCTTGTTCGGTCTGCTCTTTGTCAGTTGCTTCTTTTTGATCATCTTGTTGCTCAGATTCACTTGGCTGAGCTTGATCTTCACTGTCTTTCTGTTCTTGATCTTTCCCCTGATTTTCTTGCTTGTTTTGTTCTTGCTGGTCTTGCTGTTCTTGATTTTTGTCGTTGTTTTCTTCGTTGTTCTGTTCTTGGTTTTCTTGTTGCTGCTCTTGTTGTTTTTTTAACTCTTCAAGGTAAGCTTTATTGGCTTTTGCATCTTGATGCTGCGGATCTTTTAATAACGCTTGTTCATACGCTTTAATTGCTTCATCAATACGTTTTAATTGCGCTAGAGAATTACCTTGGTTATACAGAGCTTCCGCAGTGTCTTGGCGTTGGAATGCCTTTAATGCTTGCTCGTAATTTCCTGAGCGATAATAAGAGCTCCCCTGCCAAGATGAATCCTCAAAACTAGTGGCTGCCTGCTCAAAAGCTTTATTGTTGAATTGTTGTTGTCCTTGTTGGTCTTTGGTTTGCCATAAATTTTTCCAAAAATTATCAGTTACCTGTTTATCTGGGACTGATTCTTTTGTTAGCACTGCATTGGGTTTTGTAGTGCTTGTTAATGTTGTGCTTTGCGCGTAGCTTTTATCAACGGGTGACATTAATAATATGAATGGCAATATCGCTAATAAACGGCCTCGGCGAAAGTAGGGCAATAACAAGGCTAAGACTAAAAATAATAGATAGGGACCCGCTTCTTGCCATTGATCACCCGTATTTGAAGATTCTTTTTGTTGTTGATCTTCAATATCACTGGGTTGTCGAAGTAACGCTTCAATATCACTATTATTGTTAGCGAGTGTTGCATAATAACCACTGCCTCTTTTTGCTGCGCCTTTTAAGGCTGATATTGATAATTTAGGGACGATAATAGAACCACTCGTATCTTTCATCAGTTCACCATTATTAAGCTTTATTGGCGCTCCAGTTGTTGTGCCTATGCCTAAAATATTCAATCGATGATTATTGCTTCTACTCCAATCGGTGATGTCTTGAATGTCATAATTATCGATACCATCAGTAAACCAATATATATCACCTTTGCTATGACCAGCATTAACCAGCATATCGTGAGCGAGCGTTAGCGCAGCTAAAGGGTTACTACCAAGTTCTGGCATTAATTCAGGGGACAAAGATGGCAATAACAATTTAATATTATTAATGTCGGCTGTCAGAGGGCTAATCGTAAAAGCATCACCAGCATAGGCGATTAAGCCTATTTCACCTTCATTTAATTGTTCGAGTAAATCAATCGCTTTGTAACGCGATCTTGTTAATCGATTGGGCGCAATATCAGTAGCATACATAGAATACGACATGTCCATGATCAACACCGAGCCACGTGCTATTTGATAAACGGGTTGTGGCAGTTTTTTCCACGTAGGTCCGGCTAAAGCTACAATTGCTAATAAACCTATGATAAAAGGTAAAGTAAGTGACAACTTCTGCCGACTGTCTTGCTTATCAACCAAGACACTTGCTAAATGTTTTGGAAGCAATTGTTGCCAGCCAGATTGGCTCAACCGGTATTTTTTGAGGAGTTTTAACGCAAAAATTAAGGCAATGATGGCTAATAACCACCAAGGACGAATAAAGTGAAAGTCTGCCATTTTAACTATTCGCTCCTTTTAATGTGATAGTGGGTAGGTTCAGCCAAATTAGATAAAGAAATGATAATAATAATGCTGCTGATAATGGCCAATAAAATAATGCCGTAAGGGGACGCATTTGCTGTTGGTCTTGCTCTATCGGTTCTAGCGCATCGAGTAATTGATATATTTCACTCATATCTTTACTGTCACGGGCACGAAAATAATATCCACCTGTTTTGCTAGCCAATTGTTGCAACGACTCTTCATCTAATTCGCTAGATGGGTTAATGCGACGTTTACCAAAAATTGAATCTTGAATCATTACATCAGCGCCAATGCCCACTGAATAAATGGTAATATTTTTTGCTACTGCGAGTTCTAATGCTTGTTCTGGGGTTATTTTACCTGCCGTATTTTGACCATCGGTTAACAGTAATAGCACACGATTTGATTGTTTCTTTGTATCAAAGCGTTTTACTGCCAAAGCAATAGCATCTCCAATTGCAGTTTGTTTACCGACTAAACCTAATACGGCTTCATCAAGCATCTGCTGTACTGTTTTTCTATCAAAGGTCATTGGTGTTTGCATATAGGCATCATCACCAAAGAGAATAAGACCTAAACGATCACCGGTGCGACGTTCAATAAACTCACCTAATAATACTTTTAACATATCTAGGCGGTTAACGGTGCTGCCATTTATTTGCATGTCTTCAACTTGCATACTGCCAGACAGATCTACAGCTATCATCATTTCGCGCCCTTCGGTGGGTACATTTACTGCTTCGCCAAGCCATTGCGGCTGACTGGCAGATATAACAATTAAGCTCCAAATCAGTAAAAACAAAATACGTGGAGACTTTTTAGTTTTAGCTGAAAAACGTTCACTAGAGGTATTTTGAATTAGTATTGGCATTTTTAATGCTGCCGCTTGGTTTTGATTCTTTGCTGGTAATAGATACATTAATAATGGTATCGGCAGCGCTAACAATACCCAAGGTAGTAGTAGATTAATCATGACTGTTTCTCATGTTTTGTTACCGAATTTTGCTTTAGTAACTGCGGCGGAAGCGCTTGACTGAGCCAAAGATGAGCGGCTTCCTTCAACGTTTCATTTTCTGAATTTTTAGTGAGCTGATATTTATGACTAAATTGCTGTTCAGATAAGGTTAGAAATTTTTCTTGATGCTTAATTGCTAACGTGTTCTTGAAAAAATCTTTTAATCGTTCGCCATGTAACGAGGCAATTTCATTTCGTGGAAAATACTGAAATGCAGCCCATTTTAATAAAGTGATTATTTCGTCATTATTATCGGTGCTTTGAAGTTTTGATAATGCTAGTTTTTTAGCATGAGATAATTTTCGGCGTCTTTGCCATTTTACAGTAACGAAAATAAGCGCTATTAATATAGACGCAAGTAAGATCCACCAGCCATAAGCGAATGGGTAATTATGAACCTGCTCTGGTAAGTGAATATCTTTTAATTGAGCTAATTGCTCAGACGGTTGTTTTAACGCTTCCATGAGGCGACTCCGTCAGTTAATTGTTGCTCTAAAGTTTGACCTGATGAGAAGTGCAATACTCGGGCGCCTGCTTTAAGTAATAAATCTTTTTTCAATTGAACTCGTTCATTGGCTTGTTGATGATAATTTTTAGTCGCCTTTTCATCACCAATCAATAATTGCTGTCGCGAGTTTCCGTCGGTCACCGTAACGTTCATTTTATGTTTACTATTAGGTAAGTCGTGCTCAAGCGGATCACTTATCAAACAGACAACTAGTTCACAATGACGACTGATATGGGATAAGTGGCGGATAGTTTCTTGGCTAATATAATTACCATCGGTGATTAAATAAACCAAACTTCCAGGGCGAGCAAGTTGTCTTAGTCGTGCACAATTCTCTTCAAAAGCAGCATTAGCAGAATTATGCTGTTGTTCAATAGACAAATGTTCTTCGTGTTTTTGCTGTTCGATAGATAACGTATGTTGATGAGTTTCTACTAAACTGTATAAATAATGAAGCACGCCTTGTTTGCGACTGCGCGGTTTTAATTCACTATGTTTATGTTGATTAAAAACAATACCGCCGACTCTATCGCCTCGGCCTTTAGCATGCCAAGTCACTAATGCCGCTAAGTGTGCAGCTTGTACTGATTTAAATAAAAGCTGACTACCAAACAACATTGAATTACTGAGGTCGGTTACTACGAGTACTGGACGTTCAACTTCTTCACGAAAAATTTTAGTATGGGTTTTACCTGTTCGTGCTGTTACTCGCCAGTCGATGGCACGTATATCATCACCATTTTGATAATGACGTACTTCGTCAAATTCCATACCTCGCCCTTTACTACGAGATAAGTAATTACCTGACATTTGACCATGCTGACTTTTACGCGCAGCGAGATCAATGAGTTTAGTTTTGTTTTGGTATTGAATTAATTCATCGATTGATAATTCAATACCATTACTTAAAACACTACTAAGCAGATTTGAAACGTCTTGCTGGTTTTGTTCTTTTTTTTGATTAAGCCACATAAATTTACTTACAAGATTGATCGTTCATTATTTGATGTTGTTAAAGCGATTAATGCTATTTAAGCAACAGCGACTAAGCTTAGTAAGTGATCAAGAAGTTGATTACTGTTAATACCTTCAGCTTCAGCCTGGTAAGTCAGCAAAATGCGGTGACGTAATACATTATGGAATACGGCTTGTACATCTTCAGGGCTAACAAAATCACGGTTATGTAACCAAGCCCTAGCACGTGAACATCGGTCAAGTGCAATAGTTGCTCGGGGACTTGCGCCATAAGCGAGCCATTTTTTTAATTGGTCATCATATTTTTCTGGAGTACGCGTCGCCATAATTAAATCAACAATATAATTTTCAATAGCCGGTGCCATATGAATTTCCATCACTTGGTCGCGAGCAGCAAAAATATCACTTTGCGATATTTCTTTTACCGGTTTTTTACTTTCTTTGCCATGTTGAAGTGCTTCACCGCGGTTGAGCTTTAAAATAGCTAATTCACTTACAGCATCAGGATAGTCAATTTCAATGTGCATTAAGAAGCGATCTAATTGTGCTTCAGGAAGAGGGTAAGTACCTTCTTGTTCAATAGGATTCTGTGTTGCCATCACTAAGAATAAGTCAGGAAGAGGATAAGTATTACGTCCAACCGTAATTTGTCCCTCTGCCATCGCCTCTAATAAAGCAGATTGTACTTTTGCTGGCGCGCGGTTGATTTCATCAGCGAGTACTAAATTTCTAAAAAGAGGACCCGGCTGAAAAACAAAAGTGCCATCTTCAGGGCGATAAATATCTGTGCCAGTTAAATCAGCAGGTAATAAATCGGGGGTAAATTGCACGCGGTGAAAATCAGCTTCAATACCTTCAGCTAATGCATTTACGGCACGAGTTTTTGCTAAGCCGGGAGGACCTTCTACAATTAGGTGACCATTGGCAAGCAATGCAATAAGTAAATTTTCAACAAGGGCGTGTTGACCTATAATTTGTTGAGATAAGTATTCTTTTAAAGATGAAAAATGTTCAATTGCCATGCTAACTACCACTTACTTGTTTTTATTGTTAAACCTATGGGTATATATATAAGGTTCAGGTACCATAAAACAAGGATTTTTTACAATTTGACATGATTTTTAACAATTTATTTTCGAATGAATAGCTCACGTTTTAGCTGGGAGTTGTATTTATTTCATTTGAGGTTAGAATAAAGCAATCAATAAGTGGTCAGACCTCTTGGTTTGAAGACGATAAAATTAGATATTACGATAGAAGGGTAAAACATGACAAAAATGAATTTAACGACTCGAAACGGAGAACGCATCGCTGTAGTGGCTGGGTTGCGAACACCTTTTGCAAAACAAGCCACTGCTTTTCATGGTGTACCAGCAGTAGATTTAGGAAAAATTGTCGTTAATGAATTGCTAAAAAAGCATGATATTGACCCTACTATTATCGATCAATTAGTTTTTGGCCAAGTGGTACAAATGCCTGAAGCGCCAAACATTGCCCGCGAAATTGTTTTGGGTACTGGCATGAATGTAAATACCGACGCCTATAGTGTCTCAAGGGCTTGTGCAACAAGCTTCCAATCAACGGTTAATGTAACAGAAGCTATTATGGCAGGTTATGTTGATGTGGGTATTGCTGGTGGTGCTGATTCTTCATCAGTTGCGCCTATTGGTGTGTCAAAAAAGTTTGCTCGTATCTTACTTGATTTAAGTAAAGCGAGAAGCTTGGGGCAAAAAATATCACTTATTCGTCAGTTGGGCCTAAAAGATATTATGCCTGTTCCACCAGCTGTTGCTGAATACTCTACGGGTATATCGATGGGGCAGACTGCAGAGCAGATGGCAAAAACCCATAATATCTCTCGTGAAGCTCAAGATGAATTAGCACACCGTTCGCATACTTTAGCCACAAAAAGTTGGCAAGAAGGTAAGTTAGCCGGTGAGGTGATGACCGCCTACAGTGAACCTTATAAAAGTTTTATTGAAAAAGATAACTGTATTCGTGAGAACTCAGAACTTGCCAGTTATAAAAAATTACGTCCTTGTTTTGATAGAAAACACGGCACAGTGACTGCAGCAACAAGTACACCATTAACAGATGGTGCCTCTGCCATTATTTTAATGCGTGAAGGGCGTGCAAAAGAATTAGGTTATAAACCGCTGGGTTATATCAAAAGTTATGCTTTTGCTGCCATTGATGTTTGGCAAGATATGCTTATGGGGCCAAGTTATGCGACGCCATTAGCACTTAAGCGTGCAGGTATGGAATTAAAAGATTTAGATTTAATTGAAATGCATGAAGCTTTTGCAGCACAAGCGCTTGCTAATATGAAAATGTTTGCCAGCACAAAATTTGCCCGTGAGCAATTAGGTCAAGATAAAGCGATTGGCGATATTGATATGGCTAAATTTAACGTGATGGGTGGTTCGTTAGCTTATGGTCATCCTTTTGCTGCAACAGGTACCCGTTTAATTGTACAAACCCTTAATGAGTTAAATCGTCGAGGTGGAGGTACCGGTTTAACTACCGCATGTGCCGCTGGTGGTTTAGGCGCTGCAATGATAGTGGAGACTGACTAATGACTGCACCTAATAACACTCAAGCAAACGATGAAGCGCTTAAACAAGAGAGTAACAATATGAGTACGTTTACATTAATTCGCCAAGACAATGGTATTGCTCATTTAGTGATGGACGTGATTGGCGAATCCATGAATACCTTGAAAGCTGAGTTTTCTGAAGAAATTGATACGGTATTAAAAGAAATACGTAATGACAATACGATTAAAGGTGTTGTCTTAATCAGTGGCAAAAAAGATTCTTTTGTTGCTGGCGCAGATATTAATATGCTGGCGAGCTGTCAAAGTGCGAGTGAAGCAACGGCTCTTTCTCGCAATGGGCAAATGATTTTTGATCAAATTGAAAACCTCTCAATTCCTGTGGTTGCTGCAATTAATGGTGCTTGTCTAGGCGGCGGACTTGAACTTGCTATGGCGTGTCATGCTCGTATTTGTAGTGATAATGGCAAAACAGCCTTGGGATTACCTGAAGTACAGTTAGGCCTATTACCGGGGAGCGGTGGTACGCAGCGTTTACCAAAATTAGTTGGTATTCAAAAAGCATTAGATATGATGCTAACAGGTAAACAATTACGCGCGAAACAAGCCTTGAAGATGGGCTTGGTTGTTGATGTTGTGCCAAACAGCATTTTAATTTCTGCTGCTGAAAACTTAGTGCTAGCGGCACAAGGTAAAGCGAGTAAGATTAAAAAGAGTCAACGCAAAATCAGTGTTTTAGATAAGGCACTTGAAGGTAATGCGGTTGGCCGTAAAATAATTTTCAATCAGGCGACTAAATCTGTATTGGCTAAAACCAAAGGCAATTATCCTTCACCCCTCAAAATTATTGATAGTGTACGCAGTGGTATCGAAAAATCATCGGTCAGTGGTTACCAAACTGAAGCCGATCATTTTGGTGAACTTGTTATGTCACCAGAATCAGCTCAATTAAGACAAATCTTTTTTGCTACTACCGACATGAAAAAAGAGCAGGGCATCGAAGGTGTTAATGCTAAGCCGATTAGCCAAATTGGTGTTTTAGGTGGCGGCTTAATGGGCGGTGGTATTGCTTTTGTTAGTGCAACTAAAGCGAATGTTGATGTACGTATTAAAGATATTGCGCCGCAAGGTATCAGCCATGCGATGAAATATGGTTATGACATACTTAACAAAAAAGTTAAACGTCGCTTTATGTTGAAAAGTGAAATGCAAAAGCAATTGGCTAAAATTACAGGTTGTGTTGATTATAGCGGTTTTAAAAATGTTGATATGGTTATAGAAGCTGTCTTTGAAGACTTGTCATTAAAGCAAAAAATGGTTGATGACATGGAAAGTATTTGTGCTGAAGACACTATTTTTGCGAGTAATACCTCAAGTTTACCTATCGGACAAATAGCAGCAAAAGCTTTGCGCCCTGAAAATGTCATTGGACTGCATTATTTTTCTCCGGTAGATAAAATGCCGTTAGCCGAAATTATTGCACATTCAAAAACCTCTGATCAAACTATTTCAACGACAGTTGCTTTTGCTAAAAAACAAGGCAAAACGCCGATAGTTGTTAAAGACAAAGCGGGTTTCTATGTTAATCGTATCTTAGCGCCTTACATGAATGAAGCCGCCTTATTATTACTTGAAGGAGAATCGATTGGTAAGTTAGATAAAGCACTGGTTAAGTTTGGCTTCCCTGTTGGACCTATACAATTACTAGATGAAGTCGGTATTGATATAGGTGCTAAAATTGGTCCTATTTTACAAGCTGAATTAGGCGATCGATTTGCTGCACCAGAAGCATTTAATAAACTTATTGCCGATAAACGTTTAGGTAAAAAAGTGCAGAAAGGTTTTTACCTCTATAAAGATAAAAATGGTAAAAAAGTCACCAAAAAACTTGTTGATGAATCTGTCTATCCATTATTAAATATCATCATTAAAGATCAAAAAACAAATGATGAAATTGTCCAGCGTTGTGTTTTTATGATGTTGAATGAGGCTGCTAGGTGTTTAGATGAAGGTATTATTCGTAATGCTAGAGACGGTGATATCGGCGCTATCTTCGGTATCGGATTCCCACCATTTTTAGGTGGACCATTCCATTATATCGATACGTTAGGTGCAGAGGTAATTGTTAATAAGTTGAACCTGTGGAGCAGTGAACTAGGCGAACGCTTCAAGCCTTGCCAGGCATTAATTACCATGGCTGAAACGGGTAATAAATATTATTAGTAACAGGCAATGTTATGCCACCTCGGTGGCAATTTAACGAAAAAGAGGCAATTTAATGCCTCTGTTTTTATGCTTTTTACCCTTTAAAAATAAGTTGAATAAATACTCTAAATTAGTTATATTTCGCCTATAAAGTTTTAGCCATTCTTTTAGTCAGTTTAGCGGTAAATATTATGTTGTTATTTTTAGCGGTTGTCAGTGTTGTTTGTTCGATGTTCTTTTACTGCCAGGCATTACGTAGTGGTTTAGGTTTGAAGCGCTGGGCATGTGCAGGATTAGTTTTTGGGCCTTTTATTTGGCCAATGTTCTGTATGAAGAAACGGATGAAAATGAATAAAATGTTTGGCTTTAATACACTAATTTTAAAAGCTTAGAAGCTTTTAAAATTAATTTTTCTTTATCACTCTAGATAAAATAAGACAGCTACATTCCTTGTAGCAAACAGTGTCTTTCTTCAAACTAACCATTGATAATAGTGGCTCAATGATTATTACTTCCACCACTTACTGGCTGGCATTTCTTTAATTTCAATGCTAGCAGCAATAGGGTTTGCTTTAGTTGTTACAAATAGAGCTTTAAATAAGTTGATCATCTTGGACTCCTAAACTTTTACAGAGCCGCGTATGCGACCAATCGTCTCGATATCTATCTTTTGATCATTCACTTTAATAGAACCGCGTATGCGTCCAATAGTTTCGATATCTATCTTTTGATCATTCACTTTAATAGAACCGCGTATGCGTCCAATAGTTTCGATATCTATCTTTTGATCATTCACTTTAATAGAACCGCGTATGCGACCAACTTCATTTATAATTAATGAATCAGACTCAACAACAGGTGTTGGTGAAGTAGACATTGCCAAAGATAAAATAAGTGAGCTAAGCATTAAAATTTCCTTAATTTTTTATTATTAATTTCATCTATGCTAAAGCACGTATTATGCCAGAAATCAAAAGCCTTGTTAAATAAGGCTTTCGTGGAGGTTTTTTAGAGGAATTTTCGTATGTCAAAAACTTGTCAGAGACTAAAGTAATTCGTTAGAATTTTATAATGCTAAATGACATTAAAATGACGTTTTCCCAAAGTTGGTTGATGCTTTGGTGATTTGATAAGAAAGTAAGTACTTTTGAAAGTCTCCTTCCGGTAAAGGTTTACTGTATAAATAACCTTGCAGTTGCTCACAGCGTAATCCAGAAAGAAAACTTAGCTGTTGATTAGTTTCAACCCCTTCAGCGACTACTTGCATACCTAAGTTATGTGCAATAGTCACTATAGTGGCAACCATATTACGACCTTGCTCTGACTCTTCAATATCATCAACAAAAGCTTTATCTATTTTTAAGGTATTAAGCGGAAACTTCTTTAAATAAGCGAGTGATGAGTAGCCCGTGCCAAAATCATCTAACGATAAGTGAATACCCATAGCTCGAATTTGCAACATAATATCAATGGCTTTTTGGGGAGAGTCCATAACGGTACCTTCCGTTATTTCTAATTCAAGGTACTTAGCCGGTAATTGACTTTCTTTGAGAATGTCAGCAATCATGCCAACCAAATTAGGCTGGGTAAATTGCACCGCTGATAAATTGACCGCTACCCGACCACTAAATAGCCCGGCATCAACCCATTTTTTAGTTGCAAAACATGACTTTCTTAAAACCACTTCGCCAATGTCAATTATTTGGCCTGTTTCTTCCGAAATAGGGATAAAAGTTATTGGGCTAATGATGCCTTTTTTAGGGGTTTCGAAACGCACTAAGGCTTCCATACCGGCCACTTTACCGGTAGAAATTTCAATCTTAGGTTGATAGAAGACTGAGAAAGAATCTTCTTTTAAACCATGGCGTATTAAGCTTTCAACTTGTAAGCGCTTTACTGCTGCCTTATTCATCGAATCACTAAAGAACTGATACTTATTACCACCATTGTTTTTAGCATGGTACATGGCTGTATCTGCGTTTTTCAGTAGCTCTTGCGGGGATATGCCATCTTCAGGATAAAGTACAATACCTAAGCTACTAAAAAGAACTACTTCTTGATTTCTCAGTTTCAGCGGCTGAGCAATAGTAGTTAACACATCTTTAGCAATACTGGTGATCGTATGAATATCGTTGGTGTTTTCAATAATAATACTAAATTCGTCACCACCTAAGCGGTAAACCGTATCTTGTTTTCTGCCAACAGCTTGCATTCTTTTTGCTACCTGACATAGAAGTACGTCTCCTACTTCGTGTCCCATAGAGTCATTAATCTTTTTAAAGTTATCTAAATCAAAAACCAGTAGAGCATGAGGGGCTTTTTTATTAACTAGCAGAGTTTGATTAGCTTGAAAATATGAACGATTAGGAAGACCCGTTAAGGTATCGCTATTGGCCAATTTACGCAGTTCAGCTTCGGTTTCTTTGCGTTTAGTTATATCAGAAAACACACCAACAAAATGAGAAATACTTTTATTCTCATCAAGTATCACATCGATATTAAGGTCGGTTAAATACTCTTCGCCATTATCACGTTTACTTTCGATTTCATCGTGCCAACTGCCTTTGGTTATTAAGTGCTTTTTTACATCTTTGGTGAAACTTTTTGGATATTGGGCAAACTCTAAGGTTATACCAAGCATTTCTTTACGCGTTTTTTGGGTAATACGTTGGTAAGATTTATTGACATCAACAATATTAAAAGCACGATCGTATATAACAACCGCATCAGAAATATTCTCAATACACTTGGCAAATAATTTTAAACGTTCGTCAGCTTTTTTTATTCGGCTTATGTCTTTTAAAGTACCTGTCATGCGGGTTGGGGTGCCTTTCTCATCGCGTTCGACTATTTTTCCGCGGTCAAGAACCCATATCCATTTATCATCTTTATTTTTAACACGATAGGTCGCTTCAAAATGGTCGGTATCGTTATCGAAATGGTCGTTTATTGCATCACGAACTCGCGCGATATCATGTTCGTTAATATTTGTTTTGTCTGAGCCGACGTTACGTTTACCATCTTGTGGAAACTCTAAGATCCCCCAAATATTTGAGCGATATATCTTGCCAGTGATTATATTCCAATCCCACATTTCATCACCACTTCCCCATAAGGAAAGTTTTAAACGCTCTTCACTCTTTTGAATTTGTAAATGATATAAACGCTTATGGCGCATTTGCTGAATCACGTAGCCAACCACTAGAAAGAACAACAAGGTGTAAACAATAATAGCGCTTTTTGAAAGCCACCAAGGGGCAAGTATATGGATGTTTAAGGTGTTCACTTCACTTTTAGCTGTACCTAATAAGTCATAAGCTTCTACTTCAAAGTTATAGTCACCAGCACTTAGATTGGTATAAGTAGCAAAATGCTTATTTTTACCTGCATTTATCCATGCTTTTTCTAGTCCTTTTAGACGGTATCTATAAGAAAGTTGGTTAGGAAGTCTGGAATTCGGTGAAGTAAACTCAATAGTAAAAGGGGATTGTTCATGTCTTAATGTCAATACCTCTAGATTATTGATATTACTATTAAGGGTGAATTCTTTGTTGGGTTTTCTTGTTTGAGTAAATGTTTGTACATTTATTTTTTTATTTGCAATTAGTAAATCGATAAATACGGGGGAATTAATTTCTTGTTTTATATTTATAATTTTTGAAGGAAATAACAGGTGGAAACCATTGTTTCCACCAAAATAAATTTTATCATTTGCAGTTTTTAATGATGAATTCCAAATAAATTGGCTATCAGATAAATGTAAGTCTTCGTTAAAATTACTTATTTTTTTTGTATTTGGATAGATAACAGTAATAGCACCGTTGGTAGATAACCAAGCATTCTCTGCTTCATCAATCTCAATTGAATCTATAGAATTATTGAATAATCCATTACTTTCATTAAAATAGTCGGTTTTTTTAGTTTCTTTGTTGTACAGAATAATGCCTTGTTCAGAGGTTAACCAAACCCAGTGGTTGTATGACTTTATGCTCCTAACATCAATCATAGATAAATTATCAATATTTAATAAATCATGATAAATAATCGTATTTTCAACAATGTTGCTAGAGGTTATTTTTAAACTTATCAATTGGTTGTTGGATGAAAAAGTCCATAAAGTATTATTATTATCAATGTGTATCGATTTTATTTTATTTAAGTTTTGATCTTTAATTGTGAAGCGGTTAAATTTTTGAGTATCTAAGTGATAATTTGCTAGTTGTCCGTTTTCATCAACAAACCAAATACTATTATTTAATAGATTAGGTGTGTAATTTGAATCGTAAAGAGATTCTTTTTGCCATAAAGTTATTTCAGTTATTGTATTTTTATTTTGAGAAAAAACAAATAATTTATTTGAAAGAGTGGTTAACCATAAGTTGTTATTATTATCAGTAATTAGTTGATAGATATCCTCATTTTGAAGTATCTCTTTTGGGATTTTTTTTCCTATTTTATCTATATAATTAAGCCCTGACTCTTGTGAGTAAAACCAAATTGTTCCATCTGTTGTTTCTGCGAATGAAGTTATTGAATTAGTAGATGTTCCAGATAAGTAATGAGAAAAGTTTAAGCTGTCTTTTAAGAATAAGTTGACCCCTTTACCGTAAGTTCCTACCCATAAATTACCAAATTGGTCTTTGAAAACAGAATTAATCCAATCTTCAGGTGAACTTTTGGCTTTTGTATCACTATAATATGAGGTGATTATATTGTTTTGTAAATTAATAATATTTAAACCATTGTCGGTTCCTACCCAAACAGTGAATTCGTCAAATTGAGTAATACTGCGAACAGTATTGGAAATAAGTTTATTCGATGGGTGGTTCAGATGGTATCGGTCAATGAGGTTATAATTTTGATCTAGTACATAGATACCTCTTTCTGTTGCTAGCCAATAGTTGTTATTGATTTCTTTTATATCAAATAATGAATTAGCCGGAATAGTAATGTGCCATTTGTTATTATTTTTTTGTAGAGAAGATGAATAATTAAGATCTTTATTTGCTAAATAAATACCATTGCCATATCCGCCGAACCAAAAGTTATCATTAGAGTCTTGAAAAATTGTATATATTTCTTTAATTTCATCTTCAAGACTATGAATCTTTATTCGTTTAAAATTATTACTAGCTGGATCATATTTCTGAATACCATTGGTTGTAGATATCCAAATATTTTCTTTCTTGTCTTGATAAATATCCCAGATCAAATCATCTTTAAGTGATTCAGTATTATTTTCTTGATGGTAATAGTTTTCAAAGTTATCAAGTTTAACATTATATTTACTTAAACCTACTTTAGTCGCAACCCAAAGAATACCATTGTTATCAACAAAAACCTTACGAATAAAGTTATGAGCAATTGAGTTAGGATCTGCTAGATTTTTTCGATAATGGACAAAATTTTTGCCATCATATCTATTTAGGCCATCTTCTGTGGCAATCCAAATGAAACCATCATGGCCTTGTGTAATGTCAAAGACATTATTTTGGCTTAAACCGTCAGCGGAGAGTAAGTGCTTAAACTTTAAAGCGGCTTGGCTGGATAGTGAGGTGTTTTCTGCAATAAGGTTTTCTGTTGTTGCTGTTGTTTGTTCAGCCAAAGCACTTTGGATACCAAATATTAACGTGAGAGTGAGTAAGCATAAAATGCGGAATAACTGTTGGTATTTTATCAGATGAGTTTTTGGAAAAAAATTAAGCACAAATACAACCTTGGATAGAAGCTTCAATTAGGCTTATTTACACCACTCATAATATAAAATAGAAGAAAAATATTTATAATGAATTATTTGACCGTTTGAACGGTATAAATTAAGCAAGCAATTTTATTATTTTTGTTATTTATATTGCATCAAGCCACATTAAAAATCATGGCTAGAGCTAAGTCAACTTATTTACCCTTATATGAATAAGATACTCAGATAAGTTAATATCATTAGCCCTAATGTTTTATCGGCAGGTTTAGTATTTTCTTTGACAATTTTTTAATTTTTTTTCAATACTTTCATTGTGCTGCAATGTTTTCTCATCATTTTCGGCAATGTTTTCTTGGTAACTTGCTAAGGTTATCCTGTCGGTATTGTTGTTAAATAAAAGTTGTTGAGTAAAGAAGCGACTAATATCATCAATCGTCAATGATAAAATAACATTGATCAATTGTTGTTTCTCATCGAAATTCGTCTCTTTATTACAAATAGCGGCCCAAAATCGTTGGCTCTTTATTCGCAAACTAGAGTCTTTTTCTTGTAATTGACTCGCCAAACCTTGTTGAATATGTTGCCAATCTTGCTCAGATAACAGTGTTAAACTGTCCTGTGCTCTATTAATAAACTCGTTTATTTCTTTTACTAAAACAATGGCGTCAACGTGCGGTGACTGTATATAGAAAGCGATACCTGGATAACGATTAATAGGAATGAAGCCAACCCCTACCAGATAACCAAATTGTTTTTCAGTGCGCATTTCTTGAAAAAATAGGGGTGACAATATTTGGCTGGCGATCATCGTTATCGCTATTGTTGTTAAATCTTTTCCTACGAACGGGTAATACACCACGGCAGCATGATCATGTTCTGGTAAATGCAAAGGAAGGTGAATGTCACCTTGGTCTTCAATATCAAGAACAGGTACATTAACGGCATACTTATCTGAATAATGATGACTAAATGCTGCCTTTAATTGTTCACTAAATTTCAACGCATGTTCAGGTAACCAATTGCCATGCATTAACGCCTCAATAGTTATCTCATCAAACAAGCGTTCTCTAAAGGAGACAAACTCTTCAAAAGAAGTGTTTTCTAGCGCGTTAGCGAGAGAACTACTGGTTGGGTTTTTAGGTTGCATTGTTGAGCTAAGAATCGAAAATAATTGTGAAATAGATTTACTGGTTTGCGCGTTATGCCAGTGGTTAATCAATTGTTTTTTAAATAACTCAAACTTTTCTTCAATGAAGTTCTCAGTGACTAGACTTATCAATAACTGTTCGAGTAACTTGTCTTGTTTAGTACTAACCCCTGATAGTTGTAGAGTAATACCACCTTGGTGCGAAAATAAATGGTAATGAATTCCAGCTAATTCAGCATCATAATGCTGTTCAATAACAGCATCGCTATACAAATCAACAAATAACCGTGTCATTGCAATATGTTTGCTGTCTTTTATCGTTAGGGGGGCATCAATACCTATGTAAATATAGCCCTTGGGGACAATAAAAGTACTGTCTTGTTTAAACCATACAGATAAACCATCAATTTTTTCAATTAATTTGGGGGTTTTATTACCCTGCTTAGCAACAGGTTGACACGGATATATTTTGGGCTCTTCGACAATATAAGGATTACTTAGCGGCAAAGAAAAATTAGCTGTTAATGCTTCATTTTCCCAAGTGTTAATTTGCAGTTGAGTTATTTTTTCAATACTGAAAGGGACTTGGTACCAAAAACTATTTTTATCAAATTCATTTTGCGCACTAATATGAATAATGCGCATATTGCTTGCTGATAAATAGCCCAACAAGACATTGATTTCTTGTTGTTGCATACCATCCATTATGTAGTCACCGTAAATATAATCTTCGGATCCGTAATGCTGCATGTTAATAACTAACTGACAAACAGAATCTAATGGTTTTAGTTTTTCTTGGTGCTTGAACGCTAAATTAGCGATTGCCTGCTTTTCTTGATAATAAAACTCATCAACAGGTTTGCTCTTCATTAAATTTAGGTAAGAAAAAATACTGCTAATGATTTCGTTAATATGTTGCTCACCTAATTCAGTAAGCGAAATACTTAAATTGAAATCTTTAAAGTTTGAACCATTTACTCCTGAACCAGCGGTTAAGCTAAGTGCCCAACGCTGTTTTTTAAGATAAGACAATATACTGCCTTTACCCTCATGACCCAGTAAATAGGTCAAAATAGATTCTGGTTTGTTACGGTAGTAGGGATCAATGCTGGGCATTGCAAAACTAACAATAAGTTGCCTGTCATTCTTTACCGGTTTTACATTAATTTTTATTTGTTGGTGTTCAGGTAAATAAAGCGGTATATCTATTATTTTGGGGCTTGAGGTTGCGGCTTTTATATCGGTAAATTTATTCTTTGCTAATTGTGATAACTCATCAAGTGACTGTGGGCCCTCTAATACAAGTGTCATTATGTTGGCACGATAATGCTGTTGAAAAAAATCACGTATTTCGGTTGTCAGATCGCTTTCTTTTCTGTCGGCTAGTGTATCAATTGAACCAACCGAGAATTTTGAAAAAGGATGGGCTTGATTAATAGTCTCTTTGTGAACATCGTATAGACGACGAATATCGTCTTTAAGTTTAAGTTTAAATTCAGCATCAACATTCTGGCGTTCTTTTTCAACAAACTCTTGTGAGAGTAACGGACTGATAAAAAATTGGCTAAAACGATCTAAAGCGAAAGTAAAATGTTGATGTTGGATATCAAAGAAAAAACAGGTGTGCTCAGTTGCTGTCCATGCATTATTACTGCCGCCATGTTGACTAATATATTTTTGATATTCACTGCCGTCTGGATAAGACTTAGTGCCTAAAAATAGCATGTGTTCTAGAAAATGGGCTAAACCTTCACGGTTGCTGGGGTCACTAAAGTGGCCAATATTTACTGCCAATGCTGCAGCTGATTTATTGGTTTGTTCGTTGTGAACTAATAGAACACGCAAGCCATTAGCTAATGTTAAGGTTTTATATTGCTTGTTGTCATTTGGGCTTTTTTTCAATATCGGCTCCGGCAAACACTGCAGCAACCTCATTTGTGACGAACACTGGAAAGGTAAGCGTTTGTTTCTAAGATTATTTTAATTATCTAGTTAAATTACCTGAAGCACCAACTAGAGTCTATTGTATTCTTAATTTATCTATTAATTATCTATACTATAGACTGAAATAAGCGCTAAAATGCCATCGATTTGAAAAAATGATGTTATTTGGAAAATTTATGCGAATATTTGTAATGCGACATGGTCAAGCTCAAGCAATGGCTCCTTCTGATAAAGGTCGTGAATTAACTGCCGTTGGTCAACGTGAAGCTGAAATGATGGCAAAGAAATTGGTCCATCAAAAAGAGCATTTTGATGCTATTTTTGTTAGCCCTTATGTTCGCGCTCAACAAACCGCAAAAATTGTAAAAAACATCTTAGCAACAACAACAACTCTAACCACGCTTGAATTTATAACGCCAGAAGACTCAGCTCAACAAATGCATAATTATATTGATGTCACTTTCATCGATAATGCCCAGGCAAATGTACTTATTGTTTCACATATGCCTTTGGTCTGTTATTTAGTGGAAGAGTTTACCTGTGGTCAACATGCGCCGTTATTTGAAACTGCCTCTATTGCGGTTATTGATTATGATATAAGTACCGCGAAAGGGCAGTTAGTTTCGCATACGACACCCAACAGTCTTTAGCGCTTTGGTTAGATAATATCAGCGAAGCGATCATTAAGTTCAACTAAAACCAATAATGCGCCATTACCACCCCACTCAAGTGGTGCTTGATGAAAAGCCATTACGTCAGGGTGTTGCACTAGCCAATGTGGGACTTTATTCTTTAGTACCTGTGAACCTAAGCCATGTACAATACAGACACACTTCGCATGTTCTTTTTTACAAGCAAACATTAGCGCGGCAATTTCTAACTTGGCTGTTTTCTGATCTAAACCATGTAAATCTAAAATTAAATCGGGTGCGTACTGACCGCGTCTTAAATTTTTAGCCTCAAAGCTGTCAACATCTTCACGCACATATTTCATCGGCCCTTGCTGATTCAGATTTGGTTCAAACTCATCAGAAAAGTAGAACTCAGCATGTTGTTTTTTCTTCGCATCTGCTTTGTTTTTTCCAAGATGTAAAGATTGATTTTGGCTTTGCTTTTTTATAGGCGCAATTTTATCTTGCACAATTGGCTTTACTTTACCAATAGCCTGCATAAATAAATCTTTCTCATCGGGTGTCAATGCGTCTTTAAATTTCATCTTGGAAACTACATTCTTACTTTAAGAGGGAAAACAATTCAAATTCTAAAAACATCTGTGGGCAATAACAAGCAAAAGGTTATAATACCCAGTAAATTAACTCAATGATCAATGTTAATGCTCTAAATATCCAAAAACAGCGTTGCTTTTAATCCCAATAGCCAGCTATTAGTCAATCAATCGTCTTGTTCTTGAAAATTTATCTTCATTTAAATTTGCACCATGAATTAATTTAATTGTTATAGTACCCCTTATAAAACTTGTTAAATAAAGAGAGTAAATGTGAACGAAGTTGATTTTTCACCGATTAAGGATGAACTGTTTACCATAGGTGATTATCTACGGTTTGCCACCAGTGAATTTAATCAAGCCGAGCTTTTTTTTGGTCACGGTACTAATAATGCGTGGCATGAAGCTATAACTTTAGTGATGTTCGCTTTAAACTTGCCAGTAGAGTTAAATGAACAAGTGTTTAATTGTCGTTTAACATCAACTGAAAAATCAGCGGTATTGGCCTTAATTGAACGACGTATCGTCGAACAACTGCCGGCTGCATATTTAACCAATCATGCCCAGTTTGTTGGCTTACCCTTTTATGTCGATGAGCGGGTTTTAGTGCCACGCTCCCCTATTGGTGAATTAATAGAGCAACACTTTTCGCCAAATTTTTCACCCGAAAATCCACCTAAACGTATTCTTGATTTATGTACGGGAAGCGGCTGTATTGCCATTGCTTGTGCGGTAGCGTTCCCTGAATCCGAGGTTGATGCGCTCGACTTATCAATTGATGCATTAAATGTTGCACAAATTAATATTGAAAATCATGGTTTAACAGAACAAGTTATTCCAATTCAATCTGACGTTTTTTCTGGGGTTGAGGGGCTAAGTTATGATTTAATCGTAACCAACCCACCTTATGTTGATCAAGAAGACGTTGACGCATTACCGCAAGAATACTTGCATGAACCTGAAATGGGCTTAGGTTCGGGTGTCGATGGCTTAGATATTGTTCGTGAAATTCTTGCTCAAGCGGCGAGTCATTTAAATGAGAACGGTGTGTTAATTTGTGAAGTAGGTAACTCTCAAATTCATGTTGAGCATGTTTATCCACAGGTGCCTTTTACGTGGTTAACCTTTAAAAATGGTGGTCATGGTGTGTTTATGTTGACTAAAGAACAGTTAACAAGCCATCAGAACAGTTTAACGCAAGCATTTGAACAAAAGTAATTTAGCTTATTTACCGTAATCGTGTATTCAAATAATAGAGAGAAGATATATTCATGTCAGGCAATACCTTTGGAAAATTATTTACCGTAACATCATTTGGTGAAAGCCATGGTTTAGGCTTAGGTGCAATTATTGATGGTTGTCCGCCAGGACTCGCCTTATCAGAAGCTGACTTACAAGATGATCTTGACCGTCGTCGTCCTGGCACTTCTCGTTATACTACGGCACGTCGTGAAGCCGATCAGGTTAAAATAATGTCGGGTGTTTTTGAAGGCAAAACCACAGGAACGCCTATTGGGCTGTTAATTGAAAATACCGATCAACGTTCAAAAGATTATGGAAATATCGCGCAAAGCTTTCGTCCAGGTCATGCCGATTATACCTATTGGCAAAAATATGGTATTCGTGACTATCGTGGCGGCGGAAGATCGTCAGCACGTGAAACCGCTATGCGAGTCGCCGCAGGCGCCGTAGCTAAAAAGTACTTAAAAGAAAAATTTAACGTTGAAATTCAAGGGTGTGTTACCCAAATAGGTGATGTTTGCGCAACTAATATTGATTGGGATATTGTAGAAAATAATCCATTTTTCTTTCCTGACGAAACTAAACTTGAAGCCTTAGACGAATTATTGCGTGGTATTATTCGTGAAAAGGATTCTATTGGCGCTAAAATTATGGTGCGAGCCACTAACGTTCCTGTTGGTTTAGGTGAACCTATCTTTGATCGAATGGACGCAGATATCGCTCATGCGCTTATGGGCATAAATGCTGTTAAAGGTGTTGAGATTGGTGATGGTTTTGCTGTCGTCAATCAAAGAGGCTCTGAGCACCGCGATGAGTTAACGCCTGAGGGTTTTGCAAGTAACCACAGTGGAGGCATTTTAGGCGGAATTTCATCAGGACAAAGTATTGTTGCAAATATTGCGATGAAACCAACTTCAAGTATTGGTGTTAGTGGTAAAACCATTGATTTAGATGGTAAAGCGACTGACTTAGTGACTAAAGGTCGCCACGACCCTTGTGTGGGTATTCGTGCGGTTCCTATTGCTGAAGCTATGTTAGCACTAACCTTGATGGATCATTTTTTACGTCATCGTGGACAAAATGCTGATGTCGTTTGTGTAACACCTGATATAGAAGCCTAAGTCGTCTTTATTATTAAATACCAAAAGTGATGACATCAGTTAAGTTCGTCAGACTGTCTTCGAGTTACTTTTGGTATTTTGCTATCTTAGGCTTGATCATTCCTTTTCTACCTGTTTTTCTTGATGCCAAAAGCTTCAGCTCAATTGAAATAGGTGAGATTCTGGCTATTATTACAGCCACTAAAATCATCGGTCCAACCTTTTGGGCTTTTGCCGCCGATAAATCAGGTAAACAATTAACCATTATTCGCAGCGGTGCCTTGTTGGCATTATTGAGCTTTTCATTACTTTTTTGGCTAAATGGTTATTGGCCTGTTGTTTTTTGTTTAGCGATTTTTAGCTTGTTCTGGACCGCTGTTTTACCTCAGCTTGAAGTGCTTACTCTTAATTCTATTAGACGTAGTGCTAAAATTTATGCGCGTATACGCTTATGGGGCAGTATCGGTTTTATTTTCTTGGCTGTGATAGCCGGGGATTTAATTGAACGGTATTCCGCAGATGCTTTTACTTATTTAGGTGTCATTGTGCTGGCGGGACTATTTCTTTCAAGCATGAAACTCCACCCTGCAAAAAAGACTAAAAATCCTGTGCAGCAAATCGAAAAAATCAGCGATAAAATATTCAGTCGCTCATTTATATTCTTTTTTCTTGCTGGCCTGATGTTACAAATGAGTTTTGGTCCTTATTATGGTTTTTTTGCGCTTTACCTTCGTGAGCTCGCTTATCCAGGATTTGCGGTTGGTATCTTCATTACCATCTCGGTATTGGCTGAAATTCTTATTTTTATCTATGCGAGTATATTCTTTCGATACTTCCGACTAAAAACCTTGCTGGCCATCAGTATATTACTCACCTCGTTACGTTGGTTTATGACGGGTAGTTTTGCCGATGTCATTTGGGTACTTGTTTTAGTACAGTGCATACATGCGCTGAGTTTTGGTTTGTACCATAGTGTTTCTATCCAATTTATCCATCAACATTTTAATCACGACCAACAAAATCGTGGCCAAGCTATTTATATCGGTGGTGTTTATGGTCTAGGTGGCGCGATTGGCGCTTATATTGCTGGTATCGTTTGGCAAGGAGGGCAAGGCAGTGAACTTGCCTATAACCTAGCGGCATCTGCAGCATTTATTGGCTTTGTGTTAGTGTTATTCATGCAAGATAGGCAACAAGTTAATGTCAGTGGCTAATACTTATCCGCGTTCTCATCCTTTTATACTCAATATATTTTTCAGCCTAGTGGTTAATCACTAGGCTGACATTCATCTTTCTAATTAATTAGCATTTATAAGAATAGGTTCTCCTAAACCTAATGCTTTTAGACGTGGTAGTTGCGATTTTGCATCACCTACCACTAAGTAAATCATTTGTTGATGGTGTAAATGTTGATTGGCTAAAGACTTGACGTTAGCCAAAGTTAAGCTTTCAACTGATTTTGCTCGTGCTAATACATAGTTTATCGGCAAGTTGTACTGGCTAATATTTTCTAACATGGTCAGTTTAGCGTTATATGTTTCGAATTTTCTCGCATTACTCTTTAAATAATAGCTTTGAGTAGTTGCTAAATCTTGGTCAGTAAAATCAGTTTGATAATTTTCTACCAGCGATTTTATTAATGCTGTAGCCTCTAATGTGACATTGGTGCGCACACCACTGCTAATGATAAACTCGCCACTTGATTTACTGCCGCTAAAACTTGAACGCACGCCGTAGGTATAACCTTTTCCTTCACGTAATTCTTGGGTGAGTTTTGAAGCGAAACTACCGCCGCCTAGAATATAATTCATCACTTGAGCACTATAGAAATCTTTATGCATAGCATTTAAGGCTGGGAAGCCAATTCTCAACTGCGATTGCTTAGCATCGGGCACATCATAAAAATATAGGGTTGATGATGTGGGTAGCGCTGCTGGTAACATCTTAGGCAAAACAGCTTTAGTATTAAGCCAATTATTTTCTAATTTTTTAAAAGCCGTTAATACGCTTGTTTCATCGATATCGCCAACAATATGAATATCCGTTAAATTTGGCGACAGTTTTGTTTGATAAAATATTTTTAAATCAGCTAAAGTGATTTCCTCAACAGACAATAATGTCCCTAATAAGTTATTCGATAAAATATGAGTTTTACCATAAAGTAATTTATTCATTTGGTTATTAGCCAATTGGTTGGGGTTGGTTTGCTGTTGTATTATTTGACTAATAATATCTTGCTTGGTGAGAGTAAACTCTTTTTCATCCCAACGAGGTGCTAAGAGCATCTCTGTGATCAAGTCGACAGTTGCTTGATAGTTTCTTGCTAAAGTACTGGCTGATAGCTTTATTGATTCTTGAGTTGCATAAATACTAATGGTAGCGCCAAGTTTATTAATCGCTTCTTCTAGTTGTTGAGGGCTTTTATACTTGGTCCCTTTATTCATCATTTCAGCGACTAAGTTGGCGACACCGACTTTTTGTATATCATCAAATAATAAGCCACCAGCAACCGTTATCTCAAGCTGTACTAAAGGGACTTCGCTATTTTTTATCCCGTAAAAATGTAGCCCATTGCTTAACTGACTTTGCCAAACGGTAGGTACCGATAGCGTTGGGGCTTCACCATATTTAGGTTCACTCGCTCGATCGAAACTTGAAGGCGTATTTACATAACGTGATTGCTGGCCAGCATCAAAACTTTGCTCTGCATTAGCGACAATTTTTTCTTCAATAATTTGTGCTTTTATAGAGTTTTCTAATGCTAAGTCTTTTTGGCCTTTCGGTACAAAACTGGTGGCAACAAAACTTTTGTCTTTAATATATTGATGATAAACACGTAAAACATCTGCTTTGTTGACGGCTAAAATATTTTTAGCTTCTTGGTTAATAAAACCAGGATCCTGAGTGAAAATATTATATTGTGCTAATTTAAAGCCCTTACCTAATACACTTGAAAGCCCACGATAGAAGGCTGTTTCTTGACCTGCCTTAATCGTAGCAAGATCTTCATCACTAAAACCTTTTTTTTCAAACTCGCTAAGTGCTTGACTAATTGCTTGGTCAATCTGGTTTAAGTCAGTGTTCTCAAAGCCTCGTACCTTTACCATTAATTGGCCAGCCAACTCTGATTGGTAGTGATACATGGTTACTCGAGAGGTTAAGGTTAATTCATCAATTAGCTTTTTATTGAGTAAGGCTTTCTTACCATCACTGAGCAATTCAACTAAAACATTTAATGCGTAACTGTCTGAGTGATATTGTGGGACTGTCGGCCAAGTTAGGCTGAGTTCGGGTAACTTAGCAAAATTATCTTCATGATAAATTTTCTTGGTTGTTGTTAGATTTGCAGCTTGCTTGGCGAGGGGCGATATTTCATTACCCGCCTTAATCTCATCAAAATACTTATGTACCCAAGCTTTTGCTTGTGCTTCATCAAAGTCACCGGCAATAACCAAGGTAACATTATTGGGTACATACCAGCTTTTAAAGAAATCTTTAACATCTTGAAGTGTTGAGTTTTGTAAATCAGATAATGAACCAATCACTTGCCAGTTGTAAGGGTGACTCTCTGGATAAAGATTTTTATCAATAACATACTGTGTATGACCATAAGGGCGGTTGTCATAACTTTGTCTTTTTTCATTTTTAACCACTTGTTTTTCTTTAGCGAGTACTTCTTCGGTCACCGTATTGATAAAAAAACCTAGTTTGTCAGCTTCTGCCCAGATCATTTTTTCTAAAGCGTCATTGGGGACAGTTTGATAATAATTTGTTCTATCGCGGCTAGTCGAGCCGTTTGCACCTGAGCCGCCAATACGGGCACTCATTTTGTCTAATCCACCTTTACCCAGGTTTTCAGACTCGAGAAAGAGCAAATGTTCAAATAAATGAGCAAAGCCTGTTCGTCCTTGTGTTTCACGAGCAGATCCAACATGTGCCGTTAATGCAACAGCAACAACTGGGTCTGAACGGTCTATATGAAATACAACTTCTAAACCGTTAGCTAAGACGAACTTGCTATATTCAATATTTATAGCGCTATCAACCACATTCGTCTGATCAGATTGTTGGCTGATTGTTACTGAGTTAATTGATTTTTCTGCTGTATTACAGCCAGTGTTCGCAAGAACGGTTAATAATGAAAAGCTTAGCGCTGCCCACTTCATGAGTGAAACCTTATTTTAATGATTAATAATATTGCTGATATTGTGCCTTTTATTTATCCAAACACCAATAAAAGTAACGATATAAAGTAAATTTAATGTTAATAAATATTACCAAGGTATAAAAAAAGCGCCGTAAGCGCTTCTTTCAAATCTGTTTATGTAAACTGTGACTATTTATTTAACGCTTCACCTAAGTGAGGGCGGATATCTTTTAGAATAGTTTTTAATAAACGAGGACAAGCAGCAACAATATTACCTGAAACAGTATGGTTGTGATCGCCAACGAAATCAGTGACTAAACCACCGGCTTCAATAATTAATAATTCACCAGCAGCAGATTCCCAAGGTTTTAAACCAATTTGGAAATATCCATCAACACGTCCGGCAGCGACATAAGCTAAATCTAAAGCTGGAGAGCCCGAGCTGCGAAGATCTGATGATTTAGTAAATAATGTTTTAAACATTTCTAAGTAAGCGTTGCTGTGTTGCTTGTGCTTAAATGGGAAACCTGTGGCAACAATTGCACCAGAGAGTTCTTTATGTTGTTTTACGCGAATACGAAAGCCATTGAGTTGTGCGCCTTTACCACGACTAGCAGTAAAAAGTTCACCGCGAGAAGGATCAAAGATGATAGCTTGATCTAATTTACCTTTGACTTTCAAAGCAATAGACACTGAAAAATGTGGAATGCCTTTAATAAAGTTCGTTGTACCGTTTATTGGATCAATAACCCACTGGAAGTCGTCATCTTTTCCTTTAATCACACCACATTCTTCACCAATAATTGTATGGTTAGGGTATGATTTTTTTAATGTTTCAATAATGGCTTCTTCAGCGCTTAGGTCAGCACTAGTGACAAAATCATTTGTCCCTTTTGCTTGAACTTCAACTTTATCTAACTGTTCGATGGCACGAACAATAACTTTACCTGCGTTACGCGCAGCGCGAATACCAATATTAAGCATAGGATGCATATAGAGACTACCTTTTACATATTTGTAAATAGAATTAAACAGTATAACAACTTTTATAAAGAACGAGGCTTGCCGCCGAGCGGATTTTCAAGCGCGAAAATTATAGCAAAGTTATCAGTAATTAGCGACATTGTTTTTTATATAAAATATCAAAGAAAAAATTTCATAGATGTTTAATAACTAACACATAATTTTTCGCACTAACCATTTTCAATAAATTTGATGATTTTTTCTCAGCACAAGGTTAATGTTCTATGATAATATTATTGTTAATTTTAGCCATCTAGATAGTTAATACCAGTAGGTATAATTTATTTTATAAATTAACTATAAATTGAGTAATTTAAGATAATGTCAGAGCAATCATCACTTTTAAGTAATGTTCGGATTGTATTAGTTAATACTTCCGATTGTCGTAATATTGGTTCAGCCGCACGCGCTATGAAAACAATGGGGTTAAGTGAACTTATATTAGTTGATCCTATTGAAATGCCAAATGGTCAAGCACAAGCTTTAGCTGCAGGGGCTACTGATGTATTAAAAAATGCCAAGGTAGTTGCTACTTTAGCGGAAGCTATTAGTGATTGTGGTTTAGTTGTTGGCACCAGCGCACGTTCTCGTACTTTACCTTGGCCAATGTTGGAGCCAAGGGGCTGTGGAGAAAAACTTGTCGAAGAAGCCTATAACTTTCCAGTTGCTTTAGTTTTTGGTCGTGAAAGCAGTGGTTTAACTAACGACGAATTACAACTTTGTCATTTTCATGTGCAGATCCCAGCCAATCCTGATTACAGTTCATTGAACTTAGCGATGGCGGTTCAAACCTTAAGTTATGAAGTGCGGACCAGTTTTTTAATTGATCAACAAAAAGCATTTCAAACAAAAGGCGAAAATTTAAGTAAAAATTTACCCAAAAAGACGCTTGATGAAGACGAATATCCGATTATGGACGAAACTGAGCGCTTTTATCAACATTTTGAAGATGCTTTAAAAGAAACTGGCTTTATAACGCCGAGTCATCCAGGCCTAGTGATGACTAAGTTACGACGCTTATTTAATCGTGCCCGTCCCGATGTTAAAGAAGTCAAAATGATGCGTGGAATCTTAGCTTCAGTGCAAAGAGCCGCTAAAGCTAATGATAAAGAAGCAAACAAAGAATAATAAAAGTAAGCAATCGTACCCGTTTCGATGCAAAGTGCCTTCTAAATTCTGCATTTTGACCGATAACGGGTATATATTGGTACTTGCCTTAACCAATATATAGAAGGATAGAAATATGTTCAGCCGTATCAGAGAAGATATTAAAAGTGTCTTTGATAGAGATCCCGCCGCTCGAAATACGCTAGAAGTTCTCACCAATTATCCTGGTATGCATGCCATTTGGATCCATCGCTTGAGCCATAAGTTGTGGAAAAATAACTGGTATTTACTTGCGCGTAGCTTATCAACATTTTCACGTTGGTTAACTGGTGTTGAAATTCATCCAGGAGCAACACTTGGACGTCGCTTTTTTATTGACCATGGCATGGGGATTGTTATTGGTGAAACCGCTGAGATTGGTAACGATGTTACCTTGTATCACGGTGTTACTCTAGGAGGCACAAGCTGGAATGCCGGTAAACGTCATCCAACATTAGAAGACAACGTGGTTATCGGTGCAGGAGCTCAAGTCCTTGGCCCCATTACTATCGGTAAAGGCGGTAAAGTTGGCTCAAACTCTGTGGTGGTGAAAGATGTGCCTGCTAATGCAACAGCTGTTGGTATTCCGGCACGTATTGTTAATGAAAAAAGCCAGTCAGAAAAAGAACAACGTGACCAAGTGGCTAAAAAGTTTGGGTTCGATGCCTATGCGGTATCTGCGGATAATCCTGATCCTGTCGCTAAAGCTATTGGTCGAGTCCTTGATCATATGCACTTAATGGATAAAAAAGTCGCTGACTTATGTAAAGAAGTCAATCATCTTGGTGGTGAAGTGTGTCAAGAGGATCTACCTGAACTTCGAGTTGGCGAATTTATTGACGATGAAATAGCGGCAGCTAAACGTCGAGAAAAACGTGTGGAGTCATTTGATCCCGAAATTTAATAGAAAATAATTGATGAGTTACCCGATGTTTGATCCCTATCAAACTAAGGTATTGGCTATTAATTGCTTATTTTTACAACAGGTGTAGAATACTTGAGTAAAACAGTCGGGTATTTAGTTGACTATTTTATAAGGTTATGTAGAATTGCTAACGATTCGATAGGGGCACACAATGAAACTGACTTCAAAAGGGCGTTACGCCGTAACTGCTATGTTAGATGTAGCAATACATGCAGTAACTGGACCCGTACCTTTAGCCGATATTTCAGAGCGACAGGGGATCTCGTTGTCATATTTAGAACAACTATTCTCTCGGTTAAGAAAATATGGCTTAGTAAATAGTATTAGAGGTCCTGGCGGAGGTTATCGCTTAGGGATGTGTTCTGCAAAAATTTCGATTGCTGATGTTATCAATGCTGTTGATGAATCTATTAAAGCGACGAGATGTGACGGTAAAGGTAATTGCCAAAACGGTGACGAATGCTTAACCCATACATTGTGGGAAGGTTTAAGTGACCGAATCGAAGATTTTTTAAAAAACATAACGTTGGCCGAACTTGTCGAGCAACGCAATGTGAAATTAGTGTCTAGACGACAAGACAAAGCGCATGCGCGAGCAAACAAAGTTATGCCGTCATTAGAAACATTAATTAAAACCAAGAATATTATGCACGACATGCACTAAATGCGTGTTGTCAAACTGGAGAACGTTAGCGAATGAAGCTTCCTATTTATTTTGATTACTCAGCTACAACACCTGTAGATAAACGTGTTGCAGAAAAAATGATGCAGTATATGACTACTGACGGTTTTTACGGTAACCCTGCATCTCGTTCACACAAATTTGGCTGGCAAGCTGAAGAAGCGGTTGATATTGCACGAAATCAAGTCGCAGAGCTTCTTAATGCCGACCCTCGTGAGATTGTTTTTACCTCAGGAGCTACCGAGTCAAATAACTTAGCCATTAAAGGCGCTGCCAACTTTTATCGTAAAAAAGGTAAGCACGTTATCACCTGTAAAACAGAGCATAAGGCTGTTTTAGATACTTGTCGCGAACTAGAGCGCCAAGGCTTTGAGGTGACTTATTTAGATCCTGAGAGCAATGGCTTGATTGACCTTGATAAATTAGCAGCAGCTATGCGTGATGACACTGTATTAGTTAGCATCATGCATGTTAATAACGAAATTGGTGTTATTCAAGATGTTGCAGCAATCGGCGAAATGTGTCGTGCACGTAAAATTGTTTTCCATGTTGATGGCGCACAAAGTGTTGGCAAAATCGAAGTAGACATGGAAAAGTTGAAAATTGATTTAATGTCAATTTCAGCACATAAATTCTATGGTCCAAAAGGTATGGGCGCTATGTATGTGCGTCGTAAGCCTCGTATTCGTCTTGAAGCTCAAATGCATGGCGGCGGACACGAACGCGGTATGCGTAGTGGAACATTACCAACGCATCAAATCGTTGGTTTAGGTGAAGCTTGTCGCATTGCCAAAGAAGAAATTACTCAAGACATCGCTCACGTAACTGAAATGCGCGATCGTTTATGGGCTGGCTTGAACACCATGGAACAAGTTTTTGTTAACGGAGATTTTGATAATCGCTATCCGGGTAACTTAAACGTAAGTTTTAATTTTGTTGAAGGTGAGTCTTTGATTATGGCGCTTAAAGATTTAGCGGTTTCTTCTGGCTCTGCATGTACTTCAGCTAGTTTAGAGCCTTCGTATGTTCTTCGTGCTTTAGGTTTAAATGACGAAATGGCACATAGTTCAATTCGTTTTAGCTTTGGCCGTTTTACCACGACTGAAGAAGTAGACTACGCGATTACACTTATTCAAAAATCAATTGGGCATTTACGTGATATGTCACCACTTTGGGAAATGTTCCAAGACGGTATTGATCTAGACTCAATTGAATGGGCTGCTCACTAAGCATCCCCACTAAAAATTTTACTGATGAGCGGGCATTTTGTTTCGTTCATCGTTATTAGGAGAGAAATCATGGCTTATTCAGAAAAAGTAATTGATCACTATGAAAACCCACGTAATGTTGGCTCAATGGATAAAAATGATCCACAAGTAGCAACAGGAATGGTTGGCGCACCGGCATGTGGTGACGTAATGAAGTTACAACTAAAAATCAACGCTGACGGTATTATTGAAGACGCTAAGTTTAAAACTTATGGTTGTGGTTCTGCGATTGCCTCAAGTTCATTAGTGACTGAATGGGTAAAAGGTAAGTCAATTGACGAAGCAGGGAAAATTAAAAATACTGCTATTGCCGAAGAGCTTGCTTTACCGCCTGTAAAAATTCATTGCTCTATTTTAGCTGAAGATGCTATTAAAGCAGCGATTGAAGATTACCGCAGTAAAACTGCTTAAACATCGGAGTTATTTATGAGTGTTACAATGACGAAAGACGCAGCAGACCGTGTTCAGTCATTTATTACCAATCGAGGCAAAGGTCTCGGTTTACGTCTTGGTATTAAAACAACGGGATGTTCTGGTTTAGCTTATGTGATGGAATTTGTTGATGAGTTAAATGAAGATGATACGTTGTTTTCAATCTCTGATGTGAATATCATTATCGATGGAAAAAGTTTAGTTTACCTTGATGGTATTGAAGTTGATTTTGTTAAGGAAGGTCTAAACGAAGGTTTTAAATTCACAAACCCGAATGCCAAAGGCGAGTGTGGTTGTGGTGAAAGCTTTAACGTTTAATACCAAGTCTCTAAGCCTTTTAAATATTGCTGAGTAGCAAGTAACTTAGTCGCAGTGGTATATATTTTGTGAACGACTTAATGTTAAGTCGTTCGCTGGAGTTTTTGTGAATTATTTTCAGATTTTCGGTTTTACAGAGCAATATGAACTCGATGTTCATAAATTAGCTGATATTTACCAAACACTACAAAAAAAAGTACATCCAGACAAGTTCGCTCATGCTTCTAGTCAAGAGCAATTAGTCGCGGTTAAAAGATCAACCTTAATTAATGATGCCTATCAAACACTAAAACACCCCTTGAAACGTGCACAATATCTATTAACATTACGAGAAAGTGATCAGCCAAATGAACAAGCTTCATTTAGTGATAACAGTTTTTTAATGCGCCAAATGGAATTACATGAAATGCTTGACGATGTTAAGCATGCTGACGACCATGAAGCTGCCATTCTAAATTATGCTGCAGTATTAAATACCGGCTTTGAAGAACTCGCTTTAGAGATGCATACCTTGCTTGATGAAAACTCCATCCAGTCAAACTTATTGGCAGGTGATAAATTACGAAAGTTAAAGTTTTATCAAAAGTTACGCGTCGATCTCGATAAATTAGAAGATCAACTTTTCAATGACGACTGATCGTTAGTTCATATGAATTTTAGTTTAATAAAATAACAGCAAATCGATGTTTTTTTATTTACAATGAAATATCATACCGCCCGTTAATCGTAATCGAATATAAAAGAGTCTAAAAATGGCGTTATTACAAATAGCTGAACCTGGCCAAAGCACGGTTCCTCATGAACATCGCCTCGCCGCAGGTATTGATTTAGGTACAACTAACTCTCTTATCGCCAGCGTTAAAAGTGGTTTATCTGAAACCTTAGTTGATGGCGAAGGTCGAGATATATTACCCTCAGTGGTGAGTTACCAAGCGAATGAAGTATTAGTAGGCCATGCCGCTAAAGCACATTCGGTGAGTGATCCAGAAAATACTATTGTTTCAGCTAAGCGCCTTATTGGTCGTTCATTAGCTGATATCAGTAAAAAATACCCTTCACTGCCATATTCTTTTTCAGGTGATGAAAGTCATCCAAGCATCACTACACGTACTGGTGAAGTAAACCCAGTGCAAGTATCGGCAGAGATATTAAAAAGTTTAAAACAACGTGCAGAACATGCATTAGGTGGTGAGTTGACCGGTGTTGTTATCACCGTGCCTGCTTACTTTGATGATGCCCAGCGCCATAGCACCAAAGATGCGGCAAAACTTGCTGATCTAAAAGTTTTACGTTTACTTAATGAGCCTACAGCCGCTGCGGTCGCTTATGGTTTAGACAGTGGCAAAGAAGGTATTATTGCTGTTTATGATTTAGGTGGGGGTACCTTTGATATTTCAGTATTACGTCTCAATAAAGGTGTCTTTGAAGTATTAGCGACCGGTGGTGATTCAGCGCTAGGTGGTGATGACTTTGACAATCTTCTTGTTGACCACATTATCGAACAGACGGGTTTGCAACGACCATTGTCAGCAACCATAGAGCGTCAATTGTTACAGCAAGCCTGTTACGTGAAAGAACAACTGACAGAAAATGAAGTTATTAGTTTCTCATTAACGCTAGAAAATGGTGATGAAAAACATGGCGAAGTTAATCGTGTGATGTTTGAGTCTTTAATCAATACTCTAGTAACTAAAACATTACGTGCTTGTCGACGCGCATTAAAAGATGCCGATATTAGCGTTGATGAAGTCATTGAAGTGGTGATGGTTGGTGGTTCAACGCGTGTTCCTATGGTTCGCCAACAGGTTGAAAAATATTTTAATCGCTTACCGTTAACGTCTATTGATCCCGATAAAGTGGTTGCCATTGGCGCTGCGATTCAAGCCGATATTTTGGCGGGTAATAAGCCCGACAGCGATATTTTGTTACTTGATGTTATTCCTCTATCACTCGGCCTAGAAACGATGGGCGGATTGGTTGAAAAAGTTATTCCTAGAAATACGACAATTCCCGTTGCTAAAGCACAAGAGTTTACGACCTTTAAAGATGGGCAAACGGCAATGGCTGTTCACGTGTTGCAAGGTGAGCGTGAGCTTGTTGAAGATTGTCGTTCGTTAGCTCGATTTGAATTGCGTGGCATTCCAGCGATGACTGCCGGTGCTGCTCACATTCGTGTTACGTTTAAAGTTGACGCTGACGGTTTATTAGAAGTGTCAGCCATGGAAAAGTCAACAGGTATTGAAACAGGTATCACGGTGAAGCCCTCATTTGGTTTAGAAGAGCAAGAAATTACTCAAATGCTCAGAGATTCAATGAGCAATGCTCAGCAAGATATACAAGCGCGTATGTTGAAAGAACAACAAGTTGAAGCCTCACGAGTTATTGAATCAGTACAATCGGCACTGATTAATGACAGCGCATTACTAAATCATGACGAAATTACCACAATAAATAACGCAATAACCGCTTTAGCGAAGATTGCCCAAAGCACGGTTGCCGATGATATTGAAGCAGCTATTGAAATATTAAATGAAAGTACCGCTATTTTTGCTGAACGTCGTATGGATTCTTCGATAAAAACAGCACTAGCAGGACATTCAGTAGACGAAGTTTAAAAACTTTTAGGAGCTAAGAAAATGGCGAAAATTATATTCCTTCCTAACGAAGACTTATGCCCAGATGGTGCAGTGGTTGAGGCAGAAAAGGGCGAAAGTGTACTTAACGTTGCACTGCGTAATGATATTGGCGTTGAGCATGCTTGTGAAAAAGTATGTGCTTGTACCACTTGTCATATGATCATACGTGAAGGTTTTGATTCAATTGCAGAAAGTGATGAACTTGAAGATGACATGCTAGATAGAGCTTGGGGATTAGAACCTGAATCTCGTTTAGGCTGTCAAGCGCTGGTTGGCGATGAAGACTTAGTTGTTGAAATCCCAAAATATACGGTCAATATGGTTTCAGAAAACCACTAGTCATTTTTTGTCAATTTGATAGATAGGGCAGTAACATGTTAATGTTACTGCCCTTTTTTGTTGTAGCACCGCTAGAACTATTTTTTTAGAGGAGGGCTTTAGTCAACCTTTCCGTACGGCTAAATCAACTGTATTACTTAGATAAATAGACAGGACATTAAAAATTTGCTCTACTCACCATGAATATTTATGTGTTGTAATCGCTTAATAATAGTGAATATATTTTAAAAATAACTTTAGGCATAATGAATTTGTCCGAACTATCTAAATCAGAAACGATAAAAAGCTTAACCATCACTAATCAGTTTGCGACTGATATATTATTATTAAATACCCCAAGTGAAATTTGGCAATATTTAGCTCAAAATATTGTCGAAAAATTAGGTTTTGAAGATGCCGTTATTTACACCTTAGATTCAGGGGGGATGACGCTAAGTCGAATGTCGGGCTTTGACAAAAAAAAATCCTTCGATGATGGTGTAATCACGACTAGTTCCATAAGAGATACTTCGTCTAATTCTATGACCATACCTTTTAATGAAGGCGTTATAGGGAAAGTTGCTGCGACCAAACAACCAATATTGGTAAAAGATACCCGTGAGTTTGAAAGCTATATTGTTGAGGATGAAACGACCTTATCTGAGTTAGCAGTTCCTATTTTATTTAAGCAGCAATTATTAGGTGTTATTGATTCGGAACATGCCAGTGTTAATTTTTACACTGAGTTTCATCTGAAAACACTCACTGCGTTAGCAACAATTACCGCAATGAAAATTTCACAAATTATAAAGGTCGATGGCCTAGAACAGGTAATAGAAAACTTAGAGTATGCTAATAAAATTCAAGATGCACTGTTTGAAATAGCAGAAATTATCTTTAAAACTAAAAATATTGATGAGTTTTATCAATATTTACACCAGTGTATTGGCAGACTGACCTTGGCGAAAAATTTTTTTGTTGCGCTATTAAAAGATGATGGGCAAACAATAGATTTTCCTTATGCTATTGATGAGTTTGATGATAGATCAACGTTTACTAGTATTAACATCGATCCTAATTTTTTAAGTATTACTGGTTATGCGTTAGCTAAAGACCAGCCTTTTTTATTATATGAAGCAGATATTCAAAAGATGCTTGATGAAAAAGCCATTTATATTCGTGGTAACATCCCCAAAGCTTGGTTAGGAGTGCCTTTTGGTAGTGGGATAAATAAAGGCATAGTTGTCGTACAAAGTTATAGTACTGAATTCTTATTTCAAGAAAAAGACAAACAATTGTTAATGTTTGTGGCTAAGCATATCAATAATGCCATCGAAAGAATGGAAGCCAAACAAAAGTTACAATTTTTAGCCTTACATGATCCTTTAACCAATTTACCGAACCGTTCGCTATTCAAAGACAGAACCCAACACGCATTTTTACATTGCCAGAATAATCGCCAAGACAATATAGCGATATTATTTATTGATGTAGACAGGTTTAAGCAAATTAATGATACCTATGGTCATCACGTTGGCGACAAATTACTGATTGGTATAGCGCATGCAATAATGACTAGGTTGAGAAATACGGATACGTTAGCTCGCTTAGGCGGCGATGAATTTGCCATACTACTTGATGGAAAAATTGATTATGAGACTATCTGTCGTATAACTGAAAGTATTCTTGTTGCTACGGCTTCTGCCTTCAATATCGACGGTTTGAATATCTTTAGCAGTGTTAGTATCGGTATAGCGACTTATAACAATTCGAGTGAAAGCGCAGAACAATTATTGATTGATGCCGATCATGCTATGTATCAAGCTAAGTTAAAAGGGCGTAATCAGTATGTTTTCTTCGAAGCGCTCGAAGAACAAAATAAATCAACCAATGTCAAAGTTGAGTATGATTTTGATAATGCGGTAAAAAATTCAGAGTTTATTGGTAATTACCAACCCTTGATTGATTTTGACAGTGGCAAGGTTATTGGTGCTGAAATACTCGTACGTTGGCAGCATCCTAAATTAGGGCTTTTGTATCCCGATTTTTTTATTCCAATTTTAGAAAAATCAGGTCAGATAGTACAGCTTGATCTGTATATGCTCAAGCTTGCGGTCAGTAAATTAAATCTATGGGCTGACTGGTTACCAAAACAATTTAAGTTGAGTGTTAACGTTTCAACATCAGGATTTGCATCTAAAGACTTTATTGGCTATTTACAAGACCAGCACCTAAAATCTGCAGATATTACTGATCGGTTATGTGTAGAAATCACTGAAGAAAGCCTTATCCTAAACGTTGACGCGGTCAAAAACCATTTAGACATTTTGAAAAGTATTAATATCCCAGTCGCCTTAGATGATTTTGGAACCGGCTTTTCATCGCTAAGTTATTTACACCAATTTTCTTTAGACTTTTTAAAAATAGATAAAAGCTTTGTTGACGACTTAAATGCAGTCAATAGTAAGGTCTTGATACTGGAAGCTGTGGTTAATTTAGCTAAATCGTTAAAGATTAAAACTACCGCAGAGGGAATTGAAACTGCGGAACAATATCAGAAGCTTAAAGAAATTGGTTGCGATTTAGGGCAAGGATATCATATTGCTAAGCCATTACTTGAGAGCGACTTTAAACGCTTCTTCTTAAACAGAGTAAGCTAAGGTTTATGTGCTAATCATCATCCACTAGTTAAACGATGTTAAGCCATAAAAGAAAGTTTGTTGTTAAATTAAAATACCCTAATTTTAAACCTCTTTGCAATTATAAATAATTTATAAAAAGATTAAAGCGCCGAGTTCTTTCAATAGATACCGTTAAATAGGAAGTAATATGAGTGATTTACCCTCGGCGGCTGATAAAGCAGCGGCTAAAGAAAAAAAACATATTGAACGCCAAAAGAAAATTAAAGCCAGCGTTGATCAACGAATTGCTCAAGCAACAGAAGAACGCGGTGTTTTTGTAGTAATAACGGGTAATGGCAAAGGTAAAAGTACCTCTGGTTTTGGTACGGTATTGCGTGCTATTGGTCACGGCCAAAAAGCTGGCGTGGTGCAGTTTATTAAAGGCACTCAATGGGAATGTGGCGAGATGAATATTCTCAAGCAATTTGCTGTTAAGCACCATGTTATGGGAACCGGCTTTACCTGGGAAACACAAAGTACCGAAACTGATGTAGCAGCAGCAAAAGTCGCTTGGCAAAAAAGTAAAGAAATGTTGAGTGATGAAACGCTTGATATTGTTTTACTTGATGAAATGACCTACATGGTGACTTATGGCTATATTGAACTAGACGAAGTTATTGAGGCATTGAATAATAGACCTAAAATGCAGCATGTACTTATTACCGGACGTGCTTGCCATCGCCGTTTAATCGAGTTGGCTGATACCGTATCTGAAGTTCAACCAATTAAACACGCTTTTAAAGCTGGCGTTAAAGCACAAAAAGGACTTGACTGGTAAAGTAGGTAATCTACTAAAATCACGGGTTTCGTTATATTATCGACTCAATTAGAAGCTATATGGAAACAATGAATCACGCTTTAGCGACTTAATCTGTTCACGAAACCCCTGTAGTATTATTAACAGTAAACTAAATAGTAATATGCTAATGAACATCGAAATTAACATCAAAAACACCACAAAGCACTATGGCTGGGTCAGTATCTTTTTACACTGGTTCGTAGCGTTAACCGTTATTGGACTCTTTGCTTTAGGCTACTGGATGGTTGATCTCGATTATTACAATCCTTGGAATAAACAAGGGCCTGATCTTCATAAAAGTATTGGTATACTTTTGTTCTTTGTAATGATTTTTCGTTTGATTTGGCGCAGCGCTCAGATAAAACCAAAAGCGCTTAAAACACATAGCGATACAGAAAAAAAACTTGGACATTTTATGCATTTATTTTTGTATACTGCACTGTTTATTTTAATGATCTGTGGTTATTTAATTTCTACGGCTGATGGACGTGCAATCGAAGTTTTTCAGTTGATATCAATAATGAGTTTTGGTGAGCTGTTTACTAATCAAGAAGATCTTGCCGGTGCGGTGCATAAATATCTTGCTTACCTATTGATGTGTTCTGTTGTTTTACATGCATTAGCAGCGCTAAAGCATCATTTTATCGATAAAGATAACACCTTAACAAGAATGCTTGGTTATCAGCGTTTAAACAATAAATAGACTTTATTCATACGATTAAATAAAAAAGGACTCACATGAAAAAATTATTACTTGCCTCAATATTGCCAACGCTACTTATGACATCTGCTTTCACTCCAACAGTTAATGCAGCAGACTACATCGTAGATTACAAAGGCGCGCATGCCTCCGTTAACTTCAAAATTAAGCATTTGGGTTACAGTTGGTTAACGGGACGTTTTGATAAATTTAGTGGCAGTTTTAGTTATGATGCAGCTGATTTATCTACGGCTAAAATTGAAATGTTGGTGGATACCACCAGCTTAAATACTAACCATGGCGAACGTGATAAGCATGTCCGTAGTGATGACTTTCTTGATGTGGATAAGTTTGGTAGTGCAAAATTCGTTAGCACTAGCATTACTGATAATGGTCAAAATAAATTAGCAATTAACGGCACTTTAACCTTACACGGTGTTAGTAAAGCCATTATTATTGACGCGATAAAAATTGGTGAGGGTAAAGATCCTTGGGGTGGTTACCGTGTTGGCTTTAGTGGAACAACAAAAATTGGTTTAGCTGATTTTGGTATTCCAGACACGTTAGGACCTGCTTCATCACATGTTGAATTAGAATTACATATAGAAGGCATCAGAAAATAGTCATTGGTTAAACGTCTTACCGATGTTTTTATTTTTAGACTTTATCAGATAATCATATTAATTTACTTGATAAAAATAAAGCCATCATCAGTGCTGGCTTTATTTTTGTAAAATCACAGCGATTTTATCGGTGATATTTATAAACAGTAATAGTTTTTATTGTGTTTATTTATATTTTTATTGAAAATAATACAAGACGATTCTTATGGATTAACTTACCTTTTTAAATTGTTTTCGGTAAAAGAAGCCTTGAACAAAATCAACATTTAACTGTTTTGCGAAGCATAAATCTTCTGCGGTTTCTACGCCTTCTAAGATAACCTTTTTACCGGTATTTCGCGCATAGTTGATCATCGACTCAACGAGTAACATAAAGTTACGGTTAGACCTATTAGTGACGACATATCTGTCAAGTTTGATATATTCAACAAGCTGAATCACAGCCATCGACACCATAGACTGTGGATTACAGAGATCGTCTATAGCGGTATGAATGTTATTTTTTGATAGGTTATCAATCATCGCTAAGCTCATAATAGCGTCATTTATTTCTGAATTTTCGATGAGCTCAACAATGATTTTAGATTTTTTAAAATCTTTAAAATCTTTAAATAATTTCAAAAATGGATTGTCATCCTTTAAAGTCCCCGTTGAAAAATAAGAGTCTTGGTCTAAATTAACAAAAATGTCTACCTTACTGGGAGCATAGGCGAGTTGTAATTTTTTTTGTTGGTATTCTACTTGAAACAAACTGAGTGGACTGTCATGTAAAGAAGAATAAACAAGATCAGGTCGTATCGCTAAGTTATCTTTAGTAAAAAACCGTGATAAACATTCATAGGCAAATATTTCTTGGCTTTTGATGCAAACAATAGGCTGATATTCAACGCCATAGCGCTGACTTTCCATCAGATCTATCAAAGTGGAGGGTGGAAGATGAGTTTTAGTTTTCATAAATGATCAGGTTGCCATAGGACTAACCTGTCCAACAGCTTAAGTATAGTCGCATTGTAAATGATAATCATTATCATGTGAAGTTGTTGGTTATATTGTTAATAAGATTAGCTCTATAGAAACATATAAATTTAGCTAAAATTACGTTTAGCTGTTAGAATTCGCGCGAATTTTTTAATGGCTGATTATTCGGCACTCACATTCAATTAAGGTGCTTTTATGTCTAAATTTTTTTATCGCGGTACTCCTGATGTTATGGGCACTCACGGCAGTGCAGGTTATAAACCTAATCGCGGCGTTAAGCTCGGTAGTGCAGCAAAACCATTAATGCTCGTTGTTGCATCAAAAGAAAGGCAGCAAGAAGTTATCGCTATTGTTACTGAGCACAATTTTATTGCTAACATTGAAATTAATGCTGATGTAAAAGAAAATATTGTTGAGCTAGAAGCGGCATTAAATGTCCCTAAAACACAGCGTTTTGATAAAACACCGAACAGAAACGATCCTTGTTCTTGTGGAAGTACTAAAAAATATAAAAAATGCTGTGGATAAATGAGTCATAGTTTTAATAAAAAAGGCTGAGAAATTATTTCTCGGCCTTTTTTATTAAAGCAATTATGGTAAAAAGAGTAAAATTGACAGATACTTACCCCTCAGTTGTTGTTAATAGGAGAGGATCATTAAGTGAAAAAAATCAGCTTAACGCAAGATGAAAATTTATCATTTAAAGTTAGCCAGCAATTATCACCACAAGAATCACAACGTTTTGATCTTTATTTTTCTATTCCCGAAGAAATGGGCATTAATGCTATTACCCTCAGTGAAGATAATTACTTTCACAGCAGTATCCGAAGCCATAGTGCTTACTTTTCTCGCCAAGTGCATTTACCTTTAGTTCGCAGCCGATTTATAAGTCAAAAAAAGGGTGATCAGGGCGACTATCGCAGTAACTTAAATTTATTTTCTTATCAATTTAGGGTCGCACTCGAAACAGATATCAAGCAAGCCCTACAAGAAAAAGATATCGAAATTTTTTATCAATATGCACTTGAATTGGTTGATCAAACACAAAGCTTGTTAAAAAAACTGCGCCGCTATACCCCTTTAGATCAAAAACTAAGTTCTTACTTTGAAAATGTAGATAATTACCTAAGCTGGTATACCGAGCAGTCATTTCTTAATTTGCTTGCCAATGGACCAAAAAGCTCGGAACATGCAGAAACCCGAGATGTGTTGTTTGCCTTGTGTCGCCAAGAAAATAATTACCGAACAGAGCGCCAGTATAATTCAAAAATTACGCTAGCAGACCCAAATCGTATCACTAACAAAATGCGCTTGTTGCAGCGATTAAGTGAATTTGGTGTGGTCTTTAAAAGAACCACTCATGACCTAGACAATAATCTAAGACGCTTAGTTCGTGGAAGTATTACCGCTGTCGTTATGGCGTTCGTTATGTCAATTGTGCTCAATGCTCGCTCAGCATTTAACGAAGTAACTTTAGTACTGATCACTTTTTTAGGGGTGATTTATGGTGTCCGTGAAATATTTAAGGATGATCTTACACGCTATCTTTGGCGAAAAATTCAGCGAGGACGACCCAAGTGGCAGCATGTATTTACCGATAGTTTGTCTAAAAATAAAATGTCTATGCAAACCCTATGGCTTGATTATATTAAGAACAAAGACTTACCTGATATTGTTAATAAACATTTTCAACAACGCCGTCAACAAAATAAGCAAGCGGCACAACTCTTACATTTTCGCTGTAATTCAAAAGTTATTGCTAAAGAGTTTATCCCTGGCTTTAAAGAGATTCAGCACCAGATGTTTTTTAATTTAACGCCTTTTGTGCGTTTTTTGAAAAAAGGAGAAGGGCGTTTATATGCTCTTGATGGGAGCAAGATATCTAATCAAGGTGTTGAACGACGTTATCAGATAAATTTAGCGGTTGTGCAAGAGCAAAAAATACCGGGTAATAAAACTAAACAATACATTCAGCGTTTTAAAATAACAATGAATCGTTCGAAAATCATTAATATTGAAGGGATGAAATCAGAACAAAATTTTGAAGGTAACCCACAATAGCATAAATTGGCCAGCTCATTTGCAAATGTGTTATTTGTCATTGAACTGGCCGTAATAAAGTTACCGGTTAATCAATCGCTAAACTATCGAATTATCGGCCTTATAAACATCAAAATTAATCGTCTCTATTTTAATCGTTCTAAGCATACCGCCAATACCAACAAAGGCGATAACTTGAAAGTAGATACTGTTAATAATAATCTCCATATAACCTAGTTCATAAACATCAACTGCTGTGTTTGCCATTAAAAATAAGCTTAAGAAAATACTCACAGAGCCCATTGATTGTAAAGCAAATTGAGTTTGGCTACTTCTGTCCTTCACTGCTTGGTGGGGATCTAAACGTTTGCCGGTAAGGTGCCAAATGGCTAAACCAATAAAGAGTGCATGTACCAAACTCAGTGTCACTATTTTAATAATTAAGTCGCTGGTAATCGCAAAATTATGAATATATAAATCAAATAAAATATAAGAAAATAATAACACCACAGCTGAAATAACCAATAAAGGTGAAACATAATTGAACAAGTGACGTGGTGTCAAATCTGCGGTGCGGTTGGTACGCTTATTGGCTTTTCTCATCAGTTTAAATTGTCTACACCCAGAGACTTCTAATAACATATAGGGGATAAACTGCACCATACCAAACATTAAGGGTAATCCTTCTGCAAATTTTTGCTTATCACTATAATCTTTTGACATCAAAACATAGAACCCCAGTAATATCAGACCAATAACCAGTATTATTTGATTAAGGAATCGATAACGAACCTTAGCTACATTTAGTTGTTCAGTTGACTCAGGGTAAAGTTTTGGATAACTCTCCGGCGGAAAATTTGTTAAAACCCCATCAATTTTTTTAATTATTTGCTTAGGGTAATAGTATGAAATGAGTATAATTTGGCTTAAAAATAATGTGTAAAATAGAATGTTAATAGACATCTTCTGCTCCTTAATTGTTTTTACTGTTCATTGCACTACTAAAAGCAATACGTATTTCTGAGTCGGTTACCCCTGCCGTTTTACAGGCAGAAATAGCATTATCTAACTGTGCTAAAACATCAGCATTTAAATCCATCTTACTATTTACGATTGCATCAGGGTGAACAAAGGTACCTCGATAACCTTTGCTTTGAATGACTAAGTCTCGTTCTAATAATTTGTAAGCTTTAGCAACAGTTTTACTGTTGAGCTCTAAATCATTAGCCAATTGTCTAATCGAAGGAAGTGGGTCTCCTGGTCTAACCTTATCGCTAATAACCGCTGATTTTATTTGTTCAACGAGTTGTGTAAATAACGGCATCGGATCTTCTATATTAATGGTAATTTCCATATTTCTTTGTCTGCTCCAGTTGTTCCGTGTGTGGTAATGGTACAACTATAACCTGGATCAAAGCAAGTAAAAATAGTTTGTTTTTTGAACTATTGAGGTATTAATAAAAGTGGTTGTGATTTATTTTAATAAAATCAAATTCTTGCGTGGATGTGTTGGTACAGAGGTCGCATACAATAAAGCCTGAATATTTCGATGATATGAGTGATATCGAGATATTCAGGCTTTAGGTTATTTGCAAGGAGGATTACTTAACTTCTTCTCCTGCGGCTTGTTTATCAGCATGGTAGCTTGAACGCACTAAAGGCCCACAGGCTGCATGGTTAAAGCCCATCTTAATCGCTTCAGCTTGATACATATCGAAAACATCAGGGTGAACGTAGCGTTCTACCGGTAAATGATGTTTACTCGGTTGTAAATACTGACCAATTGTAAGCATAGTCACGCCATGGCTTCTGAGGTCGCGCATAACTTGTAAAATTTCTTCGTCTGTTTCACCTAGGCCAACCATTAAACCTGACTTTGTCGGTACTGCAGGATTGGCTTCACCAAATTTTTTCAGTAAATCTAACGACCATTGGTAGTTAGCGCCTGGACGCGCTTTGGTATAAAGACGCGGTGCGGTTTCTAAATTATGATTAAAGACATGTGGCGGATTAGCATTTAAAATTTCTAAGGCACGGTCCATGCGACCACGAAAATCAGGGACTAAAATCTCAACTTTAGTATTTGGTGCATGTATGGCTATTTCACTAATACAATCAGCAAACTGTTGAGCGCCACCATCACGTAAATCATCACGGTCAACCGAAGTGATCACCACGTATTTCAGTTTCATATCTTTAAGTGTTAGTGCTAACTTTTTAGCCTCATCAACTTTAGGGGCTAAAGGACGACCGTGGCCAACATCACAAAAAGGGCAACGGCGTGTACAGATATCACCTAAGATCATAAAAGTGGCGGTACCGTGGTTAAAACACTCGGATAAGTTTGGGCAAGAAGCCTCTTCACAGACTGAATGTAAGTCATGTTTACGAAGCGCTGCTTTTATACTGTCAATCCGTTCTGTCGTACGAGGTAGTTTAATACGTAACCATTTAGGCTTTCTAAGCATGGTTTCACGCTCTGAGGGCACAATTTGAATAGGGATATGCGCCATTTTTTCTGCATCACGCATTTTTGTGCCAGGGATAACTCGAGTTGTTTTAGTGGTCATTCATTTCGTCCCAACCAGTTTTATAACTGATATTATTGGTATTTAATAATTTAGCGAGGTGTTTTACTAAGGATTCACCTGCTTGAGCAGTATCTGTTAATTGACTGATATCGGCTGTTTGCACCATTTCTAGTCCTTGATAACCACAAGGATTTATCCGAAGAAAGGGCGATAAGTCCATATTTACATTCAGTGCCAAACCGTGAAAAGAGCAACCTTTACGCACTCGTAAACCTAACGATGCAATTTTCTTTTCGCCAACATAAACCCCTGGTGCGTCAGGTCTAGCTTTGGCGATAATGTTAAAATCAGCTAATGCGGCAATTAAGCCATTTTCAAGTAGCGTTACTAAATCACGCACGCCCATTTTTCGGCGACGTAAATTGATCATAAAGTAGATAACTTGTTGACCAGGGCCGTGATAAGTCACTTGTCCGCCACGATCTACTTTTACTACTTCTATATCACCCGGCATTAGCAAGTGTTCTTCTTTACCTGCTTGCCCTTGTGTGAAAACGGCTGGATGCTCGACTAACCAAAGTTCATCTTGAGTGTCTTCGTTACGATCATCGGTAAATTTTTGCATCCCTTGCCAAACCTTGGTGTAGTCCATAGTGGCAAGTTGTCGAATGATTAACGAATTTTTCAAGTTTATACTTCACTTAATTCTATTGATGCCGATTATATCCAAATAATAATAGGAATACACCGGACAAATACTAAGGTTATTATCGCTACGCTAAAGCGTAATTTTTTTAAAGAACGTAGCGGACGATATCAATAGCCGTTAATTCTGTATAAATTGTTTCTATATGCTCTTTACTGGTAACCGTCACCGCAATTGAAAGCGAATGGTAAGTCCCTTTCGAACTGGCTTTAATTTTAGGAGAGTAATCACCGGGTGCATGCTTTTGTAGTTCATTAATCACTAAATCAGGTAATTCGTCGCAAGCAACGCCCATAACTTTAAAGTTAAGTACGGTCGGAAATTCTAATAATTCATCAAACTTGGTTTTCATTTTCTCTCTCTAAATAGTACTTGGTCAATAGTCAATCTGGGGGTATTTTATCATTAATCAAATAAAATGTGATCATTGTATTTACCGCTTTTATTATTAATCACAATTTTGTCTTAATAATAAAAAACTCGGCATGAGCCGAGTTTAAAATTACAAGGTTTTTTATTTGCTAACTAGTTCACAAATTGTAGTTTCACATAGTCGACTAACTTGCTAAACATGCCGCCTTCATTAACTTCTTGCAAAGTTACTAACGGGTATTCTGCGATGTCTTCACCGTCTAAGCGTAAAAATAGTTTACCAACAACGGTTCCCTTGGCTAACGGCGCTTTTAATTGTTGGTCAAGTTCAATACTGGCGGCTAAATTTTTACGTTGACCACGCGGGACTGTAATAGGGGTATCGAGTAAAATACCCAAGTCGACTTCTTTTACATCGCCCATCCAAACACGATTGGTAGCAAACTTATCACCCGCTTTATAAGGGGTATAGGTTTCGAAGAAACGAAAGCCATAATTAAGTAACTTTTTACTCTCAACTTTTCTTGCTCGTTCGCTTTCCGTACCCATAACAACACTGACTAAGCGCATTCCACCTTTAGTAGCGGATGAAACTAAACTGTAACCTGCCTGAGCGGTATGACCGGTTTTTAAACCGTCAACATTCATGCTTTTATCCCATAATAAATTATTACGGTTGTATTGTTTAATATTGTTATAACTAAAGACTTTTTGGCTGTAAATTTTATATTCTTCAGGTACATCTCGAATAAGTGCCATTGCTAGTGTTGCCATATCACGAGGTGTTGTCTTGTGTTCTTGGCTGTCTAAACCGTGACTGTTTTCAAAGTAACTACTACTCATCCCTAGTTGTGCGGCATGACCATTCATTAACTGAGCAAATGCACCTTCGCTACCGGCAATATGTTCAGCCATAGCAACACAAGCATCATTACCTGAAGCGACAATAATCCCTTGATTTAATAACTCTACAGAAACTTCGGTACCAACTTCAATAAACATAAGCGATGAACCAGGGAAGTTCTTTGCCCAAGCTTTTTCACTGACTTTGACTAAGTCAGTGTTGTTGATATTACCACTTGCTAATTCTTTACCTATGATATAACTGGTCATCATCTTTGTTAAGCTGGCTGGCGCTAACAAAGCATCGGCATTACTCTCTGCAAGAACTTTACCGGTATTGAAGTCAATAAGTATATGACCTTTTGCTTTAACTTCTGGTGGTGATGGAATAATGGTTAACGCTTGGGAAAAAGATGAAAAAGTTAAAGAAATTGCGCCTAAAAGGCAGAGAAGTTTTGTTGAGGTTTTAGCCGTTTTTTTAGCTAATGGGTAAGTCATAATATTCCTACGAAACTGAATGATAAAAGAAGAATTTTTCAGCAGTATACCATCTTTGTTACTGATTGCTATGGTGCTATCGTGGCAAATTGTTACGAATGATTACTTCAGACTGAATGCTTTTGGATAACCTGATTTTTTTAAACTGGTCAATAGGGTGTTTAACGCCTCTTCATCGTTGATTGGGCCGATTTGTACACGAAAAAGGCCATCGTTCATTGGGATTATGGTATTTATTTGATATAAATTCTCTAGGGCTTGGGCTGTTTTATTGGCAAGTACTTCATTCTTAGTGGCGAAAACTTGAATATATTTACGTTGTTCGCTATCTGTAGGTAAGTTATTTTCAGTCAGTTTTTGTTTTATCTCAGTAACAGCAAAATCAGTAATGGCAGTGATCGTGACATTAGCCACGCCTGTTTTCATCATACCTAGTTTATAAGCCGCGCTGTAAGATAAATCAATAATACGGTTTTGATGAAAGGGTCCGCGGTCATTTACTCTAACAATTACTGATTGACTATTGGCGTTGTTAGTTACTTTTAAGTAAGTGGGTAGGGGTAAATTTTTATGAGCCGCACTCATAGCGTACATATTATAAATTTCACCATTTGAGGTTAAATGACCATGGAATTTTTCGCCATACCAAGAAGCAATACCCGTTTGGCTAAAATTTTCAGCACTTTTTAATACTGAATAAGTTTTACCACGCACCTGATATTGGCTTTTATTCCCCCCTCTACTATGGGGCTCTGCTCTTGGCGTAATATTAATAAGCTCACTTGCCGTAGGCGCTCGGCTGGGCATACTATCTTTGTGTTGTTGATAGCGTCCGGTATTGACACTGCAGGCAGAAATCGAGACTAAAAGCGTCATCATTAATAGTTGTATTTTCACTGGCAGATTCTTTTTATGTTGTTAATCAATTTAAGCAATAAAACGCTTATGGGTGCTAATCGCCATCAGCATGCCAAAACCTGCAAGTAATGTCACCATTGATGTTCCGCCGTAACTGACTAAGGGCAAAGGAACGCCAACAACAGGCAATAAGCCTGACACCATACCTATGTTCACAAAGACATAAACGAAAAAGGTTAAAGTTATACTACCGGCTAATAGTTTTGTGAAGGCATGGTCGGCATGGACAGCAATCCATAAGCCTCGCATCACTATCATTAAATAGACACTGAGCAGTACTGCGACACCTACAAAGCCAAATTCTTCACTAAACACCGCAAAAATAAAGTCGGTATGGCGTTCAGGTAAAAATTCCAGTTGTGACTGTGTACCTTGTAACCAACCTTTGCCATGCAAACCACCTGAACCAATGGCTATTTTTGATTGAATAATATGATATCCAGAGCCAAGTGGGTCTTGCTCTGGGTCAAGAAAAGTTAATACACGCTGCTTCTGATAGGGCTTCATCAAAAACATCCAAAGAACGGGTGCAAATGCCGATGCTAAGCCAATACAAGCGATAATTAGCTTCCAGCTTGCTCCGGCAAGAAAAATCACAAAAATACCTGAACTGGCGATTAACAGTGACGTACCTAAATCAGGTTGCTTAGCAATTAATAAGGTTGGCAATAACACTAAAATAAATGCAATGGTGATGGTAGATATTTTAGCGGGTAAGTCATATTGGCTAACGTACCAAGCGATCATAATGGGGACAATCAGTTTCATTATTTCAGAAGGCTGAAATTTCATAAAACCCAAGTCTAACCAACGCTGTGCGCCTTTACCTATATGACCGAATAAGAGTACGGCGATTAAGAGCAGCAAACCTAAAATAAATACGGGTACCGCCCATTTTTGATAGGAAAGGGGCGGGATTTGAGCAACGGCGAACATCACCAATAATGCTATACCTAAGCGGGTTATTTGACGGTAAACAATGGCTGCTTCTTGACCACCTGCACTATAAACAACAAATAGCCCTAAGGTCATTAATGCTAAAATACCCAACAAAAGAGGCAAGTCAATATGAATTCTTTGCCAGAAACTTCGCTGTTTTTGTTGGTCATGACCAATATTACGCACTAGTTACGTCCTGTGTTTTTGTCAACACCATAAACATTATTGTGTTGTGGATGCTTACTTTTATCGGTACTAATAATGACTCTATCACCAAAATATTGATCCATAACTTGGCGTGCTACCGGCGCAGCATTAAAACCACCACCACCTTCCAAAACATTTTCAACGACAACCGCAACCACTATTTCTGGATTCTCATAAGGAGCAAAAGCCACAAACATAGCATTGTTTCGCTGCTTTTCTTTAGTGGCTTCTGCATCATATTTCTCATCTTGTTTTTTTGCAATAAGTTGTGCTGTACCCGACTTTCCTGCGGCGTCATAGCGAGCACCTTTAAATGCAGGATATTTCTTTTGTGCCGTGTTATGCATAGCATCAAGCACTAAACTCCAGTGCTTACTGTCTTTTAAAACAATAGGGGGTTTATCATCATATTCTGCCATTTTAGTGACCATTTTATTGATAATATTAACATTACCCTCAGTCTCAGCGGTGGTGATTTCCTCATTGATTTTAACTTCTTCCGCGACTAACTCTGCAGTAGCACGTAAAAAATGTGGGATTTTTATGTCGCCTTTATTCGTTAAAATAGAAAAAGCTTGAGCTAGCTGTAACGGTGTTACTGTCCAGTAGCCTTGACCAATACCAACAGCGATTGTATCGCCGGTATACCAAGGTTTATTGTATCGACTACGCTTGGTTTCTCTACCAGGCAAAATAGCGCGTTTATCTTCCCAGATATCAACACCCGTAAGATCGCCAAAACCAAATTTTTCCATCATGTCGGTAATCGTATCAATATCTAATTGATACGCTAAATTATAAAAGAAAACATTACATGAGTGTTCAATGGCTTGATTAAGATCTACCCAGCCATGGCCGGGGGCCCACCAATCGCGGTATTTACGTTCAAGACCTTTTAGCTGAAACCAGCCAGGGTCGTAGAAGCGTGATTCATTGGTAATTACACCTGCTTCTAATCCTGTTAATCCGAGCAAAGGTTTGACTGTCGAGGCGGGTGGGTAACCTTGTACACTTCGATTAAGTAATGGTCTGTCGTTTTTAGGATTAAGTAATTTACGATAGTTTTTACTACTAATGCCATGAACAAATAAGTTTCCATCATAACTTGGGTTTGAATACATGGCCAATATTTCACCACTTCGTGGATCAATTGCTACTACAGCGCCACGCTTGCCTGCTAAGGCACGTTTAGCAATCATTTGTAATTCAATATCAATACTCAGGGTTAAGTTTTTTCCTGATATTGGGGGCGCATAATCAAGCGTTCTTATAATGCGACCTTGATTATTTATTTCAACTTCTTGATGACCAATAGTGCCATGAAGTATATTTTCATAATATTTTTCTAAACCAAGCTTACCTATATTACGCGTTGCTGCATAATCTTCATCTAAATTTTCTTCGGCCAAACGAATTGAATCTTTAAGGTTAATGCGGGCAACATAACCCAAAGAGTGGGTCGTTAAATCACCAAATGGGTAATATCTTTTAAGACGAGCATCAATAAAAAAACCAGGGAATTTGTGTTGGTTGACAGAAAATAATGCAACTTGTTGTGCGCTTAACCGCGAGTGCAGTTCTACTGGTTTAAAGCGTCGTTTGCTTTTTAGTGCTTCAAAAAGTTTTTGCTGCTTTTCTTCACTGATATCAAGCAACTCACTGACTTCTACAATGTGTTTCTTCAAATCAACCGTTTGCTCAGCAATAACCTCAAGCGAATATACGGGTTTGTTATCAGCAAGTAGAATGCCATTACGATCGTAAATTAGTCCGCGATTAGGTGCAACTGGAAGGAGTTTTATTCGATTGGAATTAGAGCGAGTTTGATATTTTTCATAAGAATTAATTTCTAACTCGTAGATATTGCTAATTAAGGTTAACAATAAAGCGAGTATGCCGATAAAGGCAATAAATGTTCTGCGCGCAAATAAATTAGCTTCTGCCGAATGGTTTCGAATAGCAACACGTTTGTTCGATGCCATTATTACTCTCGGTGATACGGGTGATTATTGTTAATGCTCCAAGCTCGATACAGACTTTCAGCAACAACAATACGCACCAATGGATGTGGCAAGGTTAATGGCGATAAAGACCATTTTTGTTCTGAAGCTTTAATACAAGCGGGGGCTAAACCTTCGGGGCCACCAATAAGTAAAGCAACATCGCGGCTGTCTAATTGCCAACGCTTAAGTTGTTGGGCAAGCTGTGGTGTTGTCCACGGTTTACCTTCCACTTCAAGCGTAACAATACGGTTACCTTTTGGAATTGCGTTTAGTAATAATTCGCCTTCTTTTTCTAGAATGCGAGCTATATCGGCGTTTTTACCACGCTTACCTGGCGGGATTTCTACTAAATGAAACGACATGTCGCGCGGAAATCGACGACAATATTCGTTAAAGCCTTGAGTAACCCATGCTGGCATTTTATTGCCAACAGCATATAAGGTAAGTCGCATAATAGTTTAGTTAACCTTCACTATTAGCTTAGTTCCACAATTCTTCTAACTGGTAACGGTCACGAATTTCGTCTGTCATTACGTGAACAATTAAATTGCCTAAATCAACTAACGCCCATTCGCCAACATCATTACCTTCAATACCTAACGGCTCAATACCTTTAGCGCGGCATTCGATGGCAACTGATTGTGCAATAGATTTAACATGGCGATTCGAGTTACCTGAACAGACAACCATATAATCAGCAAAGCCTGATTTTTTTCCGATGTCTAAAGTCGTGATGTCACGACCTTTCATTTCTTCGATTTTTTCAATAACAAATGCGTTTAACGCTTCAACTTGCAAGGGAATTACTCTTAGTGTAAATAATAATGCGCTATAATATCATCATTTTTTCTGCAGGTTAACTAGCAAATTATTTTTGATAGAGTTTTTTTTCAATAATGTAATGATGTACGCATTCTGTTAAGTGATTATTGTGTTTATTATTGCTTAAAAGTTGTTGGCGTATTTCACTTGAAGAAATATTAAGCGACTGGTTTTGATGGAAAATAATGCCGCCGGCATCTTGTTGCTTTATTTCTGCTAGGTCATCTATTTGATGGTTTTTTAATAGTTCTTGGGTGGCGGTATTAATTTGATTTAATTGATAGCCAGGTCGAATATTGACGACAATATGGCATAGTGACAAAATAGTTTGCCATTGATGCCATAGGGTAAAGTTAAGGAACGAGTCCATACCTATGATAAAGAAAACCCGACTGTTGGGTTGTTCTTGTTTTATTTCACGTAGACTTGTTACGGTATAAGAAGCGCTATGTCGTTTTAGTTCGCGATTATCAAGCTTAAATAATGGCTGCTGTTGGCAAACAAGGTTCACCATAGCTGTTCGGTGCATAGCGCTGGCTGTTGTGGTGTTTTTATGAGGTGGCAAATGCGCAGGTAAAAAGAAGAGTTGTTCAACATTAAGCCATGCTGCTGTTTCTTTAGCTGTTTCAATATGACCATTATGAATAGGGTCAAACGTTCCCCCCATTATGGCAATATTTTTCTTAATTTCGCTTACTCGTTTAGCCGAATTCATAATCTAAATTGAATTTTTTGGTGGTTTGTCCGTGATAGAGACTTATACAAACATCTGCCAATAATATAAAAGGGTTAAAGTCACTACTGGTTTTACTGATCAAATCAGTTTGTGCTAAACGCGCTTGAGCTTGATAAATATTGTCACGACTAATATGGTTAAGGGCATACTGATACAGAGGTTTCTTTTTATCCCAAATCCGGTATTTTTTATAAATACTATCGATACTCTCACCTTGTTCAATTTGCTCTAGCATAGTTGATAATTGCGTTATCTCTTTGTGAATAAACCAAATAAGCTGACCGATTGCAGCCCCTTCGTGTTGCAGTTGATCTAACATGCCAATGCACTTTGGCAGGTCACCACTAAGTAAGGTATCAACCACCTGAAAAGGATTGAATTTTGCTTGTTTAATCAGTAATTTTTCTGCGTCTTCAGCAATAATTAGTTGTGTACCAAACAGCAATGAAAATTTTTGTAACTCTTGCTCTAAAGCCGGTAAGTTACCTTCAAAAAGCTCTATCATCAATGGGGTAACATCGTGATGAATATTTAATTTATGCTGTTTGATTTGTTGATTTAACCACTGTTGTAATTGACGACCTTCAATATCATAAAGGGGGACAAAACAACCTAACTGTTCTAATGATTTAAACCATTTTCGTTTTTGACCCGCACTGTCAATTTTAGGACCATGAAAGATTAGCTGTACATCAGGATGAAAGTTTTCACTGAGTTTAAGTAGTATTTTACTGCCGGCGTCAGCTATTTTTCCGGTGACTAGTTCTATTTCAATGATGCGCTGTGCTGAAAATAAGCTCATCGCTTGATACTCTTCAACCAAAAGGTTCCAGTCAAATTTATCGTCAGCACTAAAACGGATAACTTCACTAAATCCCTGTTGCTGACAGTGCTGTTTTATTGTGGTTAAGCTGTTGTTCTTTTGCCAAGGCTCATCACCAAAAACTAACCAAACAGGCTTAAAGCCCTGATTGAGGGTATTAGATAGCTGGTTATGATAGATCCGCATTAGATTTTAATCGTAGAGAGGTCGCGTAAGATTTTATTAGCCGCTTCTTTGCGCATTTCGCTTAACATTAATTCCAGTTCCCGACTTTTAGCAAGCGCAATATTGGGATCATCTTGATAATCGCGATTAAGTTCAAAAACAAAAGAGCGAACATCCTTTTGTGAAAGTACTAGCTGATATCTAACGGTATAAATCAATTCGTATTCTGCCACTTGCCCATTTGGAAATACGGATAAGGTGCGACGGTTTAGGCTGTCTTTTGAAAGTTTAAGTTGCGGGACATTCTCTGTAGCTTGGCTCAGCAACTTTATTTTATTTATCGTTAAGTGCTGCTTAACTTGGCGAGTAAGCTCCCCAAATTTATCAGCGGAACTTAAGTGCAAAGTTTGCAGTTGCGGCGATAATAAATAATCACCGCGTAAAGCAAAGCCACAGCTTGATAAAAACAAGGTGAATAACACCAAAGTAGCCGCGGCTACCCGTGTTTGGTGTTTTGTCGTTTTTTTGTGCATATGGCTCATTTTTATTACCTTTGTAGGACTTTTTCGCGATTAGTTAGCAACAATGTTTAAAAGTTTACCCGGTATATAGATAACTTTACGAATTGTCTTATCATCAATAAAGCGGACCACTGTTTCATCACTTAAACCTAAGGCTTCAACTTCTTCTTTGTTGGCGTTGGCTGAAACGGTAATTTTTGCACGTACCTTACCGTTAACTTGCACGATAATTAACTTCTGGTCTTCAACCAAAGCACTCTCATCAACGATAGGCCAAGATGCTTCTTCAATCGAAGCATTATCGTTATTAGCGCCGCCTAATGTTTTCCAAATTTCATGACACATATGTGGTGTAATTGGTGTCAACATTATAATGACCGCGCGAACGGCTTCTTGCATAACCGCTCTGTCTTCAACACTGACTAAACTTGCTTTCGATAAATGGTTCATTAATTCCATAATTGAAGCTATAGCTGTATTAAAGGTGTTTCTTCGGCCAATATCATCACTGACTTTTGCTATAGTTTTGTGTAACTCGCGGCGTAATGTTTTCTGCGCTGCATTCAAGGTTAATGTGCTCAATAAAGCCACTTCGCCATGTTCTTTTACTTGTTCGCTAAAATCAAAGGCGAGTTTCCAAACACGCTTTAAGAAACGGTGTGCACCTTCAACACCTGAATCAGACCATTCAAGGGTTTGCTCTGGTGGTGAAGTAAACATAATAAATAAACGTACAGTATCTGCGCCATATTTGCCGATAACTTCTTGTGGGTCGATGCCGTTATTTTTTGACTTTGACATTTTACTCATACCAGCAGAAATAACTGGTTTGCCATCAAGCTTGCTAACAGCCGAAGTAACTTGTCCTTTTTCATCACGCTCAACGTCTACATCTGTTGGTGAAATCCAATCTTGACCACCATTATCTGCCTCGCGGTAATATGTATCTGCTAGAACCATGCCCTGACATAATAACTTTTTAAACGGTTCATCACAGTTTACTAAACCTGCGTCACGCAATAACTTGTGGAAAAAACGTGCGTAAAGTAAATGCAAAATAGCATGCTCAATCCCGCCGATGTATTGATCAACCGGTAGCCAATAATTTGCTTTGGCGGGGTCAATCATTTGTGTATCATCGTTCGGTGAACAGTAACGTGCGTAATACCAAGAGGATTCCATAAACGTATCAAAGGTATCAGTTTCACGGAATGCTTCTTCACCGTTATAAGTGGTTTTTGCCCACTCAGGATTGTCTTTAATCGGTGATGTAACGCCATTCATGATGACATCTTCAGGCAATTCAACGGGTAACTGGTCAAGAGGTACCGCGACAGATTCACCATTTGCTAGGTGCATCATAGGAATGGGAGTACCCCAATAACGCTGACGAGAAACACCCCAGTCACGCAATCGGTAGTTAACTTTTACAGAGCCTTTATTTTCACTGATTAATTTTTCTGATATCGCTTTAAAGGCCGCTTCAAAGTCTAAACCGTCGTATTCGCCTGAATTAATTAATAATCCCTTTTCAGTAATTGCTGCCTTACTGAAATCGTCGTCTTTGCTACCAGCAATAACTTGGGTAATCTCCAAGCCGTATTTAGTGGCAAATTCGAAGTCACGTTGGTCGTGGCCAGGAACAGACATTACCGCACCTGAACCGTAATCCATTAAGACAAAGTTTGCTGCCCAAACTGGAACGATGTTACCGGTTAGTGGGTGAATCGCTTTAAGACCGGTATCGGCACCTTTTTTCTCCATCGTTGCCATATCGGCTTCGGTAGATTTATTGGTTTTGCATTCAGTGATAAAGTCGTTCAATGCAGGGTTGTTTTTTGCTGCAGCTAAAGCCAGTGGATGCTGCGCAGCAAGTGCTACGTAAGTAACTCCCATGAGTGTATCTGGACGTGTGGTGTAGATGTCAAAGCTTTCATCTGAATCTGCAACTTGGAAGGTCATTTCAATACCTTCGCTGCGGCCAATCCAATTACGTTGCATAGTCTTAACTTGTTCAGGCCATTCAGTAAGTTGGTCTAAATCTGTAAGTAACTCTTCAGCGTAATCAGTAATTTTAATAAACCACTGTGGAATTTCTTTACGTTCAACCGGTGCGCCTGAACGCCAACCACGTCCGTCAATAACCTGCTCGTTTGCCAATACTGTTTGATCAACGGGATCCCAGTTGACCGTAGCATTTTTCTTATAAACTAAACCTTTTTCGTAAAGTTGCGTAAAGAACCATTGTTCCCATTTGTAATAGTCTTTTTTACAAGTCGCTAATTCACGGCTCCAGTCGTAAGCAAAACCCAGTGATTGTAATTGGTTACGCATGTAATCAATATTTTCATAGGTCCATTTAGCCGGCGCTGTTTTGTTTTTAATTGCCGCATTTTCTGCAGGCAAACCAAATGCGTCCCAACCCATAGGTTGCATAACATTTTTGCCTTGCAGGCGTTGATAGCGAGAGATAACATCGCCTAAACTATAATTACGCACATGCCCCATATGTAAACGTCCACTTGGATAAGGGAACATAGCAAGACAGTAATATTTTTCTTGGCCGGGCTTTTCTTCGGCTTTAAAGGTATTGTTATCAGTCCAAAATTTTTGAACTTGCGCTTCGATAGCTTGGGGATTGTAAATGGATTCCATTAAAGATTTCTCAAACACTTTAGAATGTGGTGTTCATTAGCCAATCAATAGTAAATTGACCGCGATCATGAACGCATAAAAATAATGGCGATAGAATACCTTATATACCTGTCTCACATCAAGATACTGTTTTGAGCATATTGAAGTAAAGTAAGGATATGTTATAGTTTTTAGAAGTTTATTTGATTTGTTTTTCTATAAAGCTATGACTAGCTATACTTAATCTATAAGTCGTCGAGGAATGTGTTATGAAATCAAAAAATAGTGTTTTTCAAGAGCTTTATCAAGCTTTAGTTACATGGGCTGAAGATGTTAACCAGCATGAGATAACTGATATCGTTAACAAAGTAGAGCAAAGTAAGCTTTACTTGCAAGCGGCAGAAAAATTACCCGAAGAGAAAGTTAAGCAGTTTGTTGATAATTTACGTTTTGATATCAACGAATTTATTATTCAAAATGAAGCACAAGCCAAACATTCCCTCTATTTAGGCTTACTCAATGAGTCTTTCTGGAAAAATATGCAAGCGATCACTGATAAGTCACAAGTGGAGTGGTCAGAGCTTGATGAAGATATTAAGCATCGTGGTCTATATAAAACGGGCGACTTTATTGGTTTTGGTTTGTTAGAGTGCCAGCATTGCCAAGAAAAAATAACATACAGTCATGCGGCGGATGTTGCTGATTGTTTTAATTGCGGCGGTAGTTCTTTTATAAGGTTACCCTTTGCTCCTTAAAACGAAGCTGGGACGCCACTAAAATTTACTAATTATTTAAAATGAGGGTACACTGGCAGTATTAAATTTATTAATTATTATACGCTTGTTTTTTAAGCGTTATCAGTGAGATATTGCATGCCTTCATCCGTTAAGTTAACTTCTTCAATTACTCGGTTACCTGTTGAAAAATTAACTGCTCAATTATCTGCTGAGCAGTTTTCTAATGCTGAAGTCACTCCTGATGTAGAGCAAATTATTATCGGTCATGCTCGCGCTAAAGAGGCGCTTGAATTTGGTTTGTCTATGGAAGCTCCCGGTTTTAATGTTTTTGCTATGGGAGAGCATGGTACGGGTAGACAAACCTTAATTAAGCAAATGTTAGCGACAACCGCTGGCAATCAAGAAACGCCTTATGAATGGTGTTATATCAATAATTTTGATGATGTTCATGCACCGCACAACCTCTATTTAAGTCCCGGAGATGGTAAACAATTATTGGCACGTATCAATACTTTTATTGATGAATTATTAGACTTATTTCCTGAGATTTTTGATAACCCAAGTTATCAACGACAAAAGTCGGCGGTTGATCGCGCATTTAATAAAAAATATGATCAAGCCATCGCTGAAGTCGAAGAAAGTGCTTTAAAAGATAATGTTTTATTGTTTGAAGAAAATGGAGAGATTGGTTTTTCTCCGCTGGTTGAGGGAAAACCTTTAAATGATAAAGAATTTGCCGGTTTAGATGAAGGCAAACGTGCTGACTTTTATCTGTTGTTAGATAAATTAGAAAATTTCCTCTCTGAAAAATTGATCGAATTACCACAATGGAAACGCATCTCATCTGATAAATTACGTAAATTAAAAAATGAGACAGCAGAACAAGCTATTAGGCCATTTCTAGAAGAATTAGAGCATGAGTTTGCCAGTAATATTGGCGTGTTAAAATACTTGTCAAAAGTAAAAACCCATGTAGTTGATACTGTTTTAGAAATTCTTGTTGATGAAAGTGTTGAGAACAGAAACGATAAAGATGCGCGTAAACTTATGGTTGAACAATTTTTACCTAATTTACTTGTTTCTCAAAAACCTGATGCTGGCGCTCCTGTTATTTATGAGCAAAACCCAACCTTTCAAAACTTATTTGGCCATGTTGATTTCGCGAGCTTTCAAGGAAGCACCTATACCAGTTATCGATTAATTAGACCTGGAGCGTTACATAAGGCTAATGGCGGTTATTTAATTTTAGAGGCAGACAAGCTACTCAATCAACCCCTTGTCTGGGCACGTTTAAAATTAGCGCTTAAATCACAAGAAATTACCATTGAAAATCCTTACTCTGAATATAGTCAACCGGGCTCATTTAGCTTACAACCTGAAAAAATTCCATTAAACGTTAAAGTTATATTGCTCGGTGACCCCGAAATTTATTACATGTTGCAAGACTATGATCAAGAGTTCACCGAATTATTTAGGGTCTTAGCAGACTTTGATCAGTATCTTGAAAGTAACGAAGAAAATCTTAATGATTACGCTCATTTGATTCGCCAGCGTGCACATAAATACAACTATCCACATGTCAGTAATGAAGCTGTATTAGAGCTAGTGCGCTATGCATTGAGACGTGCAGAGCATCAACATAAAATTTCGGCTAATATTGTTCAAGTAAACGACTTACTTGATGAAGCTTTTTATTTGTGGAAGAAAACAGACAACAAAGGTCATTTAACTGCCAGCCATGTTGCTTTAGCGCTTGCAGCTAAACAGCGAAGAACTGGCCGAATGAGTGAGGCATGGTTAGGTGAAATAAAAGAAAAACAAGTATTGATTGACACCCAAGGGCACCATATCGGTAAAGTAAATGGTTTAACTGTCTTAGAAATAGGGGACAGTGTTTTTGGAACGCCTGCGCGCATCACAGCAACCGTTTATGCGGGAAGTGAAGGCGTCACCGATATAGAAAGAGAAGTAGACTTAGGTAAGTCTATTCACTCCAAAGGTGTGCTGTTATTAACCGGGTATTTAGGACATAAATACGGGCAAGGTTTTCCAGTGTCAATTTCTGCCAACCTTGCAATAGAACAGTCTTACGGACATATTGATGGTGACAGTGCGTCTATGGCGGAACTTTGTGCGCTTATTTCTGCTATTTCTTTACTGCCAATTAAACAAGGCTTTGCCATTACTGGTTCGATTAATCAGCACGGAGGTGTGCAATCAATTGGTGGCGTTAATGAAAAAATTGAAGGTTTTTATCGTTTATGTAAAGACGAAGGCTTAACGGGAAAGCAAGGGGTTATTATTCCGCGCACCAATGTTAATAATCTGATGTTAGCGGACGATGTTATTGAAGCGGTTAAAAACAACCAATTTGCCATTCACGCTGTTGAAGACATTGATCAAGCATTAGAGTTGCTGATGAATGAACCCGCTGGAGAAATTAGTCGAACGGGGCGCTACCCAAGAAAATCTATTCATGGTTTAGTTTTAAATAAACTTTCACTTTTTTCTGATTTGTTAACGGGTGCTGACGAGTAATTAAAATATTATCTACGTTTAACTGATTTTAATATAGGTCAGGCATATATAAGCGTCTGGCCTTTTTTATATCAATGTCTACATAAAATGACCGATATAGCTCAGGCCACAGAGGATTACTTGTCAGTATTTGTAATTTAACCATAGCCGTTTCTTTTTCACGGTCAATCTCATTACCCCTGTTATTTATCTTTATTGGTATTAAATACATTTTTCTGATTGTTTTTTGAACAAAATGATTTATATACCTTGAATAATAAATAAATGTCAGTATAATGCGCGCCTCGATAACAGTGATTCTGACTTGAATATTTTCTTTCACACTGGTTATACGAAATGAGTGGGGTTTTCCGCCCAATAGACTTCTTAGCTAATATTCTTTATTAGCCCTATGTTCTTTAGTGAACGTGCCTTAAGTCTTCCTGGTGGTTTCCTCGTATATAACGCGGAATGTTTTGGTTACTTTTAACCTATTCCGCCACAAGAGAAGACAAAATTTATGACTACTTCTAACGATGCTCCTGTGAGCTTTGACTCTTTAGGCTTGCCTGAAACTTTATTATCTGCTGTAAAATCTATCGGTTTCGAAAACTCAACTGATATTCAAGCAAAAACTATTCCGCCATTATTAGCTGGTAAAGATGTTTTAGGTGAAGCACAAACAGGTACAGGTAAAACTGCTGCCTTTGGTTTACCTGCATTGGCTAAAATTGATGTTTCATTGAAAAAGCCACAGTTAATGGTGTTAGCACCAACACGTGAATTAGCGATGCAAGTTGCTGAAGCAATTGAAAGCTTCGGTAAAAATATGAAAGGTTTATTGGTTGCTACTTTATACGGTGGTCAATCATACCAGCCACAATTTCAACAATTAGAGCGTGGCGCTCAAGTTGTTGTTGGCACACCTGGTCGTTTAATGGATCACTTACGTCGTAAGAGTCTAAAACTAGGTAACTTATCTTTTTGTGTACTTGATGAAGCTGATGAAATGCTTAACATGGGTTTCCTTGAAGACATTCAGTGGATACTTGACCATTTACCAGAAACGACGCAAATGGCTTTGTTCTCTGCAACTATGCCACCAGCAATTCGTAAAATTGCTAACCGTTTCTTAAAAGATCCAGAACATATTAAAATTGCTGCTGTTAAACAGTCAAAAGCAAATATTTCTCAATTTGCTTGGAAAGTTAGTGGCATTCGTAAAATTACCGCTTTAGAGCGTATAGCTGAAATCGTTGATTACGATGCGATGATAGTTTTCGTACGTACTCGTAGCGACACGGTAGAAGTTGCAGAACAATTAGAGCGAGCTGGTTACCCAGCATTAGCTTTAAACGGCGACATGAACCAAGCACAGCGTGAACGTTGTATCGAACAAATGAAATCAGGTAAGTCATCTATATTAGTGGCAACTGATGTTGTTGCTCGTGGTTTAGATATTCCACGTATTTCATTAGTGGTTAACTATGATTTACCAGGCGACAATGAAGCTTATGTTCACCGTATCGGTCGTACAGGTCGTGCAGGTCGTGAAGGTATGTCAATTGCATTTGTTCGTCCTCGCGAAATGCACTCTCTACGTCATTACGAACGTTTAACTTCAGGTGTTATTAACACTTATGAATTACCAAATATTGAAGAAATTGGTAAAAAACGTATTGAACGTACACGTGTTGAAATGGCACAAATTGTTGCAGATAAAGATTTAGTAAACATGCGTGAAATTGTTGAAGCAATGGCCAATGAATCAGAGCTTTCTATGACTGATTTAGCTGCAGCTTTATTGTTCCAAAAACAATTAAACCAGCCATTACAACCAAAAGAAGATCCTAAGCCTCGTCGTGAAACGCGTGAGCGTAGTGACCGTGATTCTAGAAGTGAGCGTGGTGGTCGTAACGAAAGTCGTGGCGGCAGAAATGAACGTGGTGGTGAACGTGGCGCTGAGCGTGGTGGCGAACGTGCTCCTCGTAAAGTTAAAGTTAACCGTACCGACGTTGATTGGCAGACATACCGTTTAGAAGTAGGTAAAGAGCATGGTGCACGTCCTGGTGATATCGTTGGCGCAATCGCTAACGAAATTTCGTTAGATAGTAGCTACATTGGTGCAATTAACTTACATGATAAACATACTTATGTTCAGTTACCAAAAGGCATGCCAGAGAAATCATTTGAGCAATTAAAGCGTGTTAAAATTCGTCGTCAATCATTAGAAATTACGGTTTCAGATGTTAAAACGGTTGAATCAACACCAACAACTGATCGTCCTCGTAAACGTCAAGAGCGTTCTAATCGTCCTAGCTAGTCGATAAATAAATAATAAAAAGGTACGTATATCGTACCTTTTTTTATGCCTGTAATTTACCAAAAAGCATGAATACTTTAGCGTTAATTAGTCATGTAAACATAACTGAACAGCTGTTGGCTAAGCACTATATGGCTTGTCTCGACGTCGAATACATTCCGCACAGATAGCACGTACATTTTCTGTTACGCTGCGATGTTTTATTAGATTTGCTTTGCGCTATCTCTTCATTGAAAACCTAGTAATAATGCACCCATTGATTCTTTAAGAGAGATAAACATGACTGATGTAAAAAATCCACTTAACCTTCGTGGTATAGAATTCACTGAATATGCGACACCCGATTCAGATTTTATGGAAAACGCTTTTTATGGTTTTGGTTTTTCAAAAACGAAAAAGTTTAAAGGTCGTGATATCGATTACTTTAATCAAAATGATATTCATTTTTTATTAAACAATGAAAAAGCAGGCTTTTCAAAAGAATTTGCTAAAAGCCATGGTCCTGCTATTTGCTCTATGGGCTGGCGTGTAGACGATGCTGATTTTGCTTTTGAAGAAGCGATTAAGCGTGGTGCTAAATCTGCGGCTAACGAAGACAACAAATTACCCTATCCAGCTATTTTTGGTATTGGTGACAGTTTAATTTATTTTATTGAGAAATTTGCAGCATCAACGACTAATCCGGGTTCTATCTACGAAGATGACTTTGAAGCGATTGACGCTCCGGTTATTAACGAAGATAAAGGTTTTTTACGTGTTGATCATTTAACGAACAATGTTCATCAAGGTACGATGGAGCATTGGGCTAATTTCTATAAAGATATTTTTGGCTTTACCGATGTGCGCTACTTTGATATTAAAGGTGAGAAAACTGCACTAATTTCATACGCGTTAGCATCGCCTTGTGGCACTTTCTGCTTACCAATTAATGAAGGTAAGGGTAAGAAGAATAACCAAATCGATGAGTACTTAGATGAGTATAACGGTCCTGGTGTTCAGCATTTAGCCTTTATCAGTGATGACTTAGTTGGTTCTTTAGACAAGTTAGATAAAAATATTATTGATACCCTTGATATCGTCCCTGAGTATTATGATGACGTATTTAAACGCATTCCTTGGGTTAAAGAAGATCATAAACGCATTCAAGATCATCAAATTCTTGTCGATAGCCAAAAAGAAAACTCGTATTTATTACAAATTTTCACTAAAAATATTTTTGGTCCAATCTTTATCGAAATGATTCAGCGTGTTGACGACCAAGGTTTTGGAGAAGGCAATTTTACCGCTTTGTTTAAATCTATTGAGCTTAACCAAATGGAAAAAGGTACCGTTTAATTTTTATAAATTAGCGGTATAATGATTAAAGGTCTGCTTATGCAGGCCTTTTTTGTTGCTATTTTGCGTTTGTTTAAGTGGCTTAGTTACTTGATTTTTAACGAATAAACTTAGATGTAATACAAATTAATCAAGATTTGTTTTAAGGTTTTCTTAGCTAGGTTGTAAGGGAAGAGTATTGTTCAATAATACGGTTAATCGTTTGTTTCTCATTATCTTTTGCGGCCAGTAACATACGCTTATAATGGCCAATGGTTTTCGCTAAATATTGTTGATGTGATTTAATCGACAAATCCCACATTTTATCACCGGTAGGTGATATTTTATTTAAAGGATTATCAATTTCGGCAGATGCACCAAACTGTTTTTTGACATGGATAATTTCATAGCAACGTTTGTTTTCAGTAACGATACATTCATCCAGTAAAATAAAATTATGAGCTATTAGGGTTTGTCTTACAGGGTAGTTGTAATGCACGGGGCAAACGATAAACTCTATTTCGCTTGTTGGGGGAACGAGCGAGTTTTGCTGAAAATTAGTGATGATACTTTCAATAAAACTAATGAGTAGCTCTCCACCAACGCCAGCAATAATAACTAACTGTTTATCTTGTATTGCCAACGGTAGCTTTGCGACATCAATACAATGGACCTGCCAAGCTTGAATATAGTCGTCTGCACTAAAGTGCTTTTGTAATAATGATTCAAGATGCGTGGTTAATGAGGGAACAATATCGACAAAATGCACGGTGTCAGCTGTTTGGCGCTTTAATAATGTTAGTCCCAGTAAACCATGATCACAGCAACAATCCCAAATGCTTTGATAGTGAGTACTGACCATATTATCTATTTTTTGCAATCGTTGACTAATGTTTCTCATCTGCGTGCTTAAACCAAATTAAACCAAATTAAACCAATTTTTTTGCTGGCTTTCATCGAGAAAACTCCAAGCAATAAAACGACTGATTTTTTGTCCTTGCGCCATATCTACAACTTTTATTTGTTTGGCTTTCGACTTATTAAGCGTCTGCTTTAGTTGGCTAATGTGGTCTTTTTTTGACACTAAGCAGGTAAACCATAGCACTTGTTTTTGGATAGATTTACTTTCTTTTATCATCTGATTAATAAAGGCAAGCTCGCCACCTTCGCACCATAATTCCGCATTTTGACCGCCAAAATTTAACGGTACACTGGGACTGGTTGTTAGCGAGGGGTTGAACGTTTTTTTATTTGCCGCTAAATTTTTGACTTTCCGAGCTGACCCTTTTGTTGCCTCAGCCAATGAACGATGAAAAGGAGGGTTACACATGGTTAATTCAAAGCGATCATCTTCTTCAATGATGCCATTAAATATTTGTGATGAATTCGGCTGTAAGCGACAAGTAATCGATTTTTTAAACGACTTGTCAGCAGCGATTATTTGCTTGGCAACTTTAATGGACGTCGGATCTATATCGGTGCAAGTAAACTGCCATTGATATTCACGTTGACCTAAAATAGCATAAATGCAACTTGCCCCAGCGCCTATATCAAGCACTGATACTTTGCTTTCCTTTAAGGTTGAAGTTGCAGGGAGTGATATTGCTAATAAATCAGCAAGATAATGAATATAGTCGACTCTGCCAGGGATAGGTGGACATAAATACCCCGTAGGTATATCCCATTGATTTACTTGATAGTGATATTTCAATAATGCCTGATTAAGTGCTTTTACCGCCTTTGCATTGGCAAAATCAATAGATAAGTTCTGATATTTATTGGTATGAACAAAGGGTTTTAATGTCGGTAACGACTGGCACAGTGCTAAAAAATCATAACCGTTGTTATGGCGGTTGCTTGGATGAAGGTTTTGTTTTAATGGCACGAATTTTCTCTACAAATAAATATCCCTAACATTTTAACATTTCCTTTATAGCCATGCCACATGATAATAAATGATAAGTTTGTCGTATATAAAGGTTATACGACAAACGTCAATAGCATCATCTTTACTTGGGTGGTTTAAAGGTCATAACCTAGGTGCTGGTGTAAGCGGATGACTAATTCTTCTTTCGAATTAACATAGCCTAGTTTTACAGCAGTTGAACGCAGTGCTTGTTCAGCTAAATTAAGGAATTTACCATAGCCTTGACTCGTTTTATGATCTTCTGTTGCTATGATAACAAATTGTATGGAATCAACTAAGCAATCGCCAGCAAAATGTAAGGTGAAGTTATTATTAGGTTCAAATGGGTTGAAGCTTAATTTTTGTAACTCACCTGCAGCTTTATGCTTTTCTTCCAAACGACTTCTGACGATAGGTATTAAACCATTAGCTAAAATAGCACCTTCGAATAAATGTTGCTTATTAGCCGACTCAATAAAAGCATGGCTGATTAAATCATAGAGTGGTTGATAAGGTTGCTCTTTTGATTTATCAATATTAAGTAGTTCTTTGATGCGGCGGTTAATAGGTAAATCAGCCACTACATAAGTAAGTACATCTCTTTTGTCTGGCAAGCTAATATCATCAGCGGCATAGCGATTTTTTAAAGTACGTAATTTATGGGTTTGTGTACCCGTAACGCCTTTATCTTTAGAGAATAAATCATAAGTAAAATGTTGGTGATCACAGACTCTTACTGTTGATTTATTAATGTGGTTAACGTCAATAAACTCATTTAAAGCGAGCAGAACATTCTTATGAAACTCTGCTGAGGTTTGGCGAACATCGTCACCATTAGCTAAAAATACCAGTGTAATAACTCGCACGCGCTTTTTGCCATTAATGTAAGTGTTTTGGCTGTAATGGTTGCGTGGACTGTACAAAAAAAGAATTTCTTCATCAGTTTGTACGGTTAATTTTTCTGGGCTATAACGGATACGAGCAAATTTTCCGTTAGCAATAAATTGTCCACTTTCTATGTCTAATTTATTATTCACGTCAAAGAAACTGTCAGCTAAATGTTGATATAGACGCTGGTAGGGCTGCTCACTAGTTCGATCAATTAATTGATTGTTTAGGCTGATTAACTCGTCAGTCAGTGGGAATTTAACTAACAAGTAGTGATTAGTACGCGCAGATGACGGAATGTATACTTTATGCTGATTATTACGAGAACGTGAGATAGGCATTTTATTTCCTTATTAAATAGAGTCATAAATCTTAAAGGCATTATAACAAGAAGCGTCTGTATTCACATGATCTAAAACAAAAATTTGGAGTATGATCACTTTATCCTCACGTTTAAAAATTTTCGAGGGTAAATAAATATCAGCAAGTTAGTGAACTAATAGCCATTTTATTATTAGAGCATACCCCGATGAAAATACTAAAAAGTAAATGTACTATTAAGCTCATTTTTTTTATTAAGTAGCGCATTTTGCAAATGAGCACCTAATGCGCAGGACTTAGTGGGTAAAACATACGGTGTGGCACATTTATATCCACTGAGAAAAATATATTTTGATAGTCGTAATAATCATGTTCAAAAGAGACAGTTAATTAACTAAGGCGTTTTTAAACAAAAGTATTAGATAAATAAAGTTATTTTTAATTGTACTGAAGATTATTATTTAATGTCATTGGTACCAACTGAATAAAATGTAAATACCCGCGTTATTAAACCGATTACATCACTGAAATTTATTAATGAGTTGAAAATTACTCACTTGCCCAGTATGCTACGCGACCCCTTTTAGACTCAGTGGTATAAATAAACAATGATAGGTTTTGATTACGGTACTTCAAATTGTGCTGTCGCAGTAATGGAAAGTGGCCAGCCGAAGATATTATCTTTAGGCGAACATGGTAAGTATATTCCTTCAACACTATACGCACCAAGTCGAGACATTATTTCTCATTGGTTATGTCAACAATTAAGTGAAGAGCAACAGCTCCTGTTCAAACAACAACGGGTTGGTCCGTTACAAAGGGGTCAGAATGTATTACGAGAGCTAAAGCTCGATGGCATCCCTAGTGAATTATCGTTTGGCCAAGCGGCGCTGAATCTATACTTAGAAGATCCTGAAGAAGGTTATTATATTAAGTCACCAAAATCCTTTTTAGGGGCGAGTGGTTTGGTTGATAGCCAAATTAACTTGTTTGAAGATATTGTTGCTGCAATGATGAGCAACATAAAAACATTGGCTGAAGAAAACCAGCAAAAAGAAATAACGCAGACTGTTATTGGCAGACCGATTAATTTTCAAGGCTTAAAAGGTGAAGAAAGTAATCGTCAAGCGTTAACGATATTAACTAATGCAGCTAAACGCGTCGGTTATAAGAGTGTAGAATTTCAATATGAGCCAGTTGCCGCTGGTTTTGAATATGAAGCAAGTTTGCAAGAAGAAACGAAAGTTTTGGTTGTTGATATAGGTGGTGGTACTACTGATTGCTCAATGTTATTGATGGGACCACAATTTAAAAGCAGTACTTCAAGAGAGCAACACTTGCTTGCGCACACCGGTGTTCGTATTGGTGGTAATGATTTCGATATTCAATTAGCGCTCAAGGGAATAATGCCAAGCCTAGGGATGAATGATACGTTAAAAACGGGTAAACCTATGCCTGTTAATAGTTTTAATCAAGCTGTGGCCATTAATAATATTAACGAGCAAACTAATTTTTACAGTCAAGCCAATTATCGTTATTTGCAAACGCTGCAACGCGATGCTAAACAGCCTGAGGTATTCTCACGTTTGTTAAAGGTTCACCAGCAAAAATTAAGTCATCTTATTGTTAATGGTGCAGAGCAAGCAAAAATAGGCTTAACCGAACAAGACTCTCAGCCAATATACCTAGATGAATTAGCTGATAATTTAAAAGTAGAAGTTAATCGTGCCTTGATGTTGAAAGCAAGCTCTTCACAATTGAAGCAAATTGCTCAATTGATGAATGAATGTGTGGTGCAAGCTAATTGCCAACCTGATGTGATTTTTGTTACTGGAGGCTCAGCAAAGTCACCGGTGTTAAACCAATTTTTACGTGAGCAAATGCCAAATACGCCGGTGATTGCTGGCGATCACTTTGGCAGTGTAACCGTTGGCTTAGCGCGCTGGGCTGAAAAAGTATTTCAATAGCATGACTATTTCACTGCAATTATCTTGTAATAGTAGTGTCAACAATGTTAAAAACAATACTGTGGAGTTGTGACTGGTTTTACATTTAAAAAGGAATTGATATGTGTATTAAAACATTAAGTTTTATTTGTTTTATTTATAGTTTTTTCACCTTCAGTGGCTTAGCTAATAATTATCAACCGATAGTTGTTGGCGTTAATGAGAGCATTGCCGGTAAATCACTTGATCAATATGCGAATACTTGGTGGCAATGGACCCAAACAATGAGTGATAGAAGCTCTCCGGTGCGTGATAGTACGGGAGAGTTTTGCGGTGTTAATCAAAAAGGGAATGTTTGGTTTTTAGCCGGTGGTTATGGCACCTCGAAAATAAAGCGGCATTGCATTATTCCTTATGGTAAACATATCTTCTTTCCTATTATTAATATGGCGTATTGGCCAGAACAAAATGTCAGTAAAACCTGTGATGAAGTAAAACAAGAAGCGGCATTAAACAATGGAGAGTTGTATTTTGTTTATGCTGAACTCGATGGCCAATCTATTCCCAATATCCGTAATAATCGAATAAAATCAAAAGAGTGTTTTGATTTACACGCATTACTTGCGAAAACACAAGCAACAGAAAAAGTTTATCCTTCTGCTACTGATGGCTATTGGTTAATGTTGCGCCCCTTAGCTAAAGGTGTTCATACGTTAAAGTTTAATGCCCAGTACCATCATGATAATTCGGTACATGGACATATGATGCAGGATATTGAATATAAGATTGAAGTCATTTAAATGCGTTAAGCCTTTGAAGCGTTATCTTGATTGAATTGAATTGAATTGAATTGAAATAGACATTGAACATATTTAAGCAGCATTTTACAATGGTTTATGTTTACTTTCATATTGCTTAATTATGTCCTCTGATACCTTAGGCGCAAGCCTCAATTACAAAGCCAAAGAAAAGGGTTATCGTGACCGTGCCCTCAAATTATTTCCTTGGGTCTGTGGCCGCTGTGCTCGTGAGTTTGTTTATTCAAACCTTATGGAGTTAACTGTGCATCATGTTGATCACGACCATACTAATAATCCAAATGATGGAAGTAATTGGGAACTGTTATGTATTTACTGTCACGATAACGAACACGCTAAATATACAGATCACGCTAAATATAAAACAGAAGTTATTGCCGGTGATACTAATCAAGATACGGCAACCTATAATCCATTTGCTGACTTGAAATCAATGCTTAAGAAATAATTTATTTATATTTCAATATGGTTACAATTTTTTTTCATTTTTTTACAAAATTACCATTGTGTTTTACCGAGATAACCCCGAGTATATTAAGTGAAGACAATTTTCTCTTAGTAAAAGGTAACATTATGAAAATAAATATTTCCGGTCACCATGTTGAAATTACTGAAGGTATCCAGCAGTCAATTGAGGACAAGTTTAAAAAAGTTGCTAAGCATTACCCAAGTCTCACTTCTATTAGCGCAATTATTACCGTCGAGCCTCATCAACAAAAATTAGAAGTTTCTACTCACTATGAAGGTAATGAGATCTCCGTAACGGCATCAGGAAAAGAGTTGTACGCTGCTATTGCAAGTGCCGCTAAAAAGATGGAAGCAGCCCTCGCTCACCGCAAAGGTGTCTTAGCTGCAAAATTACATAAAAAATATGAAGTTGAACAATCAGATGCATTTTTACCTGTGGAATAAATGTAATCGAATTAGTTTATTATCTTAACAAAGGTTGCTATGAGCAGCCTTTTTTATGTTCAGGAAAATGTTGATAACAGCTTTAGGCATCCTAGTCTTTGCTGCAATAGTGCTTGTTGCACGTTATTTTAGCTGCCGACAAATTTAGACCTTCCATTGTGGATGGTAAATAACGATGATGTCTATAACTGGCAGCGTAAACAGGGAGAAACCATTGGCCGGATCAAGTTTATTAACCTTACTCGATGATATTGCAACAGTACTTGATGATGTCGCTATCTTATCAAAAGTCGCAGCAAAGAAAACAGCTGGCGTATTAGGGGATGATTTAGCACTGAATGCTGAGCAGGTCTCAGGAGTTAAAGCTGAACGTGAATTACCGGTAGTTTGGGCTGTTGCTAAAGGGTCGCTGTTAAACAAACTTATCATTGTGCCTACCGCTTTAGTTATTAGTGCTTTTGCGCCGCCCTTAATTACTCTCTTGCTTGTTATTGGCGGGCTGTTTTTATGCTTTGAAGGTTTTGAAAAGGTCTTCCATAAATTCTTCCAACATAATGATAATTCATCTCAAGATCAAAAAGAGGCACATCAAAAAAAGTTGTTAGCTTTAGCCGATGAAAAAGTAGATTTAGTCGCCTTTGAAGAGAAAAAAATTAAAGGTGCCATCCGTACTGATTTTATATTATCAGCAGAAATTGTTGTTATTGCTTTAGGCACAGTTCAAGAGGCTGCCTTTGAAGTTCAAGTTGCGGTCGTTTCTGGACTTGCCCTAGCAATAACCTTTGGTGTTTATGGGCTTGTTGCCGCTATCGTTAAACTTGACGACTTAGGCTTATACTTATTAAGAAAGTCTGTTTCGGGGCGCTTTAATGCCATTCAACGAGCTTTAGGGCGCGGTTTACTTATTTTTGCCCCGGCATTAATGAAAACGCTGACAGTGGTTGGTACTATTGCAATGTTCTTGGTAGGCGGTGGTATTTTGGTCCATAGTTTTTCATGGTTGCATAAGCAGGTACATCATCTGGTTGAATTTCTGGCGAACACTTTTGGGGCGATCGCTGAAATTATAGTACCGATATTAACCGAAGGTATCATAGGTATTATTGCCGGAGGCTTAGTGTTATTAGTCGTAACATTAGTAAAGTCACTTAAAAAAGCCCATTAATATGTTTTCTGTGGTTAGTTTAATGTAGCTGATGTTTAAAAATATTCAGCTACATGCTTGATTACTGATTACTGATTAAACCTTTCATATGTTCAACGACACTTCGTCCTAAAGCACTTAAAGCATAGCCCCCTTCAAGCATTGATATTATTCGACCTTCGCTGTACTTATCAGCAATGGTCTTAAGTTCATCCGTTACCCAACGGTAATCACACTCAGTCAGGCTAATTTGCGACATTTCATCTTCGATATGAGCGTCAAAACCAGCAGAAATGAAAATAATTTGCGGTTTAAATTTCTCTAAAGCCGGCAACCAATGCTTACTTATCGCCGCTCTAAACTCAGGGCCTTTGCAAGTGGCAGGTAAGGGGGTGTTGATAATAGGTGGCGTATCACTTTCTTGCATTTCAAAAGGATAAAAAGGGTACTGGTAGCTTGAACAAAATAAGTAACCTTGTTCTTTGCCATTAGCGGTGGCTCTTTTAATAATATCTTCGGTGCCATTACCATGATGTACGTCAAAATCTACGATCGCGACACGTTCTAGTTTATATTTTTTCTTTGCGTAAGCGGCTGCGATAGCAATATTATTAAAAAAACAAAACCCCATACCTTTATCATATTCAGCATGATGCCCAGGAGGGCGCGTAGCACAAAAAGCGGCCGTTAAGGTTTTATCCATCACTAAATCAACGGCATTAATCGCTGCACCAGCCGATAATAAGGCAGCTGGTAAGGTATCAGCATTCATGCTGGTATCATCATCAAGGCGAAAAATGGCATCTTGATCGCTTGTTTTTGGAGCATTATCAAAAATATATTGGATATACTTGTCATCGTGAGCAAGTGAAATGAGATCTCGGTCGATAGGTGTAGCATCATATTGGCGGATAACATATTCAAGACCACTGCGGATCAACTGATCTTGAATCGCCCCCAGTCTTTTTGGGCTTTCTGGATGATAATCCCCCATACTGTGCCCATTACATTTATGATGACCAATTACACCTACTGTCATGATTGTTCCTCTATTTCTGCTATTGTTGATGCTGTTAATTGTAATTCTAAATTGAGTTCGTCCATCTCTTCAGAATATTTTCGAAGAAATCCTGCTTTTTCAAAGACCTTTAACATTGGCGCATTATCTCGTCTTACACAGGCAATGAGCTTGTCTAGCTTACGTAGGGTAGCAATTTTTATTATTTCATCTAATAAGGTTTTTGCCATTCCTTTACCACGTTTATGCTCGCTGATAACGAAAGCTACTTCACCACAATTATGACTTTCGATGAAGTAGTAGCGACCAACGGCATGGATAACATCAGCTAAATTAGTGCGCTGAGTAAAGCACAAGGCTAAATCTTTATGTTGGTCGACACTGACTAACTTACAAGCGTTTTCACGGGTCATTTGTGTGGCATGATGGTTATAACGCATGATCAAGGTTTCTTTGGTATGCGAATAGAAAAACTCCTGTAAACGACGTTCGTCAGCGGGAGCTAAGGGGCGTAAATAATAATTAATGTCTTCAAAGGTAAATTTTTTGAGTTCTATTTCGCCTAATTCAGGTACTGAGGTTGGCGAGCTCTCTTGATATTCTGGCACCCAATAGTTTTTCCTGACATCTTTTAAAAGTTGCTCGCGAAATTTTGGATGAGCAATACGAATAAGTTCTAATGCCCGTTCACGGATACTTTTCCCTAATAATGAAGCAATACCATATTCAGTAACAACATAAGAGACATGACCGCGAGAAGTGACCACACCACCACCTTCGGTAATATGGGCAACAATACGAGAGGTTTTTCCATCTTTTGTTGTCGAGGGCAGCGCAATAATGGGTTTACCACCTTTACTCAATGACGCGCCACGTACAAAATCGACTTGACCACCAATACCACTATAAAATTGATAACCAATAGAATCTGAAACGACCTGACCAGTCAAATCTACTTCTATAGCGCTATTAATAGAAACCATATTATCATTTTTAGCAATATTTACCGGAGAGTTAACATGCTCTGAAGGATAGAATTCAACATGGGGGTTACCATCAACAAAATCGTAGAGTCGCTGCGTTCCCATACAAAAAGTTAACACGGCTTTTCCTTTGTGAAAGGTCTTTTTACGGTTGTTAATAACACCCGAACGTATTAAGTCGATTACGCCATCAGAGATCATCTCACTATGAATGCCTAAATCTTTATGGTTCGCTAAATAGCGTAAGACCGCTTCAGGAATTTTTCCTATACCTATTTGCAGGGTTGAGCCATCTTCAATGAGCATAGAAACATATTGACCTACTTGCTCTGCCACTCGGTCAATACTCGGTTGTGCTAAAACAGGAAGAGTTTGATCTGCCTCTAACCAAGCATGAATTTGATTAACATGAACAAAACTATGTCCATTCGTTCGTGGCATTTTTGAATTGATTTGTGCAATAACATATTTTGCTGATTTTACTGCCGACGACACTATGTCTACGCTCACGCCAAGTGAACAATAACCATATTCATCTGGCGGACTAACCATAATTAATGCCGCATCAAGTGGTAAAACATTTTCACGAAATAAACGGGGAATATCAGAAATAAAGCTCGGTGTATAGTCAGCTCTGCCTTCTGCGATGGCTTCGCGAATATTTTTACCACCAATAAATAGCGCATTTACTTTGAATAAATCTTTGTGCTCAGGTGTTGCCCACTTATTATCTGAAAGCGTTAATATATGAACCGTTTCAATGTCATGCAATTTTGCACTGTTGGCAATTAAATCGTCGATTAAGGCGTTTGGTACAGCGGCATTAGAGCCAATGAAAATGCGATTACCTGATTTTAAGAATTGTTCCCATTTTACTGTTTTCTTATCTTGGTCGAATAATGACATAGTAAGTGACTCTCATTAATGATGATAAATAAAGTATGCCGCAACAGCTAAAGGCTTTATTGATTAAAATCAAGGCAATTGAGTATAACGTAACGTTATTGTCTATGGTCTTATACCTTAGTCTTAACGTGTGAATATTTTGTTGTTTATACTTAAATAAAAATTAAAGGGTTTTAACATTGAGATAGACACTTTTTGGTTATAAAAGTAATCAATTTATTTATCATCATTGACTGAAAAGAATAAAACCAATCCAGCTGATGACTAAAAGCAACCAAGGTAAGTAAAGTGCCCTTTTAGGTGGTATCTCTTGAGGGCAAGCTTCAGTGCTTTTTTCTTGATTGTTCTTTTCTCTCAGTAATGATTTTTTGGCCTTATCACGTATGCGAGATTTTTTACTCTGCTGCTTCTTATATTCAGCAATACCTTTCTCAATACCTTGGGCAATAAGTTTAGTCTGCTCCTTCGTTTGTTTAGGCTTTTGTATGCTTTTAGCTATTTTTATTGCTTGTTCTTGTACTTCAGGAGAGTGTTTATCTAACATTTTATTTATTATCGTCTAATATTAATATCATAAGGATGAATCTATAAGAACCTCACCTGTTGAGCAAGGCTTATCTTAACTTTTAAAAAGTGATAAACCATGCGTATGCCAGCGAAGGTATTTGTTGAACTTTGAATGAAGATTTTTTAATTGTATGACCTTATTATTTAAAAGAGAATTACTTGTCTTACTTATCTTTATTAATGTCGATAGTTACGCATCTAATGAAAATCAAGTGAAAACCTTCAAGCAGGAGTCACCTGGCATTCAGGTTGTATCTGAAATTTATCCACCTTACCAAGTTATCAATGAAAATGGTGAACTTAGTGGGCTGTCTGCTGATAAAGTAAAATTGCTCTTTCATCATTCCTCTATTGATTATCAGATAAAGATATATCCGTGGGCACGGGCTTATCAACTAGCGTTAACGCAACCCAATATTTTTATATTTTCGCTGTTAAGGACACAAGAGAGGGAGTCTTTATTTCGGTGGGTAGCACCATTATGTTCGATAGAATTTTCATTTTATCGCTTAAAAACTAGGCCTGATATTCAAGTTAATTCATTAGCAGAAGCAAAAAATTATCTTATTGCTGCACAAAAAGGGCAAGCTTCAGCCGAGTATTTATTAAGACTAGGTTTTGAACCTGAAAAAAATCTATCCATTTCATATAATAACGATAATTTTATTCAAATGTTAGCCTTCGACCGTGTTGAGTTGGTCGTTCTCTCATCAACATACTTTGCATCGCTCATTGAAAGCAATTCACCCTATGCGGACAAGATAGAACCTATTTTTCCTATTGATTACTTAACGCGTAATTTATATTTAGCGAGTAGCCTTAATACCTCCTCCGATTTGATAAATAGACTTAATATATCCTATGATGAGTTAGCACCAAAATTTGGCCATGACTGTAAAGAATAAACCTTGTTATTGCTTGATGGGTTGGTTGAATTACATGGATATTGGTTAAAAATACTAAATCATCATGTTTTATCTGTCTATTTATTACCGTGGATATGTAGAGTGTTGTAATTTAACATTATTATTAATGGTCTGTTTATTGCTTTCATTTTAATAATATTTTAACTGTTTAAAGGAATAATAATATGGCCGTTAACATTGCAGATAGACCTACCGACAAAGTAAGAGAAGAGGTGGTTGACCAATTAGTGATGAACTATAGTCACGGTGAACTTTCACATGAAGCTTTTGAAAGGCGATTAGATCAAGCAATGGCTTTTGAATCTAATGAAGACCTTGTTTCACTTGTTGCTGATTTAGACTTAAAAGTTGACGAAGAATATATCGAGAAGAAAAAAGAAGACTTTCGCTTTAATTATTCCTCAACGCCAACAGATGACAGTGATTTACTTATTAATATCTTTAGTGGAAGTGGCCGCAGTGGTGAATGGCGAGTCGCTAAAGAAATTAAATCAATAAGTGTCTTTGGTGGTTGTGATATTGATTTTAGTGAGGCTATTTTTACTCAGCGTGAAGTTACGGTGAAAGTTTTTTGTTTGTTTGGCGGAATTGATATATTCGTACCTGAAAATGTTAAAGTTGTTTCGAAAGCTTTTTGTATTTTTGGTGGCATTGACAATAAAGCGCCATCAACTGATTATATTGATGCACCAACAATCTATGTTGAAGGTTTAGTTTTATTTGGTGCACTAGATATCAAGCTGAAACGTACCTTAAAAGAACGTTTCACCGCTTTTGCTAATGGGTTAAAAGATATATTTTATTAGCCTAGATGATGTTATTTCAACGCTAAATTAACGGCTTTATTCCTCAAGGAAAGTAAATTTAATTTTGGTAGAGTAACGTTTAATAAAGGCACTTGCGATAATCTCCTAATAGATAAATAAAAACGCTGGCACATTACGTGTCAGCGTTTTTTTATTCGCTAATAAAATAGTTAGTCTGTAAAGGTAATTCTTGGTTTAGCACCCTTAGTAGAGTCTATTTTTGGTGAGCAAAGTAACAGCCTAGAAGAGGCGATGCCGTGTTCTTTTACCATATAATCTTTAAAAGCCTCAAGGCGCTGCCCAGAAATTTCAGCCAATTGTTTTATATCATCTATGTCGGTAATCTTAGTCCCTAACGGTTTATCAATGTCTTCTGGTGTTGCAATAGCACACAAGGTTAATTGTGTATCGAGCTTATCTGTCATCAGGGCTGAAAATTGAGCCAAAAATTGGCTTTGCTGAGCCGTTAATTGTGTTTCTTTTATTGGAAAGTTTAAATCATTAAAACGAACTTTTAATAAGTAATCACCCGCAGACATAGCAACAGTAACTACATTGGCGTAAGGCACAAAGGTAGTGATCAAATATTCTTTAGCAGCAGACATCGTTGCTTTTTTTACCAGTAAATTAATAAAACCACTCATGCCAAAAGAAGGATCATCAGTGCTACCTTTCAACGGAATATCTAGCTCTACGTTGCCATCACCATCTTTTAACATCCCTAAGGCAATGTTAAAAGGTATCGATGTTTGGCTTTTCACTGTGCCTGTTTCATGATCGTTTGCTGCACCTAGCTCCACACCTCTTAAAAATAACTTGGTCTTGCCAGCAATTTTTTTATCATCAACGGTTACATCTAGATCGACATCAAGCTGACCGCTTTTAAGTTCGTAGTTAAGTGCTTGCGCAATATAAGTCGATAATGAAGGCAAGCTGACCTCTTTGAAGAAACCATTCAATTTATAATAATCTTTTTTACTAAAAGGTTTAGCAACGGCAGATAAGTTGAAATTGGCGTATTTATCACTGTTACCGGTTAAGATAAAATTACTTTCTTGCTGTGGCTTTTGGTTATCAAAAGGGCCAGCGTTAAACGTTGTGATGTTAAATGCTCTTTTGTAATAAGGACTTGTGCTGCGATCAATAAAAGTAATACCGGCGCTATCACCAAATGAAAAAGAATTAAGTGACAATAAAAATAAGCTTTCTTCGCTTTCTGCTTCACCCTCAATGGTTTTTGGTGAATTAATTGTTTTGGCTAGCGGCTCGGCAACGGGCGGTTGATCTTTTGGTGAAGTGGGTAAGCCAGTAATATTTTTTTCTTTGTCTAAGTTGGTATCAATAGTTAAACCTAATAGGTTAATCGTATCGATGAATAGACCTTGCTGAGAGACAGTTACATCATTAATACTTAGGTTTTTGAATTGGGCTAAAGGGGGAAAATCATCTGTGGTATTTTCAGCAAATAGACTTTGCTCAATAATCAGATTTTTGATATTAGCAGTTATTAATGACTCTGTTGTAGTCACCGCAATATCATCAAGTTTTATTGCTGATATTTTAGCTAATAGTTGCGCGCCTTCACCTTCATAGGCCTTTAAATCATTAATGTTTAGTGAAGCGGTGCCGGTTATTTTAGGCGCTTGTTCATTAACAAGCGCAATAGAAAAGTTTTCTAAAGTTAGCGGGAAAATATTAAGTGCAAGCGTTTTGTTTTTTTGTGTCGCTTTAAAGTCAGTTGTTTTTAACTCAAAGGTTTCAACGTTAATGTCGGTGACAGCAGTCGACAGAGAAATTGACTGCTTGCTATTAAGACTGATAGAACCCTGCATTGTTAGTGGTTCTTGCTCGGGACTATTAGCGGTTAACAGCGGCTGTAATGGGGTGAGTGCTAATTCAGACAAGGTTATTTCAGAGCTTATTTTACGCTGCTCTGAAGTCAAATCGGCATTTAATTTTAAAAACAAAGGGGCCTTATTAATTAAAGCATTAAGTACAAGCTCTGCTTGTTGTGTTTTTGTCGAGGCAAGTACATTTTTTATAACAAGTGAATTAATGATAAATTCTTGTTGGCTTTGTTCAATACCTAGATTAAAAATAGCATTGGAAAGGCTAAAATAGGGTAATGAAACTTGATAATTATTGGCGACCTCATTATTTGGATTTTTTGCTAAATCTGTTGTTTGTGCTGTAGGTGTTTCGACGGATGTTTTAGTATCGTTTGAATTATTGGCAATAACAAAGCCACCAATAACCGGTGCCTCACCATTTAAATTAACATCTAGATATAAGCCATCAATAGCAAACTCTGAAACATACAAAGTATCAGTTAATAGTTTAAATAAACTCACCGTAACGTTTAAAGACTTTAACGATATAAGGGGCTTATCGCTATTTTCTACGCTGACTATCTCTAGTTCTCGTATATTTAAATTCGACCAAAAAGGGTTATAACGTATGGTTGTTTTATCAGCTAGGGTGAGCTGCTGCTCATTAAGGTATTTAGTTAGGTAATGTCGACTAACAAATGGTGAAGAGAGCCAGATAATTAGCAAAAGAGCAATAATAAATAAGCCGATAAACTTAATTACTGTAGCTAAGGTTTTTATCGAAGAAGACATAGTTTTCCTAATTTAGGGAGCTGTTGTTATTAAAATTATTATTCATTAAATGAAGCGGATCTTTAATACTTTTGTATCATGTTCTGTTACACAAATGATGCTTAACGGCAATAATATTGTAAATGTGAGTAGGTTATTGACTTTTTTATCGACTGTCTAGTCTTATGGTTGGGATCTTGCCAGTAATCCAAGTCTTAAGTTATTTTTGTTGCTCAACAGTATCCAACACCGTATGCTGATTATTAACTGGTCTGACCTTTGTTTTCTTCTATTCACGAATATTTTAATAATCCTATGACAAATCAAGAATCTTTATTTTTATCTCATGGAGATCATCAACTTCATTTAAGGCATATTTGGCAACAAAAGGGCGGTACGCCTATTTTTATGTTACATGGTGCTATTGAAAATGGCCTTATTTTTTATACTAAAAAAGGTAAAGGTCTAGCATGCTACTTAGCAGAGCAGGGCTTTGATGTTTATGTCGCCGATTTACGTGGCCGTGGTGAAAGCACGCCTCGTATTGATAAACATGCTGTACATGGTCAATTTGAAGCGATCACTGAAGATATTCCACATTTTATAAATTACATTTTTCAAGTCACACAACAAAAAATTCATCTTGTTGCACATTCCTGGGGAGGGGTTTTATTGGCGAGTACGTTGGCCAGATTTCCTAAAATAATTGAACGTATTCGTAGTAAAACTTGTTTTGGTACCAAGCGCATGGTGACGGTAAAAAGTTTAGAAAAAATGTTTAAGGTGGATATTGTTTGGAATAATGTCGCCCCTAAATTGGCAAGGAACAAAGGATTTTTAGATGCTAAAAAGCATGGTATTGGCTCTGATAATGAAACCGAACAATCGTTAGCCGATAGCGTCGCTTGGGTTAAAAAAAGTGCTTGGCATGATACGACAGATGGTTTTGATTACTTTCAAGCAGCTAAGTCAATTGATTGGCCTCCAACATGGCACTTTACTGGTAGTAAAGATAAAGTGTTAGGACATGCCAGCGATGTAAATATTTTCATTCAAGAATATAATCCGAAAGCGAAATTTACTTTGTTGTCAAAATCTTCAGGGAATATGCAAAATTACGATCACATTAATATTCTTACTCATCCTAATGCTAGAATTGATCACTATCCACAGTTAGTAAAATGGTTAAAATCTCACTGACTTACCGAACCGTTAGGTCGTTTTTTAAGTGGTTATACAGATAACCTTTTATCCGATACCTTATTAAGTCAATAATGTTATTAATTCAGTGTAGATATTTAGCCTATACTTTAGTACTTAAAAAGTTGCTGCAATCGCCTTTACTGAATGCTGCAAGGGTAAAAGCTATTCCTCTAACCTTCCTACCGACAACATAAAATGATGTGATGCGTAAACATGAAGGTGTTATCAATGAATAACCTTGTTGTAGGTATTTATCTAGGATTAATCCTAGATGAATACTTTGTTTAATAACCCTAGTAAAAGATAAAATCAACATAACGACAAGCACAACTCATCCTTATTCAATGATAGGTCAGGCAGCTCAACTTTGTAAAAACAGCCATTGTTACCATTTATTACTTGGTATTAGAGGATAATGCTATTAAATTTGAACTATGTTAATTATTTGTAATCAATATTAGTTCAATATCTTTGTGTTCACTTAGATGGGCATAAAGGCTAGCAAGAAATCAGACACCAAAGGATTATTATGTCAAAGATAGCAACAATAACGATGGTTTTATTATTAACGACTTTAGCTTCTCCTCTACTTCTAGCAAAAGCTAATAAATTAAATTTTAATAAATCTCAGCAAAGCTCGCAGCACAAAATAACAGGGAAGTTGCTGTATCTAAATGAGAAAGATGGTGATGTTGATCTACTTATTCATGATGATAACCGCTTTAGTTATTATCCCCGTATCAGTGAGAGTGGATTAGTTGAACAAGCACAGATTATTGATATTCCAGAAAACGCACAGTTCTTTAATCAAGCAACATTGGCGAAGCAAGTAGGCGAAGTGATTGTTTACTTAACAACTAATGCGGTGATGTCTTACAATCTAGAAGATAAAACCATCAGTAAATTGATAGACGTTGATACTTTATACAAGTACCAAGGCATTTTTGACGTAAACTTTGGTGATTTTGTCCACGATTTTAATCAGGATGGCCTAAGCGATTTTATTACTCATAGTTTAGATACAACTCATATATATTTGCAAAACGCTACGGGAGCATTTACTCAGCAATCCTTTGCTATATCACCTCGTATTGAAAAGTCAGGGCGTGGTCTGTCATTTACCCCACAAAATTTTTACCATGCTGACTTTAATCACGATGACAAAAAAGATATCGCCTTCCAAATTGATGATCAATTGATGGTCTTTGCTCAAACACCTGCTCAGTTATTTGATCATAATCCCATGGTTATTAACTTAAATGCACATTTAGAAAATAAGAATTCTAAGATAAAAAAACAGCAAGGTGAAAAAAGTGCTTCTGTAAAGCTTGAAACCGTTGAAGATATAAATGGTGATGGCCTCGTTGATATTGTCACCAAAGAGTCAGTACGAGAAGGCATGATGTCTAGAACTAATCACCTGATGATACGTTATGGGTTCATAGAAAATGGTCTGATGCAGTACAAAAAGGAAGCTGATGGTCATGCGACTTTTGATGGTGAAGGTATGATAAAGTTTAAAGATGTTGATGGTGATGGCTTGAAAGATTATTACACCTTAAGTGTTGAAATGGGCATAGGTACTATGATGTCGGCAATGTCTGGTGCTATAGATATGGATTTACGCTTCTATAAGTTGGAAAAAAACGGTAAGTATGTAAAAAAGCCTGTTTATGAAAATGAAGTTGAAATAGCAATTAATTCTGGCAGTGACGGTGAGGCACTAACCGATGTTAGCGACTTTAATGGTGATGGCATTAATGACTTGATCCTTAAAACTGATGATAAAGAATTTACCATCTACTCGGGGGCTAAAGGCAAACGTTTATTTGCTAAACGTGGCGCTGATTATGAAATTTCCTTACCTAAAAGTGTCCGCACTGAAATTAAAGATTTTAATAATGATGGTAAAGCAGACATCCTCTTTTTATATGGCACCCACTATGATGAAGATGAAGAGAAAGAAGTGGGCGAAAATAAACTGACATTATGGTTATCAGCGAGTTAATTAACACTAAAGTTCGCTATACTATCACGGGTGAATGCCGATGTTCTTTGCTGCAAGCAAATCAAAAGCCTTCCCTCTTTTTTAGCAATGTCATGGTGCTATGAATAACATCATGACAATTTTTAAGGTCACATTATGCGCTTTTTATCCCGTAGATTGGTTCTTCCTAATGATTTAAACTATGCAAACTCACTTTTTGGTGGCCGCGCATTAGCCTGGATTGATGAAGAGGCTGCTATTTTTGCTATTTGTCAATTAGAGACTAACTGTTTAGTGACTAAACATATTGGTGCGATAAATTTTGAATCACCAGCCGTGCAGGGTGATGTAGTTGAGTTTGGATTATCAACCAAAAGTGTGGGGAAAACGTCAATAACAATCACTTGTTTAATGCGTAATAAAATTACTAAAAAGACCATCTGTTTAGCTGATGATATTGTCTTTGTACAAGTCGACCCTGAAACTAAAGCACCTATCCCACATGGAAAAACCTTACTAGCTTTACAAGCTCAAGAAGCCGAATAAATCACGCCAGTTTAGATTCTCATCAAAAATATCCCTGTCATAAAAAATCAACATTTCCTGTTGATTTTTTTAGTTTTTTTATTGATTTTACTCCGCTAAAGAATCATTTTGAAATATTTATTTACATATGTAGATTATTTTATCTAGATATTTTTCTTGTGTGTTAGTGTGTTGGTGGTGTATAACACCTGTATTGTTTTTATTTAAACATAAATAACAGAACTTAAGCATAACTACCGTTAGGAAATATTATGACACCTCAGTGGGATAATGAAAAACCGATATACCTACAGTTATACCAGCAAGTTGTTGCTCGTATTCTCGATGGTTATATCAAAGAAGGCGAAGCATTGCCATCAGTCCGAAAAGTGGCTGCAGAATATCAAGTGAATCCAATTACTATTTCTAAGGCGTATCAAATGTTACAGGATGAACAAGTTGTAGAAAAACAGCGTGGAAAAGGTTTATTTGTTAAATCAGGAGCGCAAGAGCTAATGCTTGATCGAGAGCGCGAAACTTTCTTGGTTCAGCAATGGCCAGAAATATTAAAACAAATAACGCGATTAAAACTTTCTGCTGAGCAGTTGCTAACAGGAGATAAGTTATGAATGAATTGATTTCTATAACAGGCTTAAACAAATCTTACGGTAAGAAACATGTTGTGTCTGATGTGAGCTTAAGTATTCATAAAGGACAAATTGTTGGTTTAGTTGGTCCTAATGGTGCGGGTAAAACCACATGTCTTCAATCGATGCTAGGTTTAATTGATTTTGAAGGTGACATTAATGTTCTTGGCCATCATCCAAGAAAAGACCGTGAAAAGATGCTTAACGATGTCGCCTATATTTCAGATGTCGCTATATTGCCCAAATGGTTAAAAGTTACTCAAGCATTAAGCTACATGAATGATGTTCATCCTAATTTCGATATTGAAAAAGCACGTACATTTCTGGCAAAAACTAATATCGATATGAATGATAAAGTGAAGGCTTTGTCTAAAGGAATGGTTACTCAGTTACATTTATCTTTAGTGTTAGCTATAGACGCTAAAGTGCTTGTTTTAGATGAACCAACGTTGGGGTTAGATATTTTAACCCGTAGACAGTTTTATACGCACTTATTAGAGGACTTTTATACGGAAGATAAATGTATTCTTATAACTACGCATCAGATTGAAGAAATTGAGCATATTTTAACAGATGTTGCCTTTATTCAAGAAGGTAAAATTGTTATAGCTGAAAGCACTGAAAATATTCGTGAACGTTTTACATTGTTAACCGTAACTCAGGACAATATCGAGCAAGCAAAGCAATTTAAACCGCTCTTTTCAAATAGTTTAATGGGGTTAACTACTATGCTTTTTGACAATCAAAAAAATGAGGACTTACAAGCGTTGGGTAAAATAAGCGTACCGAGTTTAGCTGACATTTTTGTTGGCGTGATGACCAAGGAGATATGTTCATGAACACGAAAGTATTAACAACTTCAATTAAAAAAGAATTATGGGAATTTAGCAATATTCTAAAATGGGTGCCCATGGTTATCGCTGCTTTGGTCATCGTGATGCCTCTCGCTATTTTTATGCAAAGTAATGAAAGTTTTAGTGACTTATTTCAGTTTTTAACGACATTCCCTGAACAGTTTTTTTCTGCTGAACATGCGCCAATGATCCCTAAGTTATTCTTTGTAATGGCTCTTTCTTTATTTGCACCCTTTTTAGTGGTGGCGTTAATCATTCAGCTTTATTACTTTACTGTATGTCTATTTGATGAACGCAGAGATTTATCTATTATGTTTTGGCGCTCGTTACCTGTTTCTGATGTCACAGCAATTATTGCCAAATTAATTACCGGAGCCTTGGCAATTCCAGCTATATTTTTAGGAGCCGCAACCGCTACTTTGTGCTTGATTCTTTTGTTAGCGTTTTTAGTTTGCATTATATTGTCGGTTGGTTACGATGCTAGCTTATGGGCATTGTGGGTTGATGCTGATATTTTAAGTGGAGTATCACTTATTTGGTTACACCTTATTCCTCTTGCTATTTGGATGTTACCTTTGTTTGCATGGTTAATGTTAGCGTCTATGTATGCGAAGAAAGCCCCATTTTTATGGGCAATATTACCTGTCGCCGTTGTTTTATTAGTGGAAGGTTTTGTCGTGCACTACTTCCATTTATCGCAATTCTATATAGGTGGCTTATTACTAGAGTATTTCTCACTTTCATCACAATTTGTTGAATCTGTGCAAGGGCAAGAAAATTTTGCCAGAACGGTACCATTGCAAGCACTTATTACTAAATTAAATATAGGAAGTGTATTAGTGGGTATTTCATTACTTTATGGCACATATTGGTTAAGAAAGAATAAAGCTGAGGTGTAACTCAATTACAGAACATTAATCTTTATTATTTAAATCTGCATCACCAACATATTCAATATATTGGTGATGCAGTTTTTTTATGGTTTAAATTAATTAACCAGAATAAAGATGAGTTATTATTTGTTGTTAAATATACTTGAGGCAGTTCTATTCTAAATGTAGCAGAATAAATTATTAATGTGTGAACAGGTAAGGAGTCGGTTATTCTTGCTGAAAACTAGATACGCTATAGTTGATACTATAGCGTGATAAAGATAAATTAAGCGGTAACTATTTTTGCAAAAAAACCTTCAACTTGTAGCTTTAAGCGATTTTTAACCTGCTTATTGAGCCCTAGTGTAAAAAGTATACTTGAAAGCGTGATAACAATAATCACTGTTTTATATAACTTTATACCCGTAAATAAAATTAAAACCATTAATAACAGTGTATAGGTTAACCCCATTACGGCAAGACATAAGCACAAACCTTGCACTTCTTTATTTTGAAATATCTTCATGCTTTATTTCTCTTCTTTGTTCAATATGAATTAGCTTAGCAAAGTTATCTTATTCACTCTATAGCCAAATTAATTACAAATGTTACATGAGGTTTCGAAAGTTAATTTAAAAAAATGTCACGAAATAAAAAGTGATGGTGTCTTGGTAATGAAATAGGAAGTTTCTGTCTTCCTATCGATTACAACAAGGAAAAATGATGAATATAGTACATATAATATTAACCGTACTCGTGATTTCGATAAGCCTGAATACCAAAGCTGAAAGTTGCATTAGTGTTGAGGTGCACGGTGAAGGACAACCGATAATTTTAATTCCAGGACTAATGAGTAACGGCGAGGTTTGGCAGAAAAGTGAAGAATATCTAGCAAAAAATTATCAGGTGCATACGGTGAGTATTGCAGGATTTGCAACGACAGCCCCATGCCCTAGTGCAGATAATATTATACCCGCGGTAAAATCTGAATTATTGAGCTACATACAAAAACATCAATTACAAAAATCAGTATTAATAGGGCATAGCTTAGGGGCTTTTTTATCTTATAGTTTAGCGATAAAAAATGAGGCACTATTTTCTGCCATTATTGCGGTCGACGGCTTACCTTATATTGCGCCAATATTTACAAAAACACCTGCGACTATACCAAAAGATATGCAACGACAAGCTGACTACATTCGAAGTATGTATCAACAAGCAACGGCTCAGCAAATGGCTGATATGACTAAACAAACCATTGCTATTCAAGCCACATCAATAGAAAATCAGCAAGCGGTTATTGCTATGGCAAAAGTGTCTGATCAAAAAACAGTGGCTTCAGCTTTGCATTTTTTTATTACTCAATGATTTACGAGAGCCATTAAAGCAAGTGAAAACGCCCTTACTGCTTATTGCTGCGCAAGGTGCATTTACCGATGAAGAATCTCGACGATTTGCTACCGTGTTATATCAACAACAAATAGAAAATGTGCCTAATGCCCATTTAATTACCAACATTGATGCTCGACATTTTATTATGTGGGATGATAATAAATGGTTAATGGCACAAACAGATATATTCTTACAGGGGGTGTTATAAAATGCTATTTACTGATGAGCAACAATTACTTCCTGATATCGCACTAGCAAAATCGGGGGATCAACTCGCCTTTACCCGTTTAATTGAACAACTAACAAATACCGTAGGCGCTATTGCTTTAGCTATTACCAAAGATCTCGATAGCAGTGAAGATGTGAGCCAAAAAGTTTTCATTAAAGTATGGCGAGAAATCAACCAACTTAAAGAGAATATAAGCTTTTTACCTTGGGTTCGACAAATCACCCGTTACACCGCGTTAAATCATATAAGAGACGAAAAGGTTAACCGTAACGTAAAAGGTGATGAAACCGATATTTTACTTGCCACACTTGTTGACCCAAGTCATTCGGGCGATGCAAGTTTACTGCGCGAAGAACAAAATACTTTAATTCAAACGCTATTAGCAGAGCTACCCGACGAGAGTCGAGAAATTGTTTTGTTATATTACAGAGAGCAGCAAAGTAGCCAGTGTGTAGCTCTGCTATTAGGTTTAAACGAAGCGACGGTTAGAAAACGTTTAAGCCGCGTACGAGCATTAATAAAAGAACAAGTCTTAGCACGTTATGGCAAAGTTATTTTATCAACGAGCCCGTTAGGTTTAACGGCGTTAGTTTTATCAGGACTTTCAGTGAGTTCACCTGTTGCTGCAGCTGTTGTCACGAAAAGTATTGTGAGTAGTCAAAGCCATTGGTTAGTAAAAGTACTATTGGCTTTAGGAGGCGCAATGATAGGCGCTTTACTCGGTATGGTGGCAAGTTATATTGGTATGTCCAAAGTCATTGAAAAGATGGTAGATGAAAAACAAAAAGCTCAGCTTAAGGTGTTACGTAATAAAACAGCTTTTCAATTGTTCCTCAGTGGTATTTTTTTCACGTTAAGTTATGAATTCACAGAAGGTTGGGGTATGCCTTGTTTATGTTTTATAACATTATTTTATTTTATTTATCGTTCAACTCAACAAGTGAACACACTCGTGGGGCTTTCGATTGCTACAACAGAATTAAGTGACACTGATTTGATTAAGCAATCAAAAAAAGATAAGTTATGGTGCCAGTTCGGCTTGATAATGGGCTTCTTGGGGGGTGGTTCAGGTTTACTTGTTGGTTTATACAATAGCGGCCGTTTTGCGACTTTTTGGTAATAAAAATATAGATTTAAATAGGAACACTATGCAATTAAATGAGTTACTTGAAAAGGTAAATGCTACCCCAGAACTGATTGAATTTAATGAAGTGATGGCGGTTATTTCTGCTAATTACCATTATCAGCCATGTGCATTTGAAAATGGTGAATTAACTAATCTGTCAGGCACGAATGAAGGTTCATGTAAAATTTTTGCTTTTGCACAATTACAGGGGCTATCTAAAGAAGCAACATTGGCGTGTTTTGGTCATTATTACCGCGAGGATGTTATGTTGAATTCTGCGGGGACAGATCACGGAAATATTAGAAACTTCATTAAGCAGGGCTGGCAAGGTATTAATTTTTTTGGTGTTGCGCTTTCGTAATTATGCCTCTTCTATTAGGTATTGTTCGTAACCTTTTACGCCAAAATATCGAACAGATTTTTTTAGTTTGATCATTTTGGCGATAAGTGACTCACCAAAATAAACTTTCACGACTTGTTTTTCGCCATTAGTGTCGCTTTGGTATTGATGGAGCGGATTGTTTCTTAAATTATCAAACGCTGTTTTCATAATTAATTTCAATGGCTTAATTTTCTTCTTTTAACGTGCTGGTATATTTACTGACTATAGCACTTATTTTTCCATTCTTTATTAAGCTATTAATAGCTTGGTTTATGATCGGCACAATATGCGCTTTAGATTTATGTATACGTAACGGGCGTAGGGAATGTTCATGAACTTGACCTATGACAACGGTTAACTGATGACTTCTACTCAGGTAGTTAACTATGGTTCTATCGACAATGCCGACTGGTAACCTATTGCCTTCAATAAGTTTTAATAATTTCAGTTCACTTTCTACATCATAACGGGTGAAAACGGTATCAAAAGCGTAGCCAAATCCGTTGATCGTTGCAATGGTTTCATCTGCTAACGGACCGATATTTCTTAATTTTCCTTGCGGAAATACATAAACGTCTTCAGTTTTAAATAGCGGTTGGCTATAGATAGAAATGGCCGTTTCGTTTGCTCGCCACGCGCCAATAGGACAACATTCGATATCGACTTTACCGTCGGTAAAGCTAGAACGTACTCGTGCAGAAGAGAGATAAACAAACTCTAATTGATAAGGGGTTAGTTTAAATATCTCTTGAAACACTTCGACATAAATACCGCGATGCTCTTGCTCACCAAATGAATAAGGAGGCTTTCCATCGAAGGAGAGTGCCACCCTTATCGTTTCTGCTTGAGCGCTTAAGCTGATAAACAATAAAATACAAATCCACTTCATGCTATAAAAGACTCGTTGTTTCGGTTTTCTTCTGTCTCAATTATAACAAAAATAATAGCTTGTGCTTAAATTATTACTTCTGATGAATTAATCGCTCGAGCTCTTGTTTGGACAAGTAGTTTTCCATGGTTGAACGCAGTAATTTGTACAATAAAATTGAGCCATCAATTTCTTCTTTACGGTTGGTTAAACTCTCAATATTTAACCCTAATGGTAAATCGTAGGGTAAAACAGCATCGAGTATTTGTTGTAAAGTATTTAAACAGATGCGAATAGATTCATATAGTGGTTTTTCCGCATTAAGAATACGTAGACTAGTCGCTTCAGGAACACTAACACCTAACCATTCAATAAATTCGAGTGTTTTTTTACTGCCACAAGGTGAAAATGTTAAAATTATCCGCTGAGGCTTTAATCCTTGCTGCTGACATTCAATCGCATAGCGCGTCAACATATCTATAGTGGCTTGTGGATTATAGATAGCTTGAGAAATAAAGAAATTGCAGCCCTGTTGATGTTTTTCTATCAACCGAGTATGTTCATTACCTTTATTTGCATGACGTTCTGCAATGGTGATCCCACCGATAAAGAAATCATTTTTATTATCAACTAAGGTTTTATAAGCACTGGCAAGTGGCAATGAAATCGTGTTTTTTTGCGAAGGGCTACCAACAAGAACAACGTCACGAATGCCATATGTGTGCCAAGCTTCATTTGCCCATTGATCAAAATCATCGTTATTTGACTGAATAACACTTTTATAAGTGATCACGGGTCGTTGAGATTGATTCTGCAGTAATGATGAATAATAACGGGGATCTAATGTTGATTTAAAAGGAAAAGGACGCGGTACATTGGTACGCGAATTTTCGTCTTGTATATCATAAACAATCAAACCATCAAAATCGATATCACTGACACGTTCAAGCAGCTTATTAGCAATAATTTCAATTTGCTCTGCGGGTGTATCACTTTTAGGAGGTGTTGTGCCAATAAAATAGACGCCGCGTGTATTATCGTTATAGCGAGCTCTTAATTCTGATCCTATGTTCACTTTATTCTATACCGTAAATTTGATAAAACTGATGTCATGATAATACCTTTTTAGCCACTAAAAATCTTTGTGATATTTATATTTTATTGTTAATAAAAAATAAAAATGGCATTAATCATTTTTATTTTAGTTATTTTTTATCAAAGTTATCATTAATAATTAACAAATAGTTTACAAAAAGAGTAGACGTAATACTTCGTAATGATAGGTTAGCTCTATATTTAATTAGCTGTACAGTGTTGGCAATAGAACTCAACAAGTTATTGCTGTATATAAAAAAACTAAAAAAACTAAAAAAACTAAAA
>NZ_JACGWC010000135.1:0-275 GCF_014077545.1 Colwellia sp. BRX10-1
TGGGCGTTAGGTGTTTTTCAAATATGGAGGTTTACAAATATAATGGATAATCAATTTAAAATTTCAGGCTGGGCATTTACTGTTTATGGGGCAATTGTAGTTTTAGCATTTATGTTTGCTTATTATTACGGTGTCACGCAATATTTAAATGTACAATCTATTCCATCAGGTATTAAATTACTTGTTTCCTTACTATTCGTTGTAAATCTTTTAGCATTTCTTTGTGGCATCTATTTGCTTAAAGAGAATACTGTTGTTCATAAGTTTGCTTTACC
>NZ_JACGWC010000082.1:0-783 GCF_014077545.1 Colwellia sp. BRX10-1
TTAAATCGTAATAATTGATTATTAAAGCAGGAATCCAAAACGCCATAGCAATTAATGAATACATGATTCTTTTTTTATGCTGAATGTGAAACTTTTCTACGAAATCCATTTACTTACCTAACGCCACATTAAGCGGCAAAAAATTGTTGGCTAAAATGTTGAACGAAGTGAAAACAGCCAACTGTTTTTTGTCCGTTTGAATGCCTTGTTATAAGGTTGTTTACAACACAAACAAGACGTCACCTTTTTCCATAAACACGTACAGTAAAATACCAAAGATAGATATTAATGCACCAGCTAGTCTAGCACTTGTTCCCTCTAAAGATTTAGTTTGAGAAGAAGTGAATTTTGTACGAGAGCCTGATTGACCATTAGTGATACCAAACTCGACATCCATTTTACCAATATAAACAAATCTAGCACCGACTAAGAAAAATGCGATGCCAATAATCAACTCTAATGTGACTTCCATATCAAAACCTTATAACGCCACATTAAGCGGCAAAAATTGTTGGCTAAAATGTTGAACGAAGTGAAAACAGCCAACTATTTTTTGTCCGTTTGAATGCCTTGTTAGGTGCTTTTAAACCTCTCCCAGAGATACAAGCCGCCTACAAATGTACCAAATGGAAAGCTCAGTAGCATTACGATTGAAACTGGTAAAGCAAACTTATGAACAACAGTATTCTCTTTAAGCAAATAGATGCCACAAAGAAATGCTAAAAGATTTACAACGAATAGTAAGGAAACAAGTAATTTAATACCTGATGGAATAGATTGTAC
>NZ_JACGWC010000039.1:0-25350 GCF_014077545.1 Colwellia sp. BRX10-1
AGCTAAGCAAGCAGCCGCAGCGAAAGCAAAAAATGCTGAAGAAGTACCAGTAAAAATTGCAGAAACTGAAGAAGCTAAAAAAGTTCGTCTTGCTCTAGAAGCTGAAACAAAAGCTAAGCTTGAAGAAGAAGCTAAAGAGGCAACAGCCGCCGCTAAAAAATTAGCAGAAGAAAATGAAGCGCGCTGGAAAGAACAAGAAGCTGAGCGTAAAGCTAAAGAGAAAGAGGTTGTTCATTTAACTTCTTCTAAATATGCTCAAGAAGCTGAAGATAAAAGTGACTCTGCTGATGAAAGTGGCCGTCGTCGTAAGAAGAAAAAAGCACCTGCAGACCGTAATGCTCGTGGCCGCAACAATGGTCGCGGTAAAGGTAAAACTTTATCTTCACCTGACAGCTTAAAACATGGTTTTACTAAACCAGTAGAAACAAAAGTACAAGATATTCGCATTGGCGAAACTATTTCGGTTGCTGAACTTGCCAATAAAATGGCTAAGAAAGGCGCAGAAGTTGTTAAAGCTATGTTCAAACTAGGCGCAATGGCAACCATTAACCAAGTTATTGACCAAGAAACAGCCGCACTTGTTGCTGAAGATATGGGTTTTGAAGTTGTACTTGTTAAAGAAAATGCCTTGGAAGAAGCTGTACTTGCTGACCGTCATCATACGGGTATCGAGATTACTCGTGCACCTGTTGTTACTATTATGGGTCACGTTGATCACGGTAAAACATCATTACTTGATTACATTCGTAAAGCGAAAGTAGCAGACGGTGAAGCCGGTGGTATTACTCAGCATATTGGTGCTTATCACGTAGAAACTGGTCATGGTATGATCACTTTCTTAGATACTCCAGGTCATGCTGCCTTTACTTCTATGCGTTCTCGTGGTGCTAAAGCAACCGATATCGTTATCATTGTTGTTGCTGCAGATGATGGTGTTATGCCACAGACTGTTGAAGCAATTCAACATGCTAAAGCATCTGATGCACCTATTATCATCGCTGTAAACAAGATGGATAAAGAAGGTGTTGATATCGAACGTGTTAAGAGTGAATTATCTCAACACGGTGTTTTATCTGAAGAGTGGGGCGGTGAAGTTCAATTTTGTCATGTCTCAGCTAAAACAGGTTTAGGTATTGATGACTTACTTGATTCAATATTGCTACAGTCTGAAGTTTTAGAGCTAACTGCTGTTGTCGATAAAATGGCAAGTGGTGTAGTTATTGAATCTAAATTAGATAAAGGCCGCGGCCCAGTAGCAACTATCCTGGTTCAAGAAGGTACTTTAAAGCAAGGTGATATTGTTCTTTGTGGTTTAGAATATGGCCGTGTTCGTGCAATGCGCGATGAAAATGGTAAAGATATTCAATCAGCAGGTCCATCTATCCCAGTTGAAATTATTGGTTTAAGTGGTGTTCCACAATCTGGTGATGAAGCGACTGTTGTTAAAGATGAGAAAAAAGCACGTGAAGTTGCTTTATTCCGTCAAGGTAAATTCCGTGATGTGAAACTTGCTCGTCAACAAAAAGCTAAACTTGAAAATATGTTTGCAAGTATGGCTGAAGGCGAAATTTCTGAAGTAAACGTTGTAATTAAGTCGGATGTTCAAGGTTCACTTGAAGCTATTAGTGACTCATTACTTAAGTTATCTACTGATGAAGTTAAAGTTAGAATCATAGGTTCAGGTGTTGGTGCTATTACTGAAACTGATGCGACATTAGCGGCGGCTTCAAATGCCATCGTGGTTGGTTTTAATGTTCGTGCTGATGCATCTGCGCGTAAAGTGATTGAATCTGAAAACATTGATTTACGCTACTATAGTGTTATTTACGCATTAATTGATGAAGTTAAACAAGCCATGAGCGGCATGTTAGCGCCAGAGTTCAAGCAAGAAATCATTGGTCTTGCACAAGTTCGTGACGTGTTTAAGTCGCCTAAAATCGGCGCAATCGCTGGTTGTATGGTTACTGAAGGTATCATTAAACGTAGTGCTCCAATTCGCGTATTACGTGACTTGGTTGTTATATACGAAGGTGAACTTGAATCACTTCGTCGTTTCAAAGACGATGTTGCAGAAGTTCGTAACGGTACTGAATGTGGTATCGGTGTTAAGAACTACAATGATGTTCGCGTTGGTGACCAAATTGAAGTATTCGAAACAATAGAAATTAAGCGTACGCTATAACTTTAGATTATTGCTGATTGATTGACTGCTTTTGTTGGTTAATCGGCTTCAATGTAATGAGATAGCTCACTTACTGTTGTACAAATACTAAATGGGGGCTTTGCCTCCATTTTTGTTTATATATTAAAAGTTATCAGGTAAAAGTCCTCGATAATTTTATTAGGAGAATTTCCTATGGCAAGAGAATTTGCCCGTACCGACCGTGTCGGACAAGAAATACAAAAAGAAATCGCGACTATTTTGATGCGCGAAGTTAAAGATCCACGCTTAGTCATGACAACAGTTTCTGCTGTCGAGTTGACACGTGATTTAGCTTACGCAAAAATATTCGTGACTTTTTTTACCAATGAAGCCTCAGAAATAAAAAGCTCCATTGAAGTGTTAAATGAAGCTGCTGGTTTTATTCGTTCGTTATTAGCGAAGAAATTACGTGCTCGTATTATGCCGCATTTACGTTTTGTTTATGACAGCTCTATGGCTGAAGGTGTTCGAATGAGTTCATTGGTTGATGAAGCTGTCGCTAGCGATAAGCATATTGCTGAAAGCTCAGAGCGAGATGCTACCGCCTCTAAAGAAGCAACTGATCTCAACAACGAAGAAAATTCATAGGGTACAGCTAGATGGCTAAACGCAGAAAAGGTCGCCCAATTAATGGGGTGATCCTACTTGATAAACCCTATGACATGTCATCGAACAGTGCTTTACAAAAAGTTAAGCGTATCTTCTTTGCACAGAAAGCCGGGCATACTGGGGCATTAGATCCACTTGCTACCGGTATGTTGCCGATTTGTTTAGGTGAAGCAACTAAGTTTTCTCAATTTTTACTTGATACTGATAAAACCTATCAAGTAACAGCAAAATTGGGTGTGCGCACTACAACCAGTGACGCTGACGGCGAAGTTGTTGCGGAAAAGCTGGTTGATGTATCAAGTGAGCAATTAGCAATAGCACTTGAGTCTTTTCGCGGTACCACACAACAAATTCCTTCCATGTACTCAGCGTTAAAATATAAAGGCCAGCCTTTATATAAATATGCGCGAGAAGGTGTTGAGGTCCCTCGTGAGTCCCGAGATATTAGGGTTTTTCGTTTAGACTTATTACGCTTTGAAGGTGATGAAGTAGATTTACATATTCATGTATCTAAAGGCACCTATATTCGTACTATCATCGACGATTTAGGCGAACTGCTTGGTTGTGGCGCACATGTTGCTAATTTACGCAGAAGTGCCGTGGGAAATTATCCTACAGATAAAATGGTAACACTGGAACAATTACAAGCATTAGTGGCACAAGCAGAAGAGCAAGAGTTAGCGCCTTCTACTTTACTTGACCCTTTATTGTTACCGATGACGACGGCCTGTGATGGTATCCCTGAGGTTTTTATAGATGATATGTCTGCTAACTTTTTACGCCACGGTAATCCAGTACAAGCAGCTAATGTTCCAGCTGAAGGTTTAGTGCAGGTTTTTGTTGGAGACAATATCAATGATGGAGAGTTCATTGGTGTTGGTCACATAGACGACAACGGTTTAATTGCACCAAAACGCATTGTTGTTTTAGACGAATTTTTGAAAACGCTGTAATAAATTATTTAACATTGTAGGATCTTGGCTGGTTATCGCCTATATCAGTAAAATAAAACAGCGTTTACTCATGGTTAAATGTTATATAGTCTAACGACAAGTTATTAATGGTGTGACACAAATATCAGTTGCAATTTCGTCTGTCGCTGATACAATGCGCGCTCTTTTGTCACCTTAGCTGAATTAGTGTTTGGCGAGGTGCGAATTTTAAGTACTTTCGAGTACATCACACTAAGGATTTATTATGTCTTTAAATGCTACAGAAAAAGCTGCAATCGTTGCAGAATATGCTCAAAAAGAAGGTGATACTGGTTCACCTGAAGTACAAGTTGCTTTGTTAACTACACAAATCAACCACCTACAAGGTCACTTCAAAGAGCACATCCATGATCATCACTCACGTCGTGGTTTATTGCGCATGGTTGCACAACGTCGTAAGTTACTTGATTACTTAAAAGGCAAAAACGTTGAGCGTTACACAACGGTAATCGCTAAATTAGGTCTACGTCGTTAAGATGTGACTTATTTGTTACCTTTTTTCTTAAAGGTAATATCAAAAAAAGGAGCTTTATAGCTCCTTTTTTTATTGCTAATTTACTGGGTAACTTGCCCAAACTTAGTCAAAGTACGCTTTTTTGTCTTTTCTTAATAACAATTCCCCTTTCTGGCTAGTAAATAGCGCGTTTGATAGTATAATGTGCCTGCAAATTTTTAGAAAATTTAAGCTTTTGCAAAACTAATCAATCCAAACTGTATAATTTTTTGTTCAACTTAAGCGGTTAAAATTTTGCTCTAAGTGAATAAATAATTGTACAGATTGGTTAATCAAGAAAATTTATATTTAGCTAAAAAGGAACATTTATGTTCAATACAGTGACAAAAACATTTGAATTCGGTCAACATACCGTTACTTTAGAAACTGGTGCTATCGCACGTCAAGCAACTTGTGCTGTTATGGCAAGCATGGACGATACGTGTGTATTAGTGTCTGTTGTTGGTAAGAAAGAAGCAAAACCAGGACAAGATTTTTTTCCATTAACAGTTAACTACCAAGAGCGTACATACGCAGCGGGTAAAATCCCAGGTGGTTTCTTTAAACGTGAAGGCCGTCCTTCTGAAGAAGAAACATTAATCTGTCGTTTAATTGACCGTCCAATTCGTCCACTTTTCCCAGATGGCTTTACTAACGAAGTTCAAGTTGTTATTACGGTTGTTTCTGCTAACCCAGAAATTGCCCCTGACATCATTTCTTTATTAGGTACGTCTGCAGCTTTAGCTATTTCAGGTATGCCATTTAGTGGTCCTGTTGGCGCAGCACGTGTTGGTTATACTGACGGCAAATACATTCTTAACCCATTACAATCTGAATTAGAAACGTCTAAGTTAAACTTAGTTGTTTCAGGTACTGATTCTGCAGTACTAATGGTTGAGTCTGAAGCTGATATTTTATCTGAAGAAGTTATGCTTGGCGCTGTTATGTATGGCCATGAGCAAATGCAAACGGCTATCACAGCAATTAAAGAAATGGCTGCTGAAGTTAACAATCCTAAGTGGGATTGGGTTGCACCAGTTAAGAATGCTGACCTTATTGCTAAAATTGCAGAATTGAGTGAAGCACAAGTTAACGAAGCTTACCAAATCACTGAAAAAGCTGTTCGTTACGAAAAAATCAAAGAAATCCGCGATGGTGTTGTTGAAACATTATTAGCAAGCGATGCAGATCTTAACGTTCAAGAAGCGAAAGATTTATTCCATGACTTAGAAAAAACCGTTGTTCGTGGTCGCATCACTAAAGGCATGCCTCGCATCGATGGTCGTGATCCTGAAATGATCCGTGCCCTAGACGTTATGACAGGCGTATTACCGAGAACTCATGGTTCTGCGGTATTTACTCGTGGTGAAACACAAGCGTTAGTTACGGCTACTTTAGGTACACAACGTGATGCACAGCGTCTTGATACTATTATGGGTGAGAAGACTGACGCATTTATGCTTCATTATAACTTTCCTCCATACTGTGTTGGTGAAACAGGTTTTGTTGGTTCTCCAAAGCGTCGTGAAATCGGCCATGGCCGTTTAGCAAAACGCGGTATGTTAGCGGTTATGCCTTCACTTGAAGAATTCCCATATGCTGTGCGTATTGTTTCTGAAATTACAGAATCAAATGGTTCATCTTCAATGGCTTCTGTTTGTGGTGCTTCATTAGCATTAATGGATGCTGGTGTACCAATTAAAGCTTCTGTTGCTGGTATTGCAATGGGCTTAGTTAAAGAAGGCGACGACTTTGTTGTTCTTTCAGACATTTTAGGTGATGAAGATCACTTAGGTGACATGGACTTTAAAGTAGCGGGTACTACTGGTGGTATTACTGCACTTCAAATGGACATTAAAATTGAAGGCATCACTAAAGAAATCATGCAACTTGCTTTAAACCAAGCAAAAGCTGCACGTACTCATATCCTATCTGTAATGGATGAAGCTATCTCTGGTCACCGTGATGATATTTCACAGTTTGCACCACGCATTCATACCATCAAAGTTAGCCAAGATAAAATTCGTGACATCATTGGTAAAGGTGGTGCTACTATCCGCATGCTTACAGAAGAAACAGGTACAACTATCGAGATTGATGACGATGGTACTGTTAAAATTGCTGCAACTAATGGTGAGCAAGCTGAAGATGCGATTAATCGTATTAAAGCATTAACGGCTGAAATTGAAGTAGGTACAATTTACCAAGGTAAAGTAGTACGTATCGTTGATTTTGGTGCTTTTGTTAACGTACTTCCGGGTAAAGATGGTTTAGTTCACATCTCTCAAATCTCTGACGAACGTGTTAATGCTGTAAGTGACGTATTAACTGAAGGCCAGGAAGTTACGGTTAAAGTACTTGAAGTCGACCGTCAAGGCCGTGTACGTTTAAGTATTAAAGAAGCTAATGAGAAAAAGGAAGCACCAGTAGCTGACGCTGCTGAATAGCTTACTTAAAAAGTTAGAAAAAAGGGAGCCTGATGGCTCCCTTTTTTATATACTAAAATGAGTCAATACAAAATTTCATTAGGTACATTATTTCTGTGAATAAATTCTTTAAAGTAGCGCTTGTCATCGTCATCTCATCTTTACAAGGTTGTGCAAGCAGCCCAGAAAATGACGATTCGCTCGCCATGAATCAACTTATCATTGTCGAACCATTAGCCATAAATTATAAAAGTGAAATAGCGATAGCGCGTCTAACTGATGTTATTCAAAGAGCTGAAATAACCGATGCCCAACGAGCTGAACTTTATTATGACCGCGGTGTTGTTTACGACAGTGTTGGTTTACGTTCATTAGCCCGTCTTGATTTCAATCGAGCTTTGCGTTTAAAGCCAGACTTTGTTGATGCCTATAATTTTTTAGGGATCCATTTCACCCAATTGCAAGAGTTCAACCAAGCTTACGAGGCTTTTGATTCGGCAATAGATTTAGCGCCTGAACATGAATATGCCTATTTAAATAGAGGGATTGCTTTATATTATGGGGGTCGTGCTGAACTATCTATTGATGATTTTAGTACTTTTCAGCAACGAAAAAGTAATGACCCTTACCGTATTTTATGGATGTATTTAGCCGAGTCAGCGGCAAATAACCTTAATGCGAAAACATCATTAAAGGTCGCGGCAGAGCAAGTTGAAGAGAGTGTTTGGGCTAAAAATATTATTCAACTTTATCTAGGTGAGATAACCGAGCAAGAATTTATCAGTCAATTATCAATAGGCGTAAATTCTAATAAGGCTTTAAGTGAACGTCTGTGCGAGGCATATTTCTACTTAGGTAAATACTATCAACTCAAAGACAATAATGAACTTGCAGCAAACTTTTTTAAATTAGCCTTAAGTACTAACGTCTATGAGTTTGTTGAACACAGATACGCCAAACTTGAGTTAGACTTAATGCGACAAGAAATTGTTAAAGCCGCTAAGTCGTCTTAATGTGTTGATGGATGTTATTTATACCTGCAAATGAAATATAAAGTCAGCTTAACCATCATCAGCTTATTGACTGTTATATCAATAAGCTCTTTTGTATCGGTAAACTCATTAATTAAAGCCGTAGAAAATGGTTACGCTAACCACTCACAATTAACCGTTATAGAAAAGCTTGGCTTAAACACTCTTTTGTATAAGCATTTAAATACTTATGTTGATAACGACCCAAGATGGCAAAATATTGCTAAATCACTGGCTAAAAGTGATGGAGAGGTGGCATTTAAATTAGCCCAATATTATAAAAATAAGCAAGGCGACAATAATAAAAATATCGAGCTATGGCTTGCACAAGCCATTCGATTAGGTCATCAGCAAGCAAGAATAGACTTAGCGAAAATTTATTTTTCCCATAACAAACTACTTGCGGCTAAAAAATTATTATTACCAATATCATCTAATGGATCTGCCCTAACGCTTTTACTTGAGATTTCAATTTCAATAGGACAGAAACCAGAAATAGACCGATATATTAAGCAACTTGAGACGATAAACGCAGACAAACCATCTGAAGAACTTGAGTCTTTTTCGAAAAAGCTATTGCATTACAATGTCTTAAATACTCCAAATATACCGTCACAAGCAAATTGTCTAGCGAGCATTGCGCCCTATGCAACGAATCTACGCGACTTAGTATATTTTGAAGAACTGATATCATCCTCGACGTTAGCAACATTACAACCTTACCTTTGTTTTTCACCGGTACAATACATCAGTAAAATAACACTCGCTTGTCACCAAAGTACTAATGAAGCGATTCGATGTGACGAATCTATCTGGCCAAATAATAAGCGAGTGTCAGTAGACAGGTTCATTGCGGTGCTTGTTGAAAAAGGCGGTGCTAACGTAAACGCGGGTATTTTATATATTGATCGTCATGATAATGCAGAAGTCTTTTACCATGAGCTGGCTCATCTACTTGGCTTTATTGATGAGTACGCGCTACCTAAAAATCATTCTCGTTGCTTGGCTGTGCAAAATGCGATGTTCTCCCATAATGTTGCAATTTTGCCCCGTTTTTATCAAGGCTCTCGTGAGAAAGTCCGTGCGATAATTCTCAGTGAATTACCTTGGGCTAAATATATTTCAAGGAAAACATCGTTAGTGACTCATACTGCGCAAGGTTGGAAATTAGGGACTGTTTCTAAAGAAGGTGATAGCGTGGGTGCTTTTATTGCTGAAAGCTGTAATGAAAAAGACTTTGTTGCAATAAAACCTTTAAAGCAAAGAACTAGGATGCGTTATTATCAAACAGGCTTTCCAGCTTTATACTTACAATTGCTAGCCGACAACCCCGAAAAGTTCTTAATGCCACACTATTTACATAATGTTAGTTTAGCAATAGAAGCAAAAAAATAACGCTTTCGCGCTATTTCTATCAGCCAGATTAGTTGAGAAGAGCTCTGCCTAACCTAAAGGAATAGGGCCAATAATTGGCTTACTCGCTTTAGTCGTCTCGTATTTATGGGTACTTTGAGACGTATTCATTTTCTTATTTGCCTTCTTAATAATCACAGTCGCGTTTTTAACTTTTGCTATCGGCCACATAGTATTGCGATTAAGTGCATTTATTCCTTCATCTGCGATGTCATTTGATACAGCTGTTGGTAAACCTTCTTGTGCAGGCTTTGGATGCTTATTTGCTTTAATGAACCATGAAAATAACTTCATACTTTTCACCCTTTATTTTCTTTACTGTTTAACTCTAGTTTAAAACAGATAAATTAACCTATTATTTTGGACTATTGTCTAAATAAACTAGTGAGACTCTTGATTGTTTAAATGATCAATTTTTATAGTATTATCAGGTATAATTATGTCAGTAATATTATCTTTGCATGTAATCTCTTATGAATAAATTCGATGTCAGCACATTTCGCCAGCATTTTCCTTTGCTCAGTAATACCGTCAACGACTTGCCCTTAGTTTATTTTGATAATGGCGCTACCACTCAAAAGCCTAATGTGGTTATCGATACCGAAGCTGAGGTGTATCAGCAATATAATGCTAATGTTCATCGCGCCTCACATGCTCTGAGTGCTAAAGCTACTTTGGCTTTTGAGCAAGCTAGAGCTAAGGTGCAACACTTTATTCAAGCCAAATACTTAGAAGAAATCATTTGGACTCCAGGTACAACGGGAGGAATTAATTTAATTGCTCAGAGTTGGGGGCAGAAAAACTTACAAGCGGGCGATGAAATATTATTAAGCCATGCTGAACACCACGCTAACATCGTGCCTTGGCAAATGATTGCCGAAAAAACTGGCGCTATTATTAAAGTTTTACCTTTAGATGCGAGCGGTCGTATCGATGAAAATAGCTTAGTAGATTATTTTAATGAAAAAACTAAGGTGGTTAGTTTTACGCATATTTCTAACGTGATTGGTAAAGTTAATCCCGTTAAAAAAATAATCACCTTAGCTAAAAAATATAAAGCCATAACGGTTATTGACGGTGCTCAAGCTTGTGCCCACTTAGCACTAAATATGCAAACTCTAGACTGTGACTTCTACGTTTTTTCAGCACACAAAATGTTTGGACCCACGGGCGTTGGTGTTTTATACGGTCGACGTGACTTATTAACGGCTATGCCTCCTTATCAGGGGGGTGGGGAAATGATAAAAAAAGTTAGTTTTCAAGGAACATCATTTAATCAACTCCCCTTTAAATTTGAAGCTGGGACACCGAACTATGCTGGTGTTATTGCTTTCTCTGCCAGTATTGAATTCATTAATTCATTTGGAGTAGCTCAGTTAGCAAAATATGAAAGCTTACTGACATCCTACTGTTATGAAAAATTATCACAAATTAAAGCGGTTAAATTTGTTGTTGAGGACAAACCTGATATTAGCGTAGTTTCATTCACCGTCTTTGGTGCACATAATTACGATATTGCTAGCGGCCTAGATGCATATGGTATTGCCATCAGAAGTGGACATCATTGTGCGATGCCTTTAATGGACTATTTAAAATTAAGTGGCTGTATTAGAGTTTCATTAGCGGCTTATAATACTTATGCAGAAATTGATTTTTTTATTGAGAAACTAAATTTACTGATCCAAGGCACGGATGACAATGTTGATAAAATTATTATTGAACCATATCACTTAGCACAGCCGGTCAATTCAACTAATCACTCAGCTATGATAGTAAGATTTAGTTTATTAAAAGGTTGGGATTCTCGTCATCGAGAAATAATGATGTTGGGTAAGTCATTAGTCAGAATGGATAAAAGCTTCCGTAACAACACTAACTTGATTGTAGGATGCGAAAGTCATGCCTGGTTAATGGCAACTAAAAATACTCAAGATGAGTTTATTTTTAGTTGCGACAGTGACGCTAAAGTTATTCGAGGTTTAATGGTGATTATATTAGCTGCTTTTCAGCAGCTTTCATCGGCACAGATATTAGCGTTTGACGACCAATCTTATTTTTCAAAGTTGGGTTTGTTACAGCACTTGAGCCCATCACGTAGTAATGGTGTTAAAGCCATCGTTGAAAAAATTAAAATGATGGCAAGGCAACATCAAAGCTGATGCTTAGCTAAATATTTCTTAATTGCACGGCTGGTAGCAAAGAAAGCAAATGTGGCTGTAACGTGAGTAACCGCGCCAAAACCTGAGCTGCAATCTAACCGTACCGTACCATTTTGAGTTTGCTTTGCGTGACAAACATTGCCATTTTCATCAGGATAAACCAGTTGTTCAGTAGAAAAAACGGCATCAATTGAAAACTTTCGCTTATTGCTTGTTTTTGCATCGGCTTTCGGGAAGTTAAATTCACGGCGCAGTTGATTTTTTACCTTAGCAAGCAATGGATCTTGATAAGTTTGGCTCAAGTCACAAAGTTGAATCTTACTTGGATCTGTTTGCCCTCCTGCGCCACCAATAGTAATTACCGGTATTTTATTACGTTTACAATGAGCAATAATAGCCGTTTTTATTTTCACTGAGTCAATAGCATCGATGACATAATCAAAATCGTTACTTAATAGTTCACGCAAATTATCAAAAGTGACAAAATCTTCAATGACATTCACCTGACAGCTTGGATTAATTTGCTTAATACGTTCAGCCATCACATCGACCTTACTTTCTCCAATCGTTTCAGTAAGTGCGTGAATTTGTCTATTGATATTGGTTGTGCAGATATCATCTAAATCAATTAATGTTATCGAACCAATCCCTGTTCTTGCTAAAGATTCAGCAGCCCAAGAACCAACACCACCGATGCCTATCACACAGAAGTGCGCTTTTTCTAATAAAGCAGCACCTGCAGCGCCGTAAAGACGCGCAATTCCACCAAATCTCATTTGATATTCAGACATACCGTAATCATTAACTCATAAAATTTTTAACATTATAAGGGTGAATTAACACTGAATACAGCAAATCCCGTAAGCAATTAACTTTTTTCTTTATCTCGCTATTTTTACCCTTAACAATGACGACTTTATCCGCTGGCTGCACCTTAATTTAAAGTGTTGAGGCAGCAGAATTGTAATGGTTTGGTTGATTTATTAATAAATCAATCAATGATTGTGAGAGTGTAAGGTGACAATTACAGTTGATTTAGCTGGGTATAGTGTTGGAAAAATAAATATGCAGTGGCAAGGTATTAATTATTTTACTTATAATTAATAAATCACCAGTATTTTAAACAATTATTGTAGTAATTTTTAGCTATTATCGGTATAGATTTGGCCCGGAATTAAGCTGAACTATCCGTCTGTGTTTTTTTAATTTACTGTTTATTAATACTATTTTTTATGTGTATAGCTAGTATTCTTTATTGTTATAATGATTATTTATTGGGCTGTTTTATGTTTTTATCAAGATAAAGCTGTTTTTATTGCAGTAAAGAGAAAATTATTACTAAGGCGAGGCAAAAGAAATTTCCTGATAATCAAAGAAAAAAGGGTTATTAATTGTTTTTATGATGCGACTAAAATTGAAGGAATAAAAAAGGTAGCGTGAGCTACCTTTCAAAGAGTGATTTATAAAATAAATAATTATCTTTTATTTAATGGGATAAATTCACGGTCAATTTCACCAATATAGTTTTGACGAGGACGACCAATTTTTTGACCCGCTTGACCTAACATTTCATCCCAGTGAGAAATCCAACCCACGGTACGAGACATAGCAAATACTACTGTGAACATGTTGGTAGGAATACCGATAGCTTTCAAGATGATACCTGAATAAAAATCTACATTCGGGTAAAGTTTTTTCTCAATAAAGTATGGGTCTTCAAGGGCCACTTTTTCAAGAGCCATTGCCACGTCTAAAAGAGGATCTTTTATGCCTAACTCTTTCAATACTTCATGACATGTTTCACGCATTACTGTTGCGCGTGGATCAAAGTTTTTGTAAACACGATGTCCGAAACCCATTAAGCGAAATGAATCACTCTTATCTTTAGCACGAGCAACAAATTCGTCAACACGCTCTAATGTACCAATTTGCTCAAGCATTTTTAAGCAGGCTTCGTTAGCGCCGCCATGTGCAGGGCCCCACAAAGATGCTACGCCTGCAGCGATACATGCATAAGGGTTAGCACCAGAAGAACCAGCTAAACGAACTGTTGATGTTGAAGCGTTTTGCTCGTGATCTGCATGCAATGTAAATATTCTATCCATGGCACGGGCAACAGTAGGGCTAACAACATACTCTTCTGCAGGTACAGAGAACATCATATGTAAGAAGTTTTCTGCATAGCTTAATTCATTACGTGGATAAACGAATGGTTGGCCAATGCTGTATTTGTAAGCCATTGCTGAAATAGTTGGCATTTTTGCAATTAAGCGATGCGCACTACGCATACGTTGCACAGGATCTTCAATGTCTAAATCACTATGATAAAATGAAGACATAGCACCAACAACACCACAAAGCATTGCCATTGGGTGTGCGTCAGGCAAGAAACCTTGGAAAAAATGAGCCAGTTTCTCGTGAACCATAGTATGGTTGGTAATAATATCAACAAATTCATCATATTGAGTCGATGTTGGTGCATCACCATTTAACAATATATAACAAACTTCTAGATAGTTAGCTTGTTTAGCTAAACTGTCAATTGGATAACCACGATGTTGTAAAATACCTTTACCACCATCGATATAAGTAATAGCTGATTCACATGAAGCGGTTGCTAAGAAACCCGGGTCATAAGTGAAATAACCATAATTACCCAAAGTTCTGATGTCTATTACGTCGTTACCGGCGCTACCTGAAAGTATTGGTAAATCTGCAACTACGTTACCATCAATACTGAGAGTGGCTTTAGATTCAGCCATATGTTTAATCCCCTATAAATTATTTAATTCGCTTGCTGAACTTACTTTTGAAAAGTTAGTCAGTTTTTATGAATATAAAACTGACCGTATTCTACTTCATTATACCCCCTTAAAGTCAAACCAATTGTTTCTACCTTAGACTAAAGTTAAAGAATTGCTAAAATAGGTTAAATAATAGTCTGATACCTTTGAAATAAAGGTGAAATTCTCGCGTAAGAAAATTGTAATTAAAAATGTTCAGCTATATAATCAAGCTGATCTAATTTTTGTATTTGTAGATTATTTCATTAATAGACAAATATTAACTAAGATCGCTAGGGGATTGCTCAATTGATTGTAAACACGTTTACTTATTTCATTGAGCAATAAAAAAACAAGTTGAAGGCTCAAAGAACTCTTTAGGCGAAATTGTGAAAAAACAACGTCCTGTAAACCTAGATCTGACTACAATTAAAATGCACCCTTCGGCAAACGCCTCGATATTGCACCGTGTTTCTGGTGTCATTATGGTATTTGCTATTGGTATATTATTGTGGGCACTTTCGTTATCTCTATCTTCCGCTGAAGGATTTGCTCAAGTTCAAGCATGTCTGGATGGTTTCATATTTAAATTCATTATGTTTGGCATAATCTCTGCTCTAACGTTCCATATATTAATGGGTGTTCGTCACTTATTTATGGACTTAGGCCATTTTGAAGAATTAGCTTCAGGTAACACCAGTGCTAAATTTGCTATGGCACTTTGGTTTATACTTACCGTCGTAGTAGGAGTTTGGTTATGGTAAACAACATTGCTACTGTAGGCCGAAATGGCGTACATGATTTTATTCTTATAAGAGCAAGCGCTATTATTTTAACGTTATATACGTTATTGATCGCTGGCTTTTTTGTAGTTACTCCAGATGTAACTTATGACGCTTGGCATAGCTTTTTTGGCTTGATGTCAGTAAAAATAGCAACATTACTTGCTGTTTTGTCAGTTGTTATTCATGCGTGGATTGGTATTTGGCAAGTATTGTCTGATTATATTAAACCAGCTTTTTTGCGTGGGTCATTACAATTTTTCTTTTCTGTTACTTTATTAGCTTACCTTGCGGCAGGCTTTTTAATTGTGTGGGGTGTATAAGTGGGCGTTCCAATTCGTGAATTTGACGCTATAGTTATTGGCGCCGGTGGTGCAGGTATGCGCGCTGCATTAGCTATTTCTGAATCAGGCAAATCTTGTGCCTTGATTTCTAAAGTTTTTCCTACTCGTTCTCATACAGTATCTGCTCAAGGTGGTATCACTGTTGCGCTAGGTAATGCGCATGAAGATCATTGGGAACAACATATGTACGATACCGTTAAGGGTTCTGATTATATCGGAGATCAAGACGCAATCGAATACATGTGTAAAACAGGTCCTGAATCTATTATTGAGTTAGAGAAAATGGGTCTACCTTTTTCTCGTACTGAAGAAGGTAAGATTTATCAACGTCCTTTCGGTGGCCAATCTAAAAACTTTGGTGGCGAACAAGCTGCACGTACAGCAGCCGCAGCCGATCGTACTGGCCATGCTTTATTACATTGCTTGTACCAACAAAACGTTAAAAATAAAACTAATGTCTACTCTGAATGGTATGCACTAGATTTAGTTAAAAATAGTGACGGTGCTATTGTTGGTACAACCGCTATTTGTATCGAAACAGGCGAGATTGTTTACTTCAAAGCCCGTGCTACGGTATTAGCTACCGGTGGTGCTGGTCGTATCTATGCATCAACAACTAATGCTCACATCAATACTGGTGACGGCGTTGGTATGGCAGTTCGTGCTGGCATACAGATGCAAGACATGGAAATGTGGCAGTTTCATCCAACAGGAATCGCCGGTGCAGGTACGCTTGTTACTGAAGGTTGTCGTGGAGAAGGTGGTTACCTGCTTAACAAAGATGGCGAGCGTTTCATGGAACGTTATGCACCAAATGCTAAAGATTTAGCAGGTCGTGACGTAGTTGCTCGTTCTATGATGACAGAGATCCGTGAAGGTCGTGGTTTTGACGGTCCTATGGGTCCGCATCTTAAACTTAAACTTGATCATTTAGGCCGTGAAACGCTTGAAAAACGTTTACCAGGTGTTTGTGATTTATCGAAAACATTTGCTCACGTAGATCCAGCAGTAGAACCTATTCCAGTTATACCAACTTGTCATTATCAGATGGGTGGTGTTCCTTGTAACGTGAATGGCCAAGCGATTAACTTTAACCCAGAAACGGGTAAAGAAACTATCGTTGAAGGGTTATTTGCCGTTGGTGAAATCGCTTGTGTATCTGTTCATGGAGCAAACCGTTTAGGTGGTAATTCTCTTCTTGATTTAGTGGTCTTTGGTCGTGCAGCGGGTAATTTCTTAGGCACTTACCTAAATGATACGCAAAGCGGAAAAGATGCCTCTGAGTCTGACTTAGAAGCTTCATTAGCACGTACTAATCGTTGGGAGTCATCTGTAAAAGGTGGAGAAAGTCCAACTAAAATACGTAAAGACTTGCAAAAATGTATGCAATTTAACTTCTCGGTATTCCGTGAAGGTGAGGCTATGGCCGAAGGCATGCAAGAGTTGACTGAAATCCGTGAACGTCTTCAACATGCGAGCCTCGATGATAAGTCTACAGAATTTAACACGCAACGTATTGAGTGTTTAGAATTAGACAACTTGATGGAAACGGCTTTTTGTACAGCTAAAGCAGCTAACTTCCGTACTGAATCTCGTGGTGCACATGCCCGTCAAGATTTCACTGAACGTGATGATGAGAACTGGTTATGCCACTCTATCTACACGCCAGAAACAGAAGAGATGACAAAACGTTCTGTAAATATGAAACCTATTCATCGTGAAGCTTTCCCACCGAAAGCTCGTGTATATTAAGGAGCATTGCAATGAAACAAATTTTTTCGATTTATCGTTACAACCCTGATGTTGATAATGCACCTTACATGAAAGATTATGAGCTGGATATTCCAGAAGGCTCAGATATGATGGTACTTGATGCACTTATTTTATTAAAAGAGCAAGATACGACTATCTCTTTCCGTCGTTCATGTCGTGAGGGAGTATGTGGCTCTGACGGTATGAATATTAACGGTAAAAATGGTTTAGCTTGTATTACACCATTATCGGCTGTTCCAGCAAAGAAAATAGTGTTACGCCCTTTACCTGGTTTACCGGTAGTACGTGATTTAGTTATTGATATGACACAGTTCTATAATCAATATGAAAAAATCAAGCCGTTCTTAATTAATGATGGTAAAAACCCTCCTGCACGTGAGCATCTTCAATCGATTGAAGAGCGCGAAAAGCTTGATGGTTTATATGAGTGTATTTTATGTGCTTGTTGTTCAACTTCTTGTCCGTCTTTCTGGTGGAACCCAGATAAGTTTATTGGACCAGCAGGTTTGTTGCATGCTTATCGCTTCTTAATTGATAGCCGTGATACTGCAACCGAAGAACGTTTAGATGGTTTGCAAGATGCCTACAGCGTATTCCGTTGTCATGGTATTATGAACTGTGTTGATGTTTGTCCAAAAGGATTAAACCCAACGAAAGCTATCGGCCATATTAAGTCGATGTTGATTTCACGCGCAGTATAAAATTAAATAGCAGAGTGTTAGATGAAATTATCTAGCACTTTGGTGTTTTAAAACAGGAATAGTCATCATTAGCAGATGACAATTAGCCATTAGTCTAGTTGACTTGCTAACGATAATTGTTTATTTTTTTATTGCTTTTATCCCATAAAGGAACAGGCAATGCCCGAAGGTACAATGAAGGCTTGGTTAGAGTCTTCTCATTTAAGTGGCGCTAACGCTACTTACATTGAAGAATTATACGAATCTTATTTGGATAACTCCCAATCTGTTTCTGCAGAATGGCGAACGTTATTCCAACAACTTCCAAAAATTGAAGGTGCTGACTTAGAATTCAGGCACTCTGAAATCCGCAATGAATTTAAAGAATTAGCTAAGCAATCCCATAAAACTGTTGTTGTTTCTGGTAGTAGTGATGCCAAACAAGTTAAAGTTTTACAGCTAATTAATGCTTTTCGTTTTCGTGGACATCAAAATGCCAACCTTGACCCATTAGGTTTGTGGAAGCGAGATAAGGTACGCGATTTACAACTGTCGCATCATGAACTTTCAGAAAACGACTTTGATACAGAGTTCAACGTCGGCTCATTTGCTACTTCTCAAGATGCGATGAAGTTAGGTGACTTATACAATGCCCTTAAAACTACTTACTGTGGTTCTATCGGTGCTGAATATATGCACATTACTGACACCGATGAAAAACGTTGGATCCAACAACGTTTAGAGTCTGTTCAGTCGCAAGCAAAATTTTCTGTCGACCAAAAAGAAGAAATTCTTAAAGGTCTTATCGCTGCCGATGGTATTTGTAAATACCTTGGAGCTAAGTTTCCAGGCGCTAAACGTTTCTCCCTTGAAGGTGGTGATGCGTTAATACCTATGCTAAAAGAGCTTATTACTCGTGCTGGTACGCAAGGCACTAAAGAAGTTGTTATTGGTATGGCTCACCGTGGCCGCTTAAATGTCTTAGTTAACGTGATGGGTAAAAATCCGTCAAAGTTATTTGACGAGTTTGGCGGTAAGCACGATGAAATTTTATCTTCAGGTGATGTTAAATATCACCAAGGTTATTCATCAGATTTTGTAACGCCTGGTGGCAATGTTCATTTAGCTTTGGCCTTTAATCCATCGCATCTAGAAATTGTTAACCCTGTTGTTATTGGCTCAGTCCGTGCGCGTCAAGACAGACGTGGTGATAAAGTCGGTGATACGGTTCTTCCGGTTACGATTCATGGTGACGCTGCTATTGCCGGTCAGGGGGTGGTTCAAGAAACTTTTAATATGTCACAAGCACGTGCATTTAAAGTTGGCGGAACGATACGTATCGTTGTCAATAATCAGGTTGGTTTTACAACGTCAAATCCTGCAGATACGCGCAGTGGTGAATATTGTACTGAAATAGCAAAAATGGTTTCAGCACCGATTCTTCATGTTAATGGCGATGACCCAGAAGCTGTTATCTTGGCAACACAAATTGCCCTTGATTATCGCAACGAATTTAAGCGCGATGTCGTTATCGACCTTGTTTGCTACCGTCGTCATGGTCACAATGAAGCTGATGAGCCTAGTGCAACGCAGCCATTGATGTACAAAAAAATTAAGAAACACCCAACACCTCGTCAACTCTATGCACAGCAACTTGATACTGAGGGTTCAATCAATTTAGATAAGTCGAATGAATTAACCTCTTATTATCGTAAATTGCTAGACGAAGGTCAGTGTACGGTTGAACAATGGCGACCTATGACAGAGCATTCTGTCGATTGGACTCCATACCTTGGCCATGAGTGGGACGATGATTACGATAAAGAAATTTCTGTTGAAAAGCTGAAAGAACTTGCCGGTAAATTGTCAACATATCCTGAGTCTCATCCTGTACAAGGTCGTGTTAAGAAGATATACGATGATCGCGTTAAAATGGCATCGGGTGAAAAATTACTCGATTGGGGTATGGCAGAAAACTTAGCTTATGCCTCGGTTGTTGATTTAGGTAAACGTGTTCGTATTACTGGGCAAGACTCTGGTCGCGGTACTTTTTTCCATCGTCATGCTGTTTTACATAACCAAGATGATGCTAGCAAATACTTACCTTTGCAAAATATTCGCGAAGGACAAGGTCCATTCGATATTCATGACTCAGTGTTGTCAGAAGTATCAGTGGTTGCCTTTGAATATGGCTATACCACAGCAGAGCCTGCAGGGCTTACTATTTGGGAAGCGCAATTTGGTGATTTTGCTAACTGTGCACAAGTAGTCTTTGACCAATTTATTAGTTCAGGTGAGCAAAAGTGGGGCCGTTTATGTGGTTTAACTATGTTGTTACCTCATGGCTATGAAGGTCAAGGTCCTGAGCATTCATCTGCACGATTAGAGCGCTTCTTACAACTTTGTGCCGATCATAATATGCAAGTTTGTGTGCCATCAACACCTGCGCAAGTATTTAATATGCTGCGTCGACAAGTTGTTCGTCCTATGCGTCGTCCATTGGTTGTTATGTCGCCTAAGTCATTATTAAGACATCCTTTAGCGGTCTCTTCATTAGAAGAGCTATCGACGGGTGTGTTCCATAATGTCATTGGTGAAGTTGACGATATCGATCCGAAAAAAGTGACACGTGTCGTTTTTTGTAGTGGTAAAGTTTACTATGAATTACTTGATCAGCGTCGCAAGAGTGAGCAAGAAAATGTTGTTATCATTCGAATCGAGCAGCTATATCCATTTCCAGAAGAAGAGCTTCAAGCAGAGTTGGCCAAATACCAGCATGTTAAGCAATTCGTTTGGTGTCAGGAAGAACCGCAAAACCAAGGTGCATGGTATTGTTCACAGCATCACTTTAGAGCGGCAATACCTGAAGGTACTTATTTGACATATGCTGGTCGTAAGGCCTCTGCAGCACCAGCTGTAGGTTATATGTCTGTCCATGTAAAAGAACAACAAGCGCTAGTCAATGACGCGCTATCTGTTGAAGACTAGTGAGTAAGGAATAAAATAAATGACAACCGAAATTAAGGTTCCCGTTTTACCTGAATCTGTTGCTGATGCAACCGTAGCTACTTGGCATGTTCAAGTAGGTGATAAAGTTTCACGTGACCAAGTATTAGTAGATATTGAAACTGACAAAGTTGTGCTTGAAGTACAAGCTGTCGTTGATGGAGTGATCACTGAGATTTCTCAAGCCGAAGGCGCAACAGTATTGGGCGAGCAAGTAATTGCAATCCTCACTGAAGGCGATGCATCAGCTGATGTTTCAGCTCCTGCAGCGGCAAAACCTGCAGCAGCGGCAAAATCAGCTCCTGCGGCGGCAACAGCAGTGAAAGTTATCGACATCATCGTACCGGTTTTACCTGAGTCTGTTGCTGATGCAACAGTTGCTACTTGGCATGTTGCTGAGGGTGATACAGTTTCTGTTGACCAAAACTTGGTTGATATCGAAACGGATAAAGTTGTTCTAGAAGTTGTTGCTCAAGACAATGGTGTGATTGGTAAGATAATCCACGTCGAAGGTGACACGGTATTAGGTTCACAAGTTATTGGCCAACTTAATGCGGGCGCAACAGCAAGTGCTCCTGCAGCTACTTCAGAAGATGCGATTAGCTCTGATGAATTAGCTAGCCCTTCTGTTCGTCGTTTAATGACAGAAAAAGGCTTAACAGCTGCTAATGTTAGAGGTACAGGTAAAGGTGGACGTATTTCTAAAGAAGATGTTGAAGCAGCGGCTAATAAACCTGCAGCTCCAGCTCCAGCGGCAAAAACTGCTGCCGCGACGCCTGTTGCACAAGATTTAGGTGAACGTACACAAAAACGTGTACCTATGACACGTTTACGCAAGACAATTGCCAAACGTTTATTAGAAGCTAAAAACTCAACGGCAATGCTAACAACGTTTAACGAAGTTAACATGAAGCCAATTATGGATCTTCGTAAGCAATATAAAGATCTTTTTGAGAAGACGCATGATACGCGTTTAGGCTTTATGTCATTTTATGTTAAAGCGGTTACTGAAGCATTGAAACGCTTTCCAGCGGTTAATGCATCAATCGATGGTGACGATATTGTTTATCATAACTTTTTTGACATCTCAATTGCTGTTTCTACGCCGCGTGGCTTAGTAACACCAGTATTACGTGATGCAGATCAATTAGGTATGGCAGCGATTGAAAATGGTATTCGTGACTTAGCAATAAAAGGTCGCGACGGAAAGCTTTCAATTGAAGATATGACCGGCGGTAATTTCACAATTACTAACGGTGGTGTTTTTGGTTCACTACTTTCAACACCTATTTTAAACTTACCGCAAGCGGCTATTTTAGGTATGCATAAGATCCAAGACAGACCTATGGCTGTTGATGGAAAAGTTGAAATACTTCCTATGATGTACTTAGCACTTTCTTATGATCATCGTTTAATTGATGGTAAAGAATCTGTTGGCTTTTTAGTGGCAATTAAAGACTTGTTAGAAGATCCAACACGTCTACTTCTTGATATATAATCGAGAATATTAAATCTTTTGATTTAGACTATAGTATTAGCTCTGGGGACTTTGTTCCTTAGAGCTTTTATACTATAATCGATCAACTTTTTTCGATGATAGCGAATTTTATTTATATTTATGATTAAAATTAAGATTTTACTCATATTTATAACTAAGAACAGCTGTCATTATCATTCACAGATAAATGGAAATACACCATGAATTTGCATGAGTATCAAGCGAAACAATTATTCGCTGAATATGGTTTACCAGTTTCTGAAGGTTTCGCTTGCGATACACCTCAGGAAGCGGCAGAAGCGGCTGATAAAATCGGCGGCACTATGTGGGTTGTTAAAACTCAAGTTCACGCGGGCGGTCGCGGTAAAGCTGGCGGCGTTAAGCTAGTTAAATCTAAGCAAGAAATCAAAGATTTTGCTCAAAACTGGTTAGGTAAGAACTTAGTTACTTACCAAACTGACGCTAACGGTCAGCCAGTTGCTAAAATTTTAGTAGAAAGCTGTACAGATATTGCTAACGAATTATATCTTGGTGCTGTTGTTGACCGCGCTAGTCGTAGAGTAGTATTCATGGCCTCTACTGAAGGCGGTGTTGATATTGAGAAGATTGCTGAAGAAACGCCTGAGTTAATTCACCAAGCTGAAATCGATCCACTTGTTGGTGCTCAACCGTACCAAGCTCGTGAATTAGGTTTTAAGTTAGGTTTAAACCCGACGCAAATGAAGCAATTTGTTAAGATCTTTTTAGGTCTTGCAAAAATGTTTGAAGATTTCGATTTCGCTTTATTAGAAATCAACCCGTTAGTTATTACTGACGAAGGTAATCTTCACTGTTTAGACGGCAAAATTGGTATCGATGGTAATGCTTTATACCGTCAACCTAAAATGCGCGCGTTCCATGATCCATCTCAAGAAGATGAACGTGAAGCTCATGCTGCACGTTTTGAATTAAACTACGTAGCCTTAGACGGTAACGTTGGTTGTATGGTTAACGGTGCAGGCCTAGCAATGGGTACTATGGATATCGTTAATTTACACGGCGGCAAGCCAGCTAACTTCCTAGATGTTGGCGGCGGAGCAACGAAAGAACGTGTTTCTGAAGCATTCAAAATCATTCTTTCTGACGACAACGTTAAAGCTGTTTTAGTTAACATCTTTGGTGGCATCGTACGTTGTGACATGATTGCTGAAGGTATTATCGCTGCAGTTAAAGATGTAGGCGTTAAAGTACCTGTAGTTGTACGTTTAGAAGGTACAAATGCTGAAGAAGGTCGTGAAGTTCTTAAAAAATCTGGCTTAGATATCATTGCTGCTGAGTCATTAACTGATGCAGCGACTAAAGTTGTAGCAGCTGCGGAGGGCAAATAATGTCTATCTTAATTAATAAAGATACTAAAGTAATCTGTCAAGGTTTTACCGGTGGTCAAGGTACATTCCATTCAGAACAAGCACTTGAATACGGTACACAAATGGTCGGTGGCGTAAGCCCAGGTAAAGGCGGTCAAACGCATTTAGGCCTACCAGTATTTAACACAGTACGTGAAGCTGTAGAAGCAACTGGCGCAACAGCAACAGTTATTTACGTTCCAGCTCCTTTCTGTAAAGATGCAATTTTAGAAGCAATTGATGCAGGCATCGAGCTTATCGTTACTATCACTGAAGGTATTCCTACTTTAGATATGGTTGACGTTAAAGCTAAGCTTGATCAATCTGGCGTTCGTATGATCGGTCCTAACTGCCCAGGTGTTATTACTCCTGGCGAAACTAAGATTGGTATCATGCCTGGTCACATCCACAAGCCTGGTAAAGTAGGTATTGTTTCACGTTCTGGTACGTTAACGTACGAAGCCGTTAAGCAAACAACTGATGCAGGTTTTGGCCAATCTACTTGTGTAGGTATTGGTGGTGACCCGATCCCAGGAACTAACTTCATCGACGTATTGGAAATGTTCCAAAATGATCCACAAACTGAAGCAATTGTAATGATTGGTGAAATTGGCGGAACTGCTGAAGAAGAAGCGGCTGAATATATCAAAGCACACGTTACTAAACCTGTTGTATCTTACATTGCTGGTGTTACTGCACCAGAAGGTAAGCGTATGGGTCACGCTGGCGCGATTATCGCCGGTGGTAAAGGTACTGCTGATGAGAAATTTGCAGCATTAGAAGCGGCTGGTGTTAAAACTGTTCGTTCTTTAGCTGATATCGGCGTAGCACTTAAAGAGAAAACAGGTTGGTAAGCTAGCGCTGCTAATTTGTAATTCTTAATAAAAACCCGCATTCTCGCATAGAGATTGCGGGTTTTTTATTAATACGTGCTGTGCTTAATATTCAGATAATTCAATGCAACTGAATATTTTTCCTGAATGTAGGGAACAACATTAAACCATTCAACATCAAGCGACAGTAATCTAATATTACTTTCATATAAACAGATATTAGTTAAATCTTACCATATTGTTTTTCTATACTTATTTTTCTCTTTTTGAAAATACTTAATGCATTGTTCATTGTAGGCTTAATAAACTTTCGTGCTTGAATATGCATTTGAGATATAGCGTAAATACACTCATCCATCACTAAGTGTAAATCAATTTTTCTCCAAAATTATCAAGTAGTTTATTTCAGTCTCCATTCTCGTCATGCTGAATTTATTTCAGTATCCATTCTCGTCATACTGAATTTATTTCAGTATCCACTCTCGTCATACTGAATTTATTTCAATATCCACTCACGTCATGCTGAATTTATTTCAGTATCTGGGCTTTGGGTTGTTAAGGTCGAGATCCTGAAACAAGTTCAGGATGACGGAAGTTGGGTTCAGAATGATGGCGTTTGAGTGGATACTGAATTTATTTCAGTATCCACTATCGTCATACTGAATTTATTTCAGTATCTGGTCTTTGAGTTGTTAATGTCGAGATCCTGAAACAAGTTCAGGATGACGGAGGTTGGGTTCATAATGATGGCGTTTGAGTGCATGCTGAATTTATTCCAATATCCACTCTCGTCATGCTGAATTTATTTCAGTATCTGGGCTTTGAGTTTTTAAGGTCGAGATCCTGAAACAAGTTCAGGATGACGGAAGTTGGGTTCAGAATGACGGAGTACGGATTCAGGATGACGGAGTACGTGTTCAGGATGACGGAGTACGTGTTC
>NZ_JACGWC010000074.1:0-1111 GCF_014077545.1 Colwellia sp. BRX10-1
ACTTTAACAGCTGCTATCTCTGCAGTATTAACTAAAGTACACGGTGGTGAAGTTAAAGATTTCGCACAAATCGATAATGCTCCTGAAGAGCGTGAGCGTGGTATTACAATCAATACTTCTCACATCGAGTACGATACAGAAGTTCGTCACTACGCACACGTAGATTGTCCTGGTCACGCCGATTACATCAAAAACATGATCACCGGTGCTGCACAAATGGATGGCGCTATCTTAGTAGTTGCTGCTACAGATGGTCCTATGCCACAAACACGTGAGCACATCTTGTTATCACGTCAGGTTGGTGTTCCATATATCATCGTATTCATGAACAAATGTGATGTTGTAGATGACGAAGAATTACTAGAATTAGTAGAAATGGAAATTCGTGAACTTCTTTCTGAATATGACTTCCCAGGTGATGATTTACCGGTAATTCAAGGTTCAGCTTTAGGCGCTCTTCAAGGCGACGAAAAGTGGGAAGCAAAAATCATCGAACTTGCTGATCAATTAGATAACTACATTCCAGAGCCAGAGCGTGCAATCGACGGAGCATTCATCATGCCTATCGAAGATGTATTCTCAATTGCTGGTCGTGGTACTGTTGTTACTGGTCGTGTTGAACGCGGTATCATCAAAATTGGTGAAGAAGTAGAAGTTGTTGGTATCCGTGATACTCAAAAATCTACTTGTACTGGTGTTGAAATGTTCCGTAAGCTTCTAGACGAAGGTCGTGCTGGCGAGAACTGTGGTGTTCTTTTACGTGGTCTTAAGCGTGAAGACGTTGAACGTGGTCAAGTATTATGTAAGCCTGGTTCAATTTCACCTCATACAAAATTCGAATCAGAAGTATACGTGTTAAGTAAAGATGAAGGTGGTCGTCATACACCATTCTTTAAAGGATACCGTCCACAGTTTTACTTCCGTACAACAGATATCACAGGTGCTGTAGAGCTTCCTGAAGGTGTTGAAATGGTAATGCCTGGCGACAACTTGAAATTTGTTGTAGAGCTAATCAACCCAGTAGCGATGGATGAAGGTTTACGCTTCGCTATCCGTGAAGGTGGTCGTACTGTTGGTGCTGGTGTTGTATCTAAAATCATCGCATAATTGC
>NZ_JACGWC010000030.1:0-41787 GCF_014077545.1 Colwellia sp. BRX10-1
TTCAAACCTTATCTATAAAACGTTAAGTTAACTACTTTACCCTAAAGTGATGTAGATAACTTATCAAAACAGCTCTTTCGTGGTTCGTTTTGACTGAACCCCTTGGAACTGGAGCGCATTCTAGACATTTCTCGCTGGGCGTCAACCCTTTTTTGTAATAACTTTGAAATAAACGTTTGTTCGCTTATTTATCGAACAATTTAGCTAATATACGCGCTAGCTTCGCTAATTTTATTGATACGGTCTGCTTTAATCGCCTCATTATCGCTATATTGATCAACAAGCAATATCCTACTTTTTATACCAGCACGCTCAGCAGCCTGCATATCTGATACTTTATCACCAATAAAAATACTCTTTGCCAAATCAATGTCATGCTTTTTAGCAGCTGATAAAATCATACCAGGTTCTGGTTTTCTACAATCACAGGCCACCTTGTATTCACCAACGCCTTTATCTGGATGATGAGGGCAATGATAGACATCTGCAATTACGATCCCTTTCGATTTAAATTGCTTTACCATCCACAGAGTCAGTTGATTAAATTGCTCAACAGTATATTTGCCTCTAGCAATACCCGATTGGTTAGTAATGACAAATATTTCATAACCTTTATTGTGCGCATCCAAACAAACAGTAAAGATATCTTCGACAAATTCAAATGCTTCTTTTTTATAAACGTAACCATGGTCAACATTGATAATGCCGTCCCTGTCTAAAAACAGTGCTTTTTTCATAGTTAATTTCTTTTGACTCAGCGGCTAATGATAGGTTTTTTGATAGATTAATTAATTAAGCCATCGTTCTTAAATCTTTTGCTGCACGAATTCACAAATGCTTTGCAGCATAGATATCTAAGAACGACATTTTGCTCAATATCTGCTGTTAATAAACAGCAGATAATTGTTACATGCAAAGACCGCCATCAATTTCTACGACACGGCCGGTAAAAAACTCATTTTCAAAAATATACTTTACGGTGTGAGCAATTTCATCTGCTTCACCTAAGCGGCCAACAGGTTTCATTTTTTCTAAACGGTCACGCATTTCTGGTTTCATCGCATCAGTCATTGCGGTGCGAATAACACCAGGGGCAATAGCACCAACGCGAATACCATGACGCCCTAACTCGCGCGCCCAAGTAACGGTCATCGCGACAACACCCGCTTTAGATGCAGCATAATTGGTTTGTCCCATATTACCGGCTCTTGCGATGGACGACATATTAATAATGACACCTTTACGTTTACCTTCAATCATGTGAACAGCAGCTTCGCGACCACATAAGAAAACCCCCGTTAAATTAACATCGATGACTGATTGAAACTGATCCAATGACATTTTCTTAGCAACGACTCCATCTTTAGCTTTAACGAACATACCGTCACGTAAAATGCCGGCGTTGTTAATTAAGCCGTCGATACCCGAAAAATCATCATTAATCTGGCTAAAAATAGCTTCTACTTCACTTTCATTGGTGACGTTGGCTAAATAATACTTTGCCGATGAACCTGCTGCTTCAATAAGTTTTACTGTTTCTTGTAGTAACGTTTCATTTAAATCTATTAACGCTAATTTAGCACCATTCGTTGCTAAGCTAATAGCCATAGAACGTCCTAGGCCTTGTCCACCGCCGGTGATGACGATAACTTTATCATTCAAATCCATTGTTTTTCCTTTATCTCTATTATATTTTTTCGTTGATAGCGCTAAAAAACCAATCAACTAATTTATGGTCAACATCACTAATATTTGAAAAAGCCCAATTTGGATTTTTGTCTTTATCGACTAATAATGCCCTAATACCTTCGCGAGCTTCAGTATACTGACAACAACGAAGGATTAAATTTAACTCTGAAGTAAAACATTCACTCAAACTTAGCGTTTTAGTCGTTTGTAACTGCCTATATATAATACAAGCACTCAATGGGCTACCCGCCAGTAATTTGTTTTTTGCCTTATTCAGCCAATTATTGTCTGTTTGTACATTTAAAATCGCTGTGTGTATATCAGCAATATTATCGAAAGCTAATAATTTTGCTATAGCCACTTCATTGTTTTTTACCTCATTGGGTAAATGGTGTTCAAAACGGTTCGAAAACTCGGTCAATGCTTGCTTTAGCAGAGAGTGATTTCGATTATTGTCTTGCCAGTCAACTGTTAGTAAGTGATCAAAAACACCATTTTTAGATGAACTATCAATAATATAATCCGACAAGCCAAGATAATTAGCATCTACGGCATTAAACACAGCACCGGTGATCCCTAAAAACAAACCAAGATCTTCTGGTGTTTTATTTAAAAACCAACTCGACCCTACATCAGGAAATAGCCCTATTGATACTTCTGGCATTGCCATCAAAGTGCGCTCTGTGGTTACACGATGACTGGCACCAGCAAATAAACCTATGCCGCCGCCCATGATATAACCATCTCCCCAGATCATAATGGGTTTATTAAAATTATGAATTAATTGGTCAAGTACATATTCTTCACTAAAAAATTCATTAGCGAAGCCTGATGTAATGACATCATCATCTATTGGTGTGTCTAGTTCGTGTAAATAGTGATACAGGCTAACAACATCTCCACCAGCACAAAACGCTTTTTCACCCGCGCCCTGTAAAATAACCATCGCGATATTGTCATCTTGCTGCCAAGACGACAGTTTTTTGGTTAACAGCTTAATCATCGAAAGATTTAATGCATTAAGCGATTTAGGCGCATTAAGTTCTGCTATAGCTATCAGTTTATTATTATTGCTGCTTAACTCTTTAAATATCACATCTGTCATTTAATTTAGCTCCGATTTTTTACGGGTTAATGTTCTCTTTGATAGCTATTTAAAGACTAGCATCAATCGCTACGACAGTTCGTCCGGTAACCGTGCCATCGACGTAAGCGTCAAATGCATTCCCTAAGTCTCGAAATTCAATGGTCGTAGGAGAAATCAGATCAAGTTTTGTTGGTTTTAAATCTGTTGCTAATCTTTTCCATCCTTGCGTGCGCACTGAAAGTGGCATTTCGACTGAGTTAATACCAAGTAGGCTCACGCCTCTTAATATAAAGGGCATAACAGTGGTCTCTAATTTGAAGCCACCGGCTAAACCAATTGAAGCAATATTTCCCCAAACATGAGTGGTGCGTGTTAACCAAGCTAACGTTTCACCGCCAACACTATCGACCGCCCCACCCCACTGTGCATTTTCTAGCGGTTTGCTGCCCATTTCAATATCATGACGACTAATAAGTTTAGCCGCACCGAGCGCTTTTAAATAATCTTCTTGTTCTGTTTTACCCGTAAAAGCAATCACTTCATAACCAATATTTGACAGCATATTAATAGCAAAACTACCAACACCACCGGTAGCGCCAGTGACGACAATAGGACCTCGCTCTGGAATTTGACCATTATCTTCCATACGCTGAATAGCAAGAGCGGCAGTATATCCTGCGGTACCGAGTGCCATCGCATCACGTAAACTCATGCCTGTTGGCAATGCCACGACTGAATCTGCTTTTACCCGCGCATACTCACTGTAACCACCATCATAGAGTTCAGATAATTGTGCGCCGCAAACCAGCACTTTATCGCCGGCTTCAAACCTGTCATCAACAGAGCTAACCACAACACCCGACAAATCAATACCGCCTACTAAGGGATAAGTACGTAAGATTCTTCCTTTCCCTGTGGCAGCTAGAGCATCTTTATAATTAATGTCTGAATAGGCGACTTTAATAACCACTTCACCTGCGGTTAAATCATCAATACCAACTTGCTCAAACCCACTGGTGATTTTTTTCTTATCACCCTCTTGTATTTGATGAATACGAAAAGCCGTAAATTTTTCTGGTACTTGCCTTAACTCCGTGATCAACGTTGACATAATTATTCCTATTCAATTATCTAAATAAAGGTGTATGAAGAATTAACATCAAAGCATAAGTAGTGCACAGGCACTACTTTACTCTAATCTAATAAACTGACTATCTACTCGTGTTACATATTGCGACGATATTGACCGCCTGCTTCAAATAATGAACTGACAATTTGCCCTAAAGAACAAACCTTACAAGCATCCATCATTAATTCAAAAATATTTTCATGATTAATGGCGGCTGTTTGTAAACGCTTCAGTAAGACTTCTACTTCTGCTGCATTAGCTTTGTTTAAACTCGCTAACATATCAATTTGATAAGTTTTTTCTTCTTCGGTAGCGCGAATAACTTCTTCAGGCACAATCGTTGGCGAGCCCGTTGAACTAAGGAAAGTATTTACGCCTATAATAGGATATTCACCTGAGTGCTTTAAATGCTCGTAATACATACTTTCTTCTTGAATTTTTCCACGCTGATACATAGTTTCCATGGCACCAAGTACACCACCACGTTCGTTAATACGATCAAATTCAGTTAATACCGCATCTTCAACTAAGTCAGTTAACTCTTCTATAATAAACGCGCCTTGAATAGGGTTTTCATTTTTAGAAAGTCCTAATTCACGGTTGATGATTAATTGAATCGCCATCGCGCGACGAACACTGTCTTCGGTAGGCGTGGTAATAGCTTCATCATAAGCATTAGTATGCAAAGAGTTACAGTTATCGTTTATCGCATAAAGTGCTTGTAATGTGGTACGAATATCATTGAAATCAATTTCTTGAGCATGCAATGAACGACCCGATGTTTGAATATGATATTTCAGCATTTGTGCACGAGCATTGGCACCATATTTATTCTTCATCGCTTTTGACCAAATACGACGAGCCACTCGGCCAATGACAGCGTATTCTGGGTCGATACCGTTTGAGAAGAAAAACGATAAGTTAGGACCAAATTCATTAATGTCCATACCGCGGCTTAGGTAATATTCAACAAAAGTAAAACCGTTTGCCAACGTTAACGCCAATTGAGTGATCGGATTCGCACCAGCTTCTGCTATATGATAGCCAGAAATAGACACTGAATAGAAATTACGCACACCTTTTTCAATAAAGTACTCTTGCACATCACCCATTAAACGTAGGGCAAATTCAGTGGAGAAAATACAGGTATTTTGCGCTTGATCTTCTTTTAAAATATCGGCTTGTACCGTGCCACGCACTAGCGTTAAGGTTTTAGCTTTTATCGCTTGATATACCGCTGGAGGTAAAACTTGATCGCCAGTAACACCAATTAACATCAAACCTAAACCGTCGTTGCCATCGGGTAATTCACCTTGATAGCTTGGACGTTCACAACCTTTGTCTTTATAAATTTTAGCTATGGTTGCGGCTACTTCTTTTTCCAAACCATTTTCGGTAATAAAACGCTCACATTGTTGATCGATAGCGGTATTCAAGAAAAAACCTAACAACATCGGCGCAGGGCCATTAATGGTCATGGAAACCGACGTCATCGCATGGGCTAAGTCAAAACCAGAATACAGTTTCTTGGCATCATCTAAACAACAAATAGAAACGCCGGCATTACCTATTTTTCCATAAATATCAGGACGAATAGCCGGATCGTTACCGTATAGGGTCACTGAATCAAATGCTGTTGATAAGCGTTTAGCCGGCATACCTTTTGAAACATAATGAAAACGACGGTTGGTTCTTTCTGGGCCGCCTTCACCCGCGAACATACGTGTTGGGTCTTCACCTTCACGCTTAAAGGGGAATAAACCAGCGGTATACGGAAATTCACCCGGTACATTTTCTTGTAAGTTCCACTTTAAGATATCGCCCCACCCCTGATATTTAGGCATACTAATTTTAGGGATATCGCTACCAGAAAGTGATTTTGAATGAGTGGCTATCGACAGTTCTTTGTCTCGTACTTTAAATTTAAATTCAGGGTCTTTATAACGCTGAACTTTAGTCGCCCATTGCTCGAGTAATAATTTGTTTTTAGGGTCTAAGTCTAATTCGACTTGAGTATAAAGCGCTTCAAGTTGCGTCACTAAATCAGCAGAAACCACCGTTTCAGTGTCTTTTGCCGTTTCAATCGCCTGATGAATACCATAAAGTTTTTGTGCAACCGTTGTTTGTTTTTCAACCCAAGCATCATAACCGCGATTACTTTCTGATATTTCAGATAAATAACGAATACGATTACCTGGGATCACGCTACTTTTATTGGCTAATGTGCCTTCGGTAGAGAGAATATCGCCAACAATTAAGCCCGCTTTAGTGTTTAATGCTGTGATCACCGCATTATATAATTCGGTCATACCACGGTCGTTAAATTGTGAAGCTATCGTTCCATATACTGGTACTTCATCATCACCGGCTTCAAACATGCCACGGTTACGTTTATATTGTTTTTTCACGTCACGCAGGGCATCTAAAGCGCCCCGTTTATCAAACTTATTGAGCGCAATAATATCAGCAAAATCGAGCATATCGATTTTTTCTAATTGTGTTGCCGCGCCATACTCTGGCGTCATTACATATAAAGAAACATCTGAATGTTCTTCAATTTCGGTATCTGATTGACCAATACCCGAAGTTTCTAGAATAATTAAATCGAAATCGGTCGCTTTTAAAATTTCTAAGGTGTCATTAACATAAACAGACAACGCCAAGTTTGACTGACGTGTGGCTAACGAACGCATGTAAACGCGATCATTGTTTACCGCATTCATACGAATTCGGTCACCGAGTAATGCACCACCGGTTTTACGCTTAGACGGGTCAACCGAAACAATGGCAATTTTGCTGTCTGCTGTCGCCATTAAAAAGCGACGGATTAATTCATCAACCAGCGAAGATTTACCCGCACCACCGGTACCAGTAATACCTAATACAGGTGTTTTACTTGCTGAGGCAATTTTACGAATTTTCTCTAAGTCGGCTTTATTTTCTTTTGGCGCATTTTCAGCCGCTGAAATTAAACGCGCAATGGCTTGTTTGTCATTTTTCTTTAAATTAGCAACATCGTCTTTTTTAACATTGACGCCAGTTTTAAAATCACAGCGCTCTAACATGTCATCAATCATGCCTAATAAACCTAGTGCACGACCGTCATCCGGAGAATAAATACGGGTAATACCATAATCTTGTAGCATTTTAATTTCGTCAGGTAATATCACGCCACCGCCGCCGCCAACGATACGAATATGTTCACAACCTCGTTCTTTAAGTAAGTCGTACATATATTTAAAATATTCGTTATGCCCACCTTGATAAGAAGTCATCGCAATAGCATTAGCATCTTCTTGAATCGCGGTATTAACCACTTCTTCAACACTGCGGTCATGGCCCAAATGAATAACTTCAGCACCACTTGATTGTAAAATTCGGCGCATAATATTAATCGCAGCATCGTGCCCATCAAAAAGTGATGCGGCAGTGACAATTCTAATTTTATTCTTGAGTTGGTATCTTTCAGTTGTCATTTTGAATTCTCTTTTATTAACTTACTCACCATTATAGGTGTAATATTTGTAGGTGTAATTTTTGGTGCTGAATTGCTATTTAAATTTTTTATTAATAATATTAAATCATAAAGAAAATGGTATTAACATTGATTTTATTGCTAATTTGATGGACTATCTTGTTATGGAATAAAAACGCGTAGCTTATTAATTATGCTTCAACAATCAAAGTCAGCAAAGCCGATAAAAACAGCAACTATCATTGATGATATTCGTTTACTTATTCCCGTTTTTTTATTGAAAAAATTGCAAGTTCATCCGCTAACCTCCAGTCTTTATCCGTTATCGCTTGGGAAGCATTCAGATATTTCTTATCAAATAAATAAAAAAAACAGTGACCATCACAGCTTACTTTATTGTCAATCAACTAGCGCAACTCTAGACTATAAAAACAAAGTCAGAGAAGTTAAATCGGGCGATCTTGTTATTATACCAGCCAATGCGAGTTTTAAATTTACCGCCATTAACAGAGAAAATAACAGTGAAATTAAAAACAAGTCAGGAAAAGTCTATTGGTTAAATTTTAAAGGCGATCTCGCCAGTAATTTTGCCGAACGTTTATTAATGAAAATGGATGATGGCCTAGCACACGTTGGGAATGTAGATGAAGTGATCCGAGATTTTGACAATTTATTAGCGCTAGGTCGCCGCGGCTATACCGCTACTAATGTTATTCACGCGGTACATATTTTACAGCAAACCTTAAGCTTTTTGGCATTACAGTTGCGTTTAACTGACTTTAATAAAAGTTCTACTTTTGATATTGATGCGGTCGAACGTTTAATGCGCAATAATCTTCATCAAGAATTGAGTTTGGATACATTAGCGCATTACAGCCAGCTATCTAAATTTCATTTTTCAAAGAAGTTTAAAGAACTCACCGATACATCACCAATACAGCACTTTATTAATATGAAAATTCAACGCGCCTGCTCTGAGCTTGATAATAGCTCACAGACTATTAAAGATATTAGTGAGGGCTTGGGATATAGCGACCCTTACTATTTTTCACGCCTGTTTAAAAAGTCGCTAGGAATGTCACCAAAGCAATATCGTGACTCTCGTCACAGTGCTTAAAAAAATAACTAGCAGTACGAGTATTAGCAATTTATTTAGCCAATAGCTAACTGTTGACCACAATAGCAAAGGGTTCACTATAGTAGTCTAATTTTACTCACCTTCATTTATAAGGGCGTTGATGATACCTTTATCATATAATTGCTCGTTAAAAGTAAATAATCATTGCCTGCTATACTCAAGGTTACGCGATAACATCATCTATACTTAACTTTTAACCCGCTATTTAATACTCACCACTTAATATCACTTAATCTATGCTATTTAATTTCACTGACTTGTCTAGCGTTAAAAAGGAAATCAATATGGATATCAATACGGCAAAATCGGTTTTACAAAATACCTTTGGTTACGCTGACTTTCGACATCAACAAGCGAAAATAATTAGTGAATTAATCAGTGGCGCAGATGTTTTTACGCTTATGCCAACCGGTGGTGGAAAGTCATTATGCTATCAAATTCCAGCGATAGTCCGTGATGGCGTAGGCATAGTGGTGTCGCCACTAATAGCGTTAATGAAAGATCAAGTTGATGCGCTAAAACTACAAGGCGTAAAAGCAGAGTTTTTAAATTCGTCGCAGGACCATGAAGAACAAAATCGTGTCGAGCAGCTAATAATATCAGGCAATGTCGACTTATTGTACGTTGCGCCAGAGCGACTATTGAGTGATTATTTTCTAAACCTTATTGATAATATTACCATTGCACTCTTTGCCTTTGATGAAGCACATTGTGTTTCACAATGGGGTCACGATTTCAGACCTGAATACCAACAACTGTCCATTATCAGCCAGCGATATCCCCACACGCCTAAAATTGCCTTAACAGCGACAGCGGATATGAAAACGCGAGATGAAATTGTTCAAGTATTAAATTTAACGGCTGCTAAAATCTTTGTTCATAGTTTTGACAGACCCAATATTCAGTATCGGATCAGTGAACAAAAAAATAACAAAGAACAGCTCCTTAAATTTATCAATACCGAACATAACAATGATGCCGGTATCGTTTATTGTCTTTCAAGAAAATCTGTTGAGGCCACAGCTAAATGGCTGAGTGAACAAGGAAAAGTTGCTTTGCCTTATCATGCAGGTTTGGCTAATAATATTAAAGATAGCAATCAACAACGTTTTCTCAGAGAAGACGGCATCATAATCGTTGCCACCATTGCCTTTGGTATGGGTATTGATAAACCCGATGTTAGGTTTGTTGCCCATTTAAATTTGCCTAAAAGTATTGAGGCCTACTACCAAGAAACTGGCCGAGCAGGCCGTGATGGTATGCCCGCCAATACTTGGTTAGCGTATGGCATGCAAGATGTTATTAAGCTAAAACAAATGACAAGTCAAAGTACTGGTAATGAACAGTTCAAGTTTATAACTCAACGTAAAATTGATGCCCTGCTTGGTTATTGCGAAGTGTGCTCTTGCCGCCGGCAAGTATTACTCAATTATTTTGGTGAAACGTTAGCTGAGCCTTGTGGGAATTGTGATAACTGTTTGAATCCCCCCATAACATGGGATGGCACTGCTGCCGCTAGAAAAGCGCTTTCAACGGTTTATCGAACGGGCCAAAGATTTGGCGTAGGCCACCAAATTGATGTCTTGCTAGGTAAGCAAACCCCTAAAATTACCCAGGTCAATCACCAACAACTTTCTACCTATGGTATTGGTAAAGAGCACAAAGCAGAGGAATGGCAAACGGTGTTTAGACAACTCATCTCAATGGGATATTTAGCCGTAGAAATGGAATATGGCGCTTTAAAACTCACTGAAAAATCTCGACCTTTATTAAAAGGCGAACTGACCATACAACTCAAGGTAAAAGAATACGGTAAGGCAAAGCTTGCGCGAAAATCAAAACAACCTAATGCCAGCAATTTATCAGCACAAGAAGAAACCGTATTTGAAAAGCTCAAGCAACAAAGAGCATTATGGGCAAAAGAGAGAAATGTACCATCATTCGTTATTTTTCATGACGCTACCTTAATGGATATAGCCAGAGCTAATCCCAAAAACTCAGCGCAACTATTAAACGTTAATGGTATAGGTAAAACAAAACTTGAGCTTTATGGTGAAAAAATTATCGCACTACTCCACTAGCTAAAACCCTTGTCTTTGTTCAAAATACCTCTGTGCAATCAATCGAACATTAATAAAAAAGCCGCAATGACTTAACATAGCGGCTTTAAAAATTTAATTTTTATCAGCATTACCTGAAAATAACAGCGAACTTAATGGTCTAAAACATTTCAACCGCAATCGCTGTAGCTTCACCACCACCAATACAAAGAGAGGCTAAACCTTTTGATAAACCTTTGTTTTTCAATGCATGGATTAACGTTACCATAATACGAGCACCACTAGCACCTAAAGGATGACCCAGTGCACAAGCGCCACCATTGACATTGACTTTTTCAACATCTAAGGCTAATTCTTTAATCGCTAACATGGTAACCATGGCAAATGCTTCATTAATTTCCCATAGATCAACATCTGCAGCCGTCCAGTTTGCTTTTGCTAAAACTTTATTCATTGCGCCAACGGGTGCTACCGTAAACTCTTCAGGTTTTTGTGCATGCGTTGCATGAGCAACAATTTTACATAAAGGGCGTAGACCACGTTTTTCTGCTTCTGACTGTTTCATCATCACTAATGCCGCAGCACCATCTGAAATAGAGCTAGAGTTTGCAGCCGTAATAGTCCCGTCTTTTTTAAAAGCGGCACGTAATGAAGGTATTTTATCAGGGCGGGCATTACCCGGCTGTTCATCTATTGCAAAGACAGAGTCGCCACGACGAGATTTAATCGTTACTGGCGATATTTCATTTTCGAAAGCACCGGCAGCAATCGCTGCATTGGCACGTGCTAATGAGCGAATAGCATATTCATCCATGTCTTCACGAGTAAACCCAGCATCATCGGCAGTTTCTTGGGCGAAACACCCCATAGCTATACCATCATAGGCATTTTCTAAACCATCAGTCATCATATGATCAAGAATTTGACCATGTCCCATTTTTATACCACTGCGACCTTTAGGTAAAAGGTGCGGTGCATTAGTCATGCTTTCCATACCACCGGCAACAGCAACATTAATAGAGCCAGCCATCAGTGAATCATGTGCTTGCATTGCAGCTTTCATTCCAGAGCCACAGACTTTATTAATGGTGGTACAAACTGTTGATAATGCCAAATCAGCCGCCAAAGCTGCTTGACGAGCAGGCGCTTGTTTTAAACCTGCAGGCAATACACACCCCATGATTACTTCATCAACTTGATCGTTAGCAATATTTGCCGCAGCAAGTGCGCCGCGTATAGCCGTTGCGCCTAAGTCAGGTGAAGTTACAGCAGATAATCCGCCCATAAAACCACCCATAGGGGTTCTAGACGCTGAAACAATAACAATAGGATCTGTAGTAGACATGAAAGCTCTCCGAGATAAAAATAAAAAGGGATAAATTAATGATTAACACCATAACTTATATTTGACGTTTACGCCAACGTAAACTTTAATAGTAAGGACACAATTATAGCCAATTTATATAGTAACGATTTTAACTGAGCGGGTAAATTATTGACGGGATATTTATTAGCAGCTTGATGAAAAAAGCTCTTACTTTACGTTAACGTAAACTTCCTGTAAGGTGAGTGCATAACATAAATGTAGAGTTTTTCATGGCAGAATTAAAAGCACGGACTTTTTCAATCAGCGATCTTTCTAAAGAGTTCGATATTACGACTCGCAGTATTCGTTTTTACGAAGATCAAGGCTTGCTTGCCCCGACTCGCAAAGGACAAACTCGAATTTATAACCAAAGAGATAAAGTTCGACTAAAGTTAATTTTACGCGGTAAACGCTTGGGGTTTTCATTAGCCGAAACCGGTCGCATCTTTGAATTATACGATTTAGACAATACCAGCGCCAGCCAATTAAAACTGATGATGGATATTATTGAACAAAAAAAATCAGACTTACATCAACAACTCGACGATATAAAAGTGGTGTTGATGGAATTAACAAATTTAGAAGAAAGCTGTTTAGCTACTTTATCAGCTATCGACAATACAAAAACCTAACGCATAACTTTACGTAGCTAACTAAGCTAAGGAAATAACATGATTTCTACTTTTTCATCATTAAACTTTAATCTAGGCGAAACCGTTGAGATGATCCGCGAGTCAGTTAACGCTTTCTCTCGTGACGAAATTGCTCCACGTGCCGCACAAATAGATATTGATAACGAATTCCCAAATGATTTATGGCGCAAATTTGGTGATTTAGGCTTATTAGGCATGACCGTTGACGAAGAATATGGCGGTTCAGGCTTAGGCTATTTAGAACATATGGTGGCAATGCAAGAAATTTCACGTGCGTCTGCTTCTGTTGGTTTAAGTTACGGTGCTATGTCTAACCTTTGTTTAAACCAATTAAACAAAAACGGTTCGCATGAACAAAAAGCTAAATATTTACCAAAACTTTGTAGCGGTGAGCATATTGGCGCATTAGCGATGAGTGAACCTAATGCAGGTTCTGATGTAGTCAGCATGAAATTGCGCGCCGACAAAAAAGGCGACAAGTATATTTTAAATGGCAACAAAATGTGGATCACCAATGGTCCTGATGCCAACGTTTATGTTATTTACGCAAAGACTGATACTTCAGCGGGTTCAAAAGGCATTACTGCTTTTATCGTTGAGCGTGATTACCCAGGTTTTTCTCGTCATCAAAAATTAGACAAATTAGGTATGCGCGGTTCAAACACCTGTGAATTAGTTTTCCAAGACTGTGAAGTACCAGCAGAAAACATTTTAGGTGAAGAAGGTAAAGGCGTTCGAGTCTTAATGTCTGGCCTTGATTACGAGCGTATCGTATTAACCGGTGGACCTTTAGGTATTATGGATGCGTGTATGGACTTAGTTGTTCCTTATATTCATGACCGCAAACAGTTCGGTCAATCCATTGGTGAGTTCCAATTGATCCAAGGTAAAATTGCCGATATGTACACCCAAATGAATGCGGCTAAATCTTATGCTTATTTATGTGCACAAGCGGCCGACAGAGGTGAAACCACACGTAAAGATGCGGCCGGTGTTATCTTAGTTGCTGCAGAACTTGCGACAAAAATGGCCTTAGATGCTATTCAATTACTTGGCGGTAATGGTTACATCAATGAATTTCCAGCAGGTCGTTTGTTACGTGATGCTAAATTATATGAAATTGGCGCAGGTACTTCAGAAATTCGTCGTATGCTAATAGGTCGAGAGTTATTCGCCGAGTCTATATAAGGTTATAACTTGCTACAGCCTCTTGATTTAGAGAGGCTGATGAGAGCCACACTGCTCTTGTTTAGCGCGTAACATTAAAGCTAATGTTCTTACTGATAAAATTCCATAATAAAGGCAAATATCGTGGCTAAAATAATTTCAAAAATCAATGTACGCAGCCCAGAATTCATTGAAAACGCTGCTCATATGCAAGTTCAAGTAGACGATTTAAAAGTAAAGCTTGAGCAAATAAAATTAGGTGGAGGACAGCGCAGCCGTGATCGTCATTTATCTCGCGGTAAATTATTACCACGCGATCGCGTTAATGCCCTACTTGATGCTGGCTCACCATTTTTAGAATTATCTCAACTAGCCGCTTATGAAGTTTATGAAGCAGATGTTCCCGCTGCTGGTATTATCACCGGCATTGGCCGAGTTGGTGGACAAGAATGTGTTATTGTCGCTAACGACGCTACCGTAAAAGGCGGAACCTATTTTCCGCTAACGGTAAAAAAACATCTTCGCGCACAAACGATTGCCCAAGAAAACAACTTACCCTGTATTTATTTAGTCGACTCTGGTGGCGCTAACTTGCCTAACCAAGACGAGGTTTTCCCTGATAGAGAACACTTTGGTCGCATATTCTTTAATCAAGCAAATATGTCAGCACAAGCCATACCGCAAATTGCTGTTGTTATGGGCTCTTGTACTGCAGGTGGCGCTTATGTACCCGCAATGGCCGATGAATCTATTATAGTTAAAGAACAAGGCACTATATTTTTAGCTGGACCGCCGTTAGTTAAAGCCGCGACTGGCGAAGTCGTTAGTGCTGAAGACTTAGGTGGCGCAGACATACATTGTCGTACCTCTGGTGTCGCCGATCATTACGCACAAAATGATCATCACGCTTTAGAAATTGCCCGCAGTATCGTTGGTAATTTAAATCGTGTTAAACCGGTAACCATGAATATTCAACCTATTGTTGAGCCCGCTTACGACGCACAAGAAATATACGGTGTGGTACCCAAAGATGCCCGCCAACCTTTTGATATTCGTGAAATTATCGCCCGTGTCGTTGATGGTAGTAATTTTGATGAATTTAAAGCCCTTTATGGCACGACTTTAGTGTGTGGTTTTGCACGGATATTTGGCTACCCCGTAGGCATTATCGCCAATAACGGCATTCTCTTTGGCGAATCAGCTCAAAAAGGTGCTCATTTTATTGAATTATGTGCACAACGAAAAATTCCTTTAGTCTTCTTACAAAACATCACCGGATTTATGGTCGGTAAGCAATACGAAGCAGGCGGTATAGCTAAGCATGGTGCAAAAATGGTCACCGCCGTTGCCACGGCACAAGTCCCCAAATTTACCGTGCTAATTGGTGGTAGTTTCGGCGCAGGTAACTATGGTATGTGTGGTCGTGCTTACGATCCACGCTTCTTATTTATGTGGCCAAATGCCCGTATTTCAGTGATGGGCGGTGAACAAGCGGCTGGCGTTTTAGCACAAGTTAAACGTGACCAAAAAGACAAACTCGGTGAACCGTGGAGCGAGCAAGAAGAAGCTGACTTTAAACAACCGATTATTGATACTTATGAGCATCAAGGCCACCCTTACTATGCTTCAGCTCGCTTATGGGATGATGGTATTATTGACCCTGCCGATACTCGTCAAATATTAGGTTTAGCCATTTCTGCTTCGTTGAATAAACCTATTGAGGATACCAAATTTGGTATCTTTAGAATGTAGGGCTGAACAAGATGACACCATTAAAAGAGATCAATACCGGTCAAGTATTATTTAACGTCGACCGTTATGGGGTAGCAACAGTTACCTTAAATAATCCTGACAAGCACAATGCTTTTGACGACAAAATTATCGCCCAATTAACGATGATATTTATCGAAATAGCCCAACGCGACGATATTCACCTGATGATACTCGCATCGACTGGCAAAAGTTTTTCTGCTGGGGCTGACTTAGCGTGGATGAAGCGCATGGCCAGTTACTCATATGAAGAAAACTTACGTGATGCTAACGCGCTTGCTCAGATGTTACATGCACTTAATTTTCTACCGCAAACCACTATTGCACAAATACAAGGTGCTGCTTTTGGCGGCGCAGTGGGTTTAGCCAGTTGTTGTGACATTGTTATCGCCAGCAATAAAGCCAGCTTTTGTCTCAGTGAAGTTAAATTAGGTTTAATTCCTGCGACCATCAGCCCTTATGTCGTCAATGCTATTGGCCAAAAAGCCAGTCGTCGATACTTTCAAACGGCAGAACGTTTCTTTGCAGACAAAGCGCAACAATTAGGCTTAGTTGATGAGATTGTTTCGTTAGAAGCTTTAGAAAGCACCGTTATTGATATGGTGAGTACAATATTGAGCAACGGCCCGAAAGCCGTTCGTCAAGCAAAACAACTTGCTTTAGATGTCGCTTATCAAGAAATTAATCTTGAATTACTTAGCATGACCAGTGAACGCATCGCATCAATTCGCGTTTCTGCAGAAGGCCAAGAAGGCTTAACTGCTTTTTTTGAAAAACGACCAGCAAGCTGGCAAAAAGAACCGACGAGTGAAGGATAAAAACATGTCTCAACTAACAACTAAAACAGCTAAAATGTTTACTAAAATTCTTATTGCCAACCGTGGTGAAATCGCCTGTCGCGTAATTAAAACTGCTCGTAAAATGGGTATTTTAACCGTTGCCGTATATTCTGATGCTGATGCTGACTCGCTTCATGTCAACATGGCTGATGAAGCCATTTACCTTGGTCCATCGCCCTCTCGCGAAAGCTATTTATTATCAGAGAAAGTGATTGAAGCAGCAAAACGTACTGGCGCTCAAGCCATTCACCCTGGTTATGGTTTTCTCTCAGAAAATGCTGACTTTTGTCGTCGATGTAGCGATGAAAACATCGTTTTTATTGGTCCGCCCGTTGCGGCCATTGAAGCGATGGGGTCAAAGTCTGCCGCTAAAAACATTATGGAAAAAGCCAATGTTCCCTTAGTCCCTGGTTATCATGGTGATGATCAATCCGAAGCCATCATTAAAAAAGCGGCTGACGATATGGGCTATCCGGTATTGTTAAAAGCTACCGCCGGTGGTGGTGGTAAAGGCATGCGACAAGTGTGGAGCGAAGCTGAGTTTAGTGAAGGTTTTGCTGCAGCTAAACGTGAAGCAATGTCATCCTTTGGTGATGATAGAATGCTGGTTGAAAAGTATCTAACACAACCTCGCCATGTTGAAATTCAAGTGTTTTGTGATAATCATCAACATGCCGTTTACTTATTTGAACGTGATTGTTCAGTGCAACGCCGTCATCAAAAAGTTATTGAAGAAGCGCCAGCCTTTAAAATGAGTGAAAAGCTACGTAAAGCGATGGGCGAATCTGCGATAAAATCTGCCCAGGCTATTGGTTATCAAGGCGCAGGCACGGTAGAATTTTTACTGGATGTTGACGGTTCATTCTACTTTATGGAAATGAACACTCGCTTACAAGTAGAGCACCCGGTGACTGAAATGATCAGTGGCCAAGATCTAGTCGAATGGCAATTAAGAGTTGCTGCTGGTGAAGTTTTACCAAAAACACAAGAACAGTTAGTCATTAATGGCCACTCTTTTGAAGCGCGAATTTACGCTGAAGACCCAAATAATGATTTTTTACCCGCAACGGGCACGCTAGATTTTTTACAACCGCCAGCAGAAAGCGCACATGTTCGTGTTGATACCGGTGTTCGTCAAGGTGATGAGGTGAGTGTATTTTACGATCCTATGATAGCTAAGCTAATTGTCTGGGATGAAAATCGTGAAAAAGCATTGCAACGCTTAACAAAAGCCTTGTCGGAATATCGTATTAAAGGTGTTACCACCAATATTGATTTTCTTTATAACTTAGCGACATCAAAACCGTTTATTAATGAAGAAATAGATACTAGTTTTATCGAGAAATACGACAGTGAAATATTTCATGATAACAAACAAGCGTTAGCCGACGAATTACCGATGGCAGCTTTGTATTTAGTGCTTTCACTGGCTGAACAAGCGAAACAAAAAGCAGCAACGACCAAAGATCCTTTTTCTCCTTGGAATAATACCTCGGCGTGGCGCTCTAACGAAGCGCATAATCACCGAGTAGTTCTCGCTCATAATGATATTGAATATCCAGTGACTGTTGAACAGAAACGTCAAGGTAATCGTAGTTACTATTTAATTTCAGTTGCAGGACGAACCGTTGATTGCCAAGGTCGAATTGCCGGTGACACACTCCATGTCAGTATTGATGGCTATCGCAGTCAAGCCACTATCGCCCACAACATTGACAGTTCAGGTGATCAAATTAGCTTATATCGTCAAAATGGCGTTTTTAACTTTATTCATATTAAACCTGATTGTGGTGACAATAATGCTGATGATAATCATGGTGGCCTATTAGCACCGATGAACGGTACTATGGTCAGCGTGTTAGTCAAAGCCGGCGATAGTGTGACTAAGGACCAACCCTTAATGATCATGGAAGCGATGAAAATGGAGCACACCATTCGAGCGCCTGAAGACGGTACCATTGATACCTTATTCTACGCCGAAGGTGACATGGTTGATGGCGGCAGTGAATTACTTGCTTTTACGCCACAGGAGTCATAATGAGCTCCCTTGCTAATAATACCTTACCTAAAAAAGTAAAAATCGTTGAGGTTGGCCCGCGTGATGGCCTACAAAATGAAAAACAACAAATTAGTGCCGAAGATAAAATTGCCTTAATTAATCTGCTCAGTGATGCCGGAGTCACTTACATTGAGAGTGGCAGCTTTGTTTCTCCGAAATGGGTGCCTCAAATGGCAACATCGACTGATGTTTTCAATGGGATAGCACGTAAAAAAGGGGTCACTTACGCTGCCCTCACGCCAAATATGAAAGGTTTTGAAGCGGCTGTAGCGGTTAATGCCAGCGAAGTTGCCATTTTTGGCGCGGCCTCTGAAGCGTTTAGTCAAAAAAATATTAACTGTTCAATTGCTGAAAGCCTTGAGCGATTTGAACCGATAATGGCTGCAGCCAAAAAATTAAACATTCCGGTACGAGGCTATGTTTCTTGTGTTGTCGGTTGTCCTTACGAGGGTGAAGTATCACCAGAAAAAGTGGCTGAAGTGGCTGAAAAACTTTACCAAATGGGCTGTTATGAAATATCGCTTGGCGATACGGTTGGTGTAGGCACACCTGTTAATGTACAGAAGATGTTACAAGCGGTTAGTGCCCGTGTACCTAAGGCTAAACTAGCGGTTCATTTTCATGATACCTATGGTCAGGCGTTAACTAACATTTACACCGCTTTACAAAATGGTATTGCCGTTATTGATAGTGCCATTGCTGGATCGGGTGGTTGCCCTTATGCTAAGGGCGCTTCAGGTAATGTTGCCACTGAAGATGTGGTTTATTTACTCAATGGTTTAGGTATTAATAGCGGTATTAATTTAGATAAGTTAGTCCATGCCGGTTGGTTTATCAGTGATAAATTAGGTAAAACCCCGGCATCTAAAGTTTCTAATGCCTACCGTGCACAGTAATAAATATAATAATAAATGACGATGTATGATAAATACTCTATAGAAATAAATGTAATGAGGATTAAATAATGGCCGGATTTGACAAAGTAGTAGCAAGCTATGAAGAAGCGATGGCAGGACTTGAAGACGGCATGACCGTTATCTCGGGTGGCTTTGGTTTATGTGGTATCCCAGAAAATCTAATTAGTGAAATAAAGCGCAAAGGCACTAAAGCATTAACGATGGTTTCAAATAACTGTGGTGTCGATGATTTTGGTTTAGGTGTGTTACTGCAAGACCGTCAAATCAAAAAAATTGTTGCATCATATGTTGGTGAAAACGCTGAATTTGAACGTCAAATGATGAATGGCGAATTAGAAGTAGAACTCACACCACAAGGCACTTTAGCTGAAAAAATGCGAGCTGGTGGTGCTGGTATACCTGCTTTTTTTACGGCAACAGGTTATGGAACACCGGTAGCAGAAGGTAAAGAAGAGCGTGAAATAGACGGTAGAATGTATATCCTTGAGCCCGCAATTAAAGGCGACTTTGCCATTGTTAAAGCCTGGAAAGCCGACCGTTACGGTAATTTGGTTTTTAGAAAAACAGCACGTAACTTTAATCCTATGGCAGCCACGGCAGGAAAAATTACCGTCGTTGAAGTTGAAGAGATAGTTGAACCTGGCGAGCTGGACCCAGACCAAATCCATACACCAGGTATCTATGTTAATCGATTGATTTTAGGTACATTTGAAAAACGCATTGAACAACGAACTGTTCGTACTGCTCAGTCATAAATAATTCCGGAGACTAAACAATGGCTTTAACAAGAGAACAGCTAGCACAACGTGTAGCACAAGAATTACAAGACGGTTATTACGTTAACTTAGGTATAGGTATTCCAACGTTAGTTGCTAACTATATTCCTGCGGGAATAGAAGTGATGCTTCAATCTGAAAATGGTTTACTTGGCATGGGACAGTTTCCCACCGAAGACGAAATTGATGCAGATTTAATTAATGCCGGTAAACAAACGGTCACGATGGCAAAAGGTGCCTCTATCTTTGATAGTGCCGAGTCATTCGCAATGATACGTGGCGGACATGTCGACTTAACCGTACTAGGTGCCTTTGAGGTCGATGTAAACGGTAACATTGCTTCATATATGATCCCAGGCAAGCTGATTAAAGGTATGGGCGGTGCTATGGATTTAGTTGCGGGTGCTGACAATATTATTGTTACTATGACTCACGCTTCTAAACATGGTGTTTCAAAACTTTTATCTAACTGCACTTTACCGTTAACAGGTAAGGGTTGTATTAAAAGAGTACTAACTGATTTAGCCTTTATCGAAATTAAAGACGGCAAGTTTCATTTATTAGAGCGAGCGCCAGGGGTCAGTATTGAGGAAATAATAAAACTCACTGAAGGTGAATTAATTGTTCCTGAACATGTCCCTGAAATGAAATTTTAATAACCTAGCGGCATATTAATCATACGATTAAATAAAAAAAAAGAGCTTAAGCTCTTTTTTTTTTACCCTATATTTTAACATTACATTAAAGTTCACTTAATGATTTTGATAGTCAACCATTCGATTAAGCACATGTTCTATTTGAAAAAAAATTGATAAAAGTGTTTTTTTTATTAAATTTCTTTACGCATGTCACTAGCCTATTACACATTTTTCTTGCATTTATTGGCTCAATTCGCAATACTAAAAGGGACAAAGAAAAGGCAAAACACGTGAAATCGTGTTACGCAAAACCACCGGTCTAAGGGATTTATGTTTTATATATAAATTCTATGACAGCGGAGTCACCTCGTTATACAAGGTACATCCCGTGGTTTTTTCCTTTACTAACTAAATTAATTACAAGGTTACTAAAATGAAAAAATTATTACTAGCTTCTACCATCACTATTTTAACATTAACGTCTGTTGTATCGGCGCCGAAAGCACAAGCTGCTGACATCGCTCAAAGCGTTTGCCAGTATGTAGCTGCAGACGACAAGAAACGCATGCGTTCGTTCTTAAAAACGAATAGATTAAAAATTCGCAGTATCTTTCATGGTATTGAGTGTAATGGACAGAATCTGTTGGCGTTTGCATCGTCTAATGGTTCAGTTAAAACAGGTTCTTTGATGATTTCAAAGTTACCAAAGAAAGTTGTTTCTGAAAACTTAGCTATTTTGCAAACCGGATCGCAACCATTGATAGACGCAGCTAACGAACGCGTTAGCAGCTAAACTTATTTTTTAGTAGATGTTATTTGTTCAATCAAGTGTACTGTTTTACTAGATAATAATTCTATGTCATTTTAAAAAGCCTGCTTCTGCAGGCTTTTTTTTGCCTTAGTCATTTCAATCTATTTTTTGACTCGTTAAGCTAGCACCAAGTTAAAAAACTGATTACACTTAAGTTATACGAAGAAGACTGCGATATACATGTTGAATAAAAGAAGTTATAAAGACAGTAAGAATGCTTTAGTACTTACTGGCGGTGGCGCTCGAGCGGCTTATCAAGTAGGTGTGCTTTCTGCCATATCAAAATTTGTCCCTAGAAATCATGGCATCCCCTTTCCCATTATATGTGGCACCTCTGCTGGTGCTATAAATACCACAGCGCTAGCCTGTTATTCTTCATGCTTTCATTTGGGGGTAAAAAAATTAGAATGGGTTTGGAAGAATATTAATACCAGTCGAATATACCATAGTGATGGTATTCGGGTTTTCTCACATTTGGCGAAAGGTATGCTGGCAAGTTTCCAAGCAGATTATGCCAATAAAAGTGCGCGTAGTTTACTAAACAACGCGCCACTTCGTGACTTACTGAATATGGTGGTTGACTTTAAACGTATCGACACCAATATTTTACGTGGCTATTTATCTGCAGTTTCTATTACTGCATCAAGTTACAGTAATGGCGATTCGATTAGTTTTTATCAATCTGATGAGTCTATTTCTCCTTGGTTTCGCGCTAAACGTCGTGGTGAGCCTTGCCAAATTAATAGTGAGCACTTAATGGCTTCTGCCGCTATTCCCCTTGTGTTTCCTTCAATCAAAATTCGCCAAGAGCATTATGGTGATGGGTCTATACATCAACTTTCACCGTTAAGCCCTGCGATACATTTAGGTGGAGAAAATTTGTTTATTGTTGGTGTTGATCAACCTAAAGCACCACTTCATAGTAAAGTGAATAATCCTCATCCTCCGACAACCTCTACTGTTGCCGGTCATTTACTTGATACTATTTTCTCAGATACATTACACAGCGATATTGAACGTCTAGAACGAATTAATGAAACAATAAAACTTATACCACCAGAACTTAGAAAAGAAAAAGATGGTTTAAAACCGATATCATCATTTCTCCTTAATCCCAGTCATGACTTTAATGCCATGGCGGTAGAGTATTTTTCAGATCTACCACTATCGATACGTTTATTATTACGCAGCGTAGGTATCTCTAATGACTCTGAATCAAGTATTGTCAGTTATTTATTATTTGAAAAAAATTATTGTCGGCAGTTAATTAAACTGGGATTTGAAGATGCTATGGAGCAAGAGACTGCGATTAGAAAATTTTTATCTCTTGAATAGCGATCCATTGCTAAAGTAATAAAGTAAACGCCTTGTTGAACAAGGCGTTTATTGGCTTAGTACACTGCGGACAACCAAGAAAAAAATTCCCCCTCTCTTGGATGAAATGTCCTGCTCGTTATACTCATCTAGACCTAACAACACTGCGGACAGTCAAAGGAAAAGCTAAACCCCCTTTTGAACAAAGCGCTCTGCTCGTTCTACTCGTCGAGGCTTTCCGCGTACAATCAGGGTATCCTGAGCTTGAAGAATAGTGGCTTCATCGGGTTGCTCTGATTCAATATTGTTACGGCGAAGCGCAACCACCGTGACCCGTTTTGCCGATAAATTCAGTGACGCTATAGAATGCCCATTAGCATAAGAGTTTTCCGTTAATATAATCCCATTAGCGAATTCAATGCGATCCATAGCTTCAGGACTCATGTCAGTATGCTCACCCTGAAAAAACCCATGCAAATGGCTGTAGTGGTCTTTACGTTCTTTTTGTACACGGCGAATAATGCGAGAGAAAGGCACTCCGGTTAAAGATAACACTTGAGAGACCAGCATTAAACTGCCCTCTAAACTCTCTGGTACCACTTGATTAGCACCCGCTTCTTGCAATGCTTGTAGTTGATCGTCATTTCGAGTGCGGACAAGGATAGGAACATCGGGTGATAATGATCTAACTTTTTGAATAACCTCAAGTGATTGTTTGTCCTCACCAAAAGCAATAACAACAAGCTTAGCTTGCGATAAGTGAGCTGCTTGTAATAATTCAGTTTGTCTTGATGAGCCAAAAAGCACATTTTCTCCTGCTTCACGCGCTTTTGTTGCCCTAAGTGGGTCAATATCGATAGCAACAAACTTAATCGACTCTTGCTTTAAAAAGCGACTCACCGTTTGGCCAATTCGACCAAAACCACAAATAATGACATGGTCACTTAACTCTGTTTGCTCGGGAAGTTCAGCTAAATGATCGGTATCTATGGGCTTTTCGTTACTCAACATCAACGACCAACGACGAGCATTGTTAATCATATAAGGTGTTATCGCCATACTCAATACACCTGCGCCTAACAAGATAGAAGCAGTTTCAACCGGTAACAATTTAACCTGATTGGCTAAAGCGATAAGCACAAAACCAAATTCACCCATCTGTGCCAACATAATACCTGCAGCCCAAGCATCTTTAGCCGCTTCTCCTGCGCGTTTTGCTAAGAAGGCGATAATGAGTATCTTAACCACCATAAAGCTGACCATAACGCCGATAATAACCAATGGTGAGGAATAAACGATGCCGATGTCGAGTTTCATACCGACCGTTACAAAAAATAAACCTAGCAAGATATCACGATAAGGCCGAATATCGGCTTCAAGCTGATACTTGTACTGGCTTTCACCTAACATCATACCTGCGAGAAAAGCCCCTAAAGCCATAGATAAGCCAAACCATTGCGTCAATGATGATGCGACTAAGGTAACTAATAAGGTTGTTAAAACAAATAATTCATCGGTTCTAACTTGCGCCACTAAATTAAATAAACGTGGTAGCAACCATTTTCCGGCAAACATTAACAAGGTAACGACAAAGACGCCTTTAACTAGAGCGATCAGTAGCTCAACAACCATTGAACTATCAGACTCTTGGGCAAACATCGGGATGATAATTAATAAGGGAACAACGGCTACATCCTGAAAAAGTAAGATAGCAACAGAGAGCTGCCCAGACTTTCTTTTCATTGCGCCCGTTTCACTCAATTGCCGAATAACGATGGCTGTTGAAGAAAGCGCTATAATACCACCAATAATCAAAGCACTAGCAAATGTCTGACCAAACAACAAAGCAATGCCCATAAAAAAAGCTAGCGAAATACCTACTTGAAGACTACCAACCGCTAAGACCAGATGGCGCATGGCGATTAATTTAGGTAATGAAAATTCTAAGCCTAGGGTAAAAAGTAAAAAGACGATACCTAACTCAGCAAAGTGATCGTAATCCACTTGGTCTTGAACCAAAGATAAACCATGATCACCAACCAGCATACCTGCCACTAAGTAGGCTAAAATTGCCGGTAAGTGTAAACGGCGAAATAACCAAACAATAAGTACAGCACTTGATAGAATAGCTAAGAGTTCAAAATGACCTGTCACAAAAAATCCTTATTTTATCATTCGCATCGGTATTAAATTTATAAAAATAGAGTGAGCACTACTGAGTCTAAAGCAATTATCGGTAGTTTGACAGCGGCAACTCCTTGCCATTAATGAATTGTCAAAAATTCGTCAAAGATTTTATTAATATAAACTCATTTAATATCAATACTATAAAAACAACCACTTTAAAATAAATTTAGGTATAAAAATTGCTTAATCATATCTGATAAAATAATCAGGTGATGATATGCAGACATTAAATTTAGTAGATAATCAGGCTTTTCAATATAACGCTTTTAAAGTGTTTGATAGTCCTGACCATGAAAAATCTAATAGAAAATTAGCGTTAATGGAACAACTCCAAACATCGCTAGAGCTTGATCGTTTACTCAATATTTTTGCAATGGAAGCAGCTAAGTATGTCGATTTTTCAGGTCTATATTTCAAAAAAGGTGATATGACCGCTTCGATTAGAGGGAGTAGACAAGGTAAAAATGAACGTAGTTTTGAATTAAAACTAAACCAAAAGTTTGTTGGTATTTTGACCTACGCCATTAATTCACCAATAAGCATTACTAATTATAAGATACTTAATGAGTTACACCAGTATTTAATTCACCCATTAAATAATGCTTTACAGTATCAGGAAGCTTTGCTGTTAGCGATGCAAGATGGATTAACCTCTTTAAATAACCGTCGATGTTTTGATGAGCAGTTAAAGCGTGCTATGCACCATGCGAACCGCCAAAATAGTAAAGTCGGTTTAATCGTCTGCGACCTCGATAAGTTTAAATTAATTAACGACAGTCATGGCCATAATTTAGGTGATGAAGTCTTGATTCAGTTTTCTTTGGCGCTTAAAGAAAGTGTTCGAGATTCTGATAGTTTATTTCGATTTGGTGGTGATGAGTTTTCAATCATTGTTGAAAATGCCACGCTAGATTCTCTACTCGTTATTGAACAGCGGATATACAGCGCAATGACTCGTGATCCTTTATTATCAAAATATCAAGTCAGTTGTAGTTTAGGACATACTTTTATGGACAGGATGGATACGCAAGCAAGTTTTTTTAAACGCGCCGACAAAGCGCTATATCAAAGAAAAATATTTAAAGACCGTAAGCTAAGTTTAGTCTAGTGAGGTTAACTTAGCTTAACTTTTCGTCTTCTGCAAAATAGCGAAGCGCTAATTTTTGTTGCTCTGGCGTTCTGCCAATAAGCAGGCGGCAAAACCTTACCGCTTTGCCAAATTTGTCAATGCCGACAATTGATAGTGCTTTTTTAAAGTTTTCAGCCGACAAGTCATAGGTTTCTATAAAGTGTTCAATAGCAAGATCAACACTTGGGTAGGTTACCCCATCAAAAGTAAACTCAGTGCCAATATAATCAACATCGAGTTCGACGCCCTCAAGCGACAATAACCAGCCTTGATAATTTAAGCGTTGTTTGGCTATTTCATACATCATCCAAGCACTTTTTTGAAAGCCAACAAAATTTCCGCTTTCAAACTCACTATCGGCAAGCTCTTCTTTCGTCCAATTGATACCTATCGCTAAATCTTTTTGATAGGTTTGTGCTAAAAAGTGCTTAACATTATTGGCAACAGCCCAAATAGAATGCTGCTTTGCCTTTCTCGCTAAAGAAGTACATTCACGACAACTAGGTACAGATAATGGTGGATGTGAGCAATCAAAAACTAGAAAATATTGATGCGGAAAGCCAAATGTTAATTCAGATGGCTCGCCACAAAACCAGCACTGATGGCGTTGTTCAAAGGGTATATCAACTAAGGTGTGTGCCATAAGTACTGTTCAACAATAAATTATCTACGTTTGCCGGTAGGCGCTGGTTTGGCTTTTTTGGCCACTTTTGCACGTCGTTTAGCCGCAGGCGTACTGTCTGCCTTTTTACGGGCTATTAATTGGTTTTTCTCTTGTGTCGCTTTGTAACGGCTTTTCTTTAGAGGTTTATCTTCTTTTTCAGCATATTGTGCTGGTAAAGCACGTTCTAGTTCATATCCAGGGACAATTGTTCGTTCAAAAGTTCGACCAATTAATGCTTCGATATTTTCTAAAAACTGTTCATCTTTAGGGCTAACTAGTGAAATTGCCGTACCAGACTTTCCTGCTCGGCCTGTACGGCCAATACGGTGCACATAATCTTCAGCAAGATAAGGCAAGTGAAAGTTAACAACGTAAGGTAAATCAGGAATATCTAATCCTCGAGCTGCAACATCGGTAGCAACAAGCACGCGAACTTTTCCTTCCGTAAATTGTTCAAGGGCTTTGTTTCTTGCGCCTTGTGTTTTATCACCATGACACAACGCCGACTTAATTCCGTCAAGCTTAAGTTCTTTGGCGAGTATATTTGCACTTTCTTTGGTACCTGCAAAAACAAGTACTTGCTGCCAATTATTAATACCAATCAATTCTGATAACAATTCACATTTACGTGTTTCTGATACCCAATAAACTGATTGTTTAACCTTGCCTGATGTTGAATTTTGGCGTGAAACTTCTAAGGTTTTTGGCGTATGTAAGACTTGTTTAGCTAACGTTTTCACTTTATTTGAAAATGTTGCTGAAAACATCAATGTTTGATGTTTTTGCTTAATAACACTGATTAATTGCTGAATGTCATTTAAAAAACCCATATCTAGCATGCGGTCAGCTTCATCTAAAACAAGAAATTTAACTTGTGATAAATCTACATTTCTCGCCACTACATGCTCAAGTAGACGCCCAGGTGTAGCAACAAGTACATCAACACCTTGCTTTAACATTCTAGTTTGTGGTGGCATATTTACACCACCATAAACAGCACCGCAGCTTAATGGTAAAAATTCACTATAGCTTTCGATATTACGGGCAACTTGTTGAGTAAGCTCACGCGTTGGCGTTAAAATAAGTGCGCGAATGGTTTTTGATGAATTATTATCACTTGGAATTTTAGCTAAAGCCTCTAGTATAGGTAAACTAAAAGCGGCTGTTTTACCGGTACCTGTTTGCGCACTTGCCAGTAGATCAACCCCAGACCGAATAAGCGGTATAGCTTGCTGCTGAACAGGCGTCAACGTTTTATAACCACAGGCTTTAACTGCCTTTAATAGTTCAGCCGACAACCCTATTGCATCAACACTCATATATCACCACTTATCAAAAAAAAACGAAACCCAAAATTAAGGCGCGCATTCTAGCATAGTTTAAAGATTATTCATCAGACTATTTTTGCCAGATCCCTTTCGTCAAATTAAAACGATTATGCTCGCTTTCACTTGGCTTATAGCTCGGCAATTTTCCTTGGTTATGTTGCTGATGATAGTCTTGAGTAATACTCACCACAACTTTAGACAAGAGTAATAAAGCCGTGACATTAACTACCGTCATAAGCCCTGTAGATAAATCAGCTAAAGCAATAACTTGAGGTAAACTCGCTACTGAACCAAAAATCAACATCGCCAAAAATCCACAACGTAAAAACCAATGTCCAAGTGGATTATCCATATTTAAATACTTCAAATTATTTTCAGCATAAGCAAAGTTGGCAACAATTGAGGTGAAACCAAACAGTAATATAGCGATAGTAATAAAATCGCTACCCCATGCGCCCACTTGATAAGCTAACGCTTGCTGAGTTAATTGTATCCCTTGTGCATCGCTACCTGTTTCTTTGAATAATAAAATAAGAAAAGCGGTACAAGAACAAATAACAATAGTGTCAAAAAACACAGCAAGCATTTGTATATAACCTTGTGAAACAGGATGAGGAGGATAAGGTACTGCGGCGGCAGCGGCATTGGGTGAGCTCCCCATCCCCGCTTCATTAGAATAGAGTCCACGTTTTATGCCTTGGACTATTGCCGCACCAACTAAGCCGCTGCCCGCTTCTTTTAAACCAAAAGCAGAAGCAAATATATCGCTAATAATGGCAGGGATTTTTTCAATATTTAAAAAGATGACCGCTAGACAGACTAATAAATAAGCAAGCCCCATAAAAGGTACCGTTATTTCCGCAAAACGAGCGATGTTTTTCAAACCACCAAAAACAATAAAGGCCGTTGCTATAGTAATGACAATGCCGGTAAATAACGGGTTAATACCAAAAGAGCCGTCAAAAGCACTGGTAATTGAATGGGCTTGCACTGAGCTAAAAACAAAACCATATCCGAAAAATAAACACAGCGAAAAAGTCACCGCAAGTTTTCTACTTTTTAAGCCTTTGCTCATGTAATAAGCAGGACCACCACGAAAGTTTCCGTTGGCGTCTTTTTCTTTGTAGAGTTGGCCTAATGCACTTTCAGCAAAGGCAGTTGCCATACCAACAAGAGCAATAAGCCACATCCAAAAAACAGCACCAGCGCCACCTAAGGTAATAGCGACAGCTACCCCCATTAAATTTCCGGTGCCGACACGGGCGGCAAGCGAAGTACATAATGCTTGAAAAGAAGAGATGCCTTGGCTGTCTGTTTTACGACTTAATTTAAGTAACGTAAACATGTGAGTAAAGTGAGTTATTTGCAGGCACTTTAATCGCCAAGTAAACCAAATACCACAACCGGTCAGTAAATAGATAAGCACACTGCCCCATAAATAACCATTGATCGTACCTATCCATTGTTCTATCAAAATATCTTTCTCACCTTTTTAGATTATTACTAATTATCATAACAAACAAAGTACTACCAGCGTTAGACCCTATTAGTGTTAAGAAAAAAAATAGTACTAAGCAAAAAAAACCAGTGAACGATCACTGGTTTTTATTACTCAATGTAAAGTTAATTACAGCGCTTTAAATATTTTTTCAACAGAGTCTTTAGCATCACCAAATAACATCTGAGTATTTTCTTTAAAGAATAATGGGTTTTGAACCCCAGCATAACCGGTACTCATTGAACGTTTAAAGACAATAACTTGTTTAGCATTCCATACTTCTAGCACTGGCATACCGGCAATAGGGCTGGTTGGATCTTCTGCAGCTGCAGGATTTACCGTGTCATTTGCCCCAATCACCAAAACAACATCGGTTGTAGGGAAGTCATCATTAATTTCATCCATACTAAAAACAATATCATATGGAACTTTTGCTTCCGCTAATAAAACATTCATATGTCCAGGCAAGCGCCCTGCAACCGGATGAATAGCAAAGCGCACATCGATCCCTTTCGCTTTTAACGCTTGAGTCATTTCATAAACAGGATATTGAGCTTGCGCTACAGCCATACCATAACCTGGCGTAATAATAACGGATTTAGCTCCGCGCAACAGATCAGCAACAGCCTCGGCATTTATTTCAATGTGATCGCCATAATCAGTATCGTTATCAATAACAACATCGGTACCAAAACCTCCAGCAATAACACTAATAAAAGAACGATTCATCGCCTTACACATAATGTATGACAGTATTGCCCCTGATGACCCCACCAAAGCGCCGGTTACAATTAACAAATCGTTGTTAAGCATAAAACCTGCGGCTGCGGCTGCCCATCCAGAATATGAATTGAGCATAGAGACAACAACAGGCATATCAGCACCGCCAATTGAAGCGACTAAATGCCAACCAAAGACAAGTGCAATAAAAGTCATCATGTACAATGGATTAATAGCGCCATCACTTTGAACAAAGCTAATAAGTAAAACTAAAGTAACAATACCTGCGACTAAATTTAACTTATGGCGATGTGGCAACATCAATGCTGAAGAGCTAATAACACCGCGTAATTTAGCAAAAGCGACAATTGAACCGGTAAAGGTTACCGCGCCAATAAAAACACCTAAGAATACTTCAACTAAATGAATGTTGGTCTCCATTTGTTGGGTATCGGTTAGGTTTAACGCTAAAGAGTGGTCCATTTCAAAATAACTGTTAAAGCCAACAAGTACCGCCGCTAGGCCAACAAAACTATGTAAAATAGCGACCAGCTCTGGCATCTGCGTCATTTCAACTTTTTTGGCTAAATGTAAACCAATAAAAGCGCCAACTGACATGGTAATAAATATCACTAAAACATTATCGACACGTGGGTCGGCAATGGTTGCGATTAAAGCAACGGCCATACCCGTGATGCCATACCAATTACCTGTTTCAGCCGTTTCTTGCTTACTTAACCCTGAAAGACTAAAAATAAATAATAATGCAGCAACAATATAAGCTGCGCTAATTAACCCTTGAGAAAATTCCATCAATGCGCCCCTTATCTTCTAAACATTTTTAACATACGTTTGGTCACTACAAAGCCACCAACAATATTTATTGTGGCAATGAGCACCGCAATCCCCGCAAGTATTTGTATCAATATATTGTCTTGCCCTATTTGTAACAAAGCGCCAACAATAATAATGCCCGAAATGGCATTAGTAACACTCATTAAAGGCGTATGCAGCGAATGACTGACATTCCACACCACGTTGTAACCAATAACACAAGAAAGCACAAAAACAGTGAAATGAGAGAGAAAATCCGCGGGAGCAACACTGGCCACCCAAGCAAACAATAACGCGCCTATTGCCATAAACAGATGCTTTTTAGTTTGTGATGCGGGTTCTTCTTTCACATCGACTGCTTTAATTTTTACTGGAGCAGGTTTAGTGGGTGCCGCACTGACTTGAATTGGTGGTGGCGGAAAGGTAATTTCATCATGATTAACGACGGTCATATTTCGAACCACTTGATCTTCAAAATCAACCGTAATGGTACCGTCTTTATTTGGACACACTAATTTAGTTAAATTAACCAAATTATTTGAATAGAGCTGTGATGCTTGATTGGGTAAACGAGAAACTAAATCTGTGTAACCAATAATTTTAACACCACCAACATTAGAAACTTTACCCGGAACGGTTAAGGCACAATTACCACCACCCGCGGCCGCTAAATCAACAATAATTGAACCGGGTTTCATTGAATGAACCATGGCTTCTGTAATTAACTTAGGCGCTGGTTTGCCTGGGATCATCGCTGTGGTAATAATAATATCAACATCTTTGGCTTGTTCTGCAAAGAGTGCCATTTCAGCATCAATAAATGCTTTACTCATTTCTTTTGCATAACCATCGCCTGATCCCGTATCTTCGGGTTCTTCGTAGTCAAGCTCAAGAAACTCTGCGCCCATACTTTCAATTTGTTCCTTTACTTCGGGGCGCGTATCAAAAGCGCGAACCACAGCGCCTAAACTTCCAGCGGTACCAATAGCAGCAAGACCTGCAACACCCGCACCAATGATCATTACTTTTGCAGGAGGCATTTTACCCGCAGCTGTAATTTGTCCTGTTAAGAAGCGTCCAAAAAGATGGGTTGCTTCAATAACAGCGCGATAGCCGGCAATATTTGCCATTGAACTTAGTGCATCCATTGACTGAGAGCGAGTCATACGTGGCACCATTTCCATGGCAAAGGTCGTAATTGATTTTTCGCGTAAGGCTTCGAGTAACTCTGGACTTTGCGCTGGTGCAATAAAACTGACTAAATGTGCGCCATCTTTCATTTGTGCAACTTCATCAAGTGAAGGTGCATTTACTTTAAAAATAATATCTGACTGCCAGCATATTTTTTTAGTGACTAATGAAGCTTCTGCGTCGGCAAACTCTTCATCAGTAAAACTGGCTTTTGTGCCAGCTCCTTTTTGTACTTGGACACTAAAGCCAAGCTTAAGTAGAGCAACTACCGAGCTTGGCGATGCTGCTACTCGGTTTTCCCCTGTTAGTGTTTCTTTAGGTATTCCAATATTCATAAGCCACCTTTTTTAAAAGGTTGCAACTTCAACGTAAATTAAGATAAAGCTGCAACATATTACTTTTCTTATGGGTTTTATAATTAATGTTTTACCATCAATTGAATGAATTTCATACACCTAAAAATAATAACGGCTATTTTCATAATAAATATAGCCAGCTCCCCCTGAACTAACTTTTTGTCCGTCAAGGGGATGTTCGCAGAGGAGAATAAGGTAAAACTACGGAATAATTAATTTAACATCGCCAAATTTTGCTTAGCAACTTGCTCTTTTTCAACATACTGAAACCATTGTTTCGCTGTTTTAGCCGAACTTTTAATTTTTTTGGCTTGTTCAAAGGCAGATAAAGATTCGCCAAATTTTTGCAGATTAAATTCCGCCATACCTTTGGCTAAATACATATTACCTAGGCTAACTTCTGAAGCTAAGTCACCACGACTTAGTGCTTCATTAGCTGAATTAATAGCAAGTTGCCATTTTTCTAAGTTTAAATAAGCTTGTGCTAAAGCAGCATCAAACTTACCTGTTTCAGAAATTTCTGCTGCTTTAATTAATACCGGAATTGATTTTTCATCATCTTTTGCCGCTATGTATGCATTAGCCAGCATCTCTAAATATTTTTCTTGGGCGATAACTTGACCACTGTCTATTGCTTCAGCGAGTAAGTTTGCCGCTTTAATTGGCACGTTATGAAAGCGATACAGCTGTACTAAGGTGATAATGTCAGTTGACTGAGTCACATAGCCCGCTTGCCAAGCGCTTTCCATCACCGCAAGCTGCTTATCTTCTTGGCCAATTTCACCATACATTGCTGAAAGCTGTAACCAATATTTAGGTTTATTGTAATAACGAACCAGGTTTTCTATCACAGCGGTTACTTCAATTGGCTGCTTTAATTCAAAGTAATTTGCACGTTGTAAAATCAACCAATTTTCTTTAGGAATTTCATTGGCTGCGATACTTTGTTCAATAGCCTGTGAAACATAGTGCAGAGACTGCTGATATTGTTTATTTTGATAATGAACTTGGGCAAATAAGACTTGTTGAGTATCGGTAATGGCTTTGTCGTTAGTTGCTTGCCACAAAACTAAAAACTTTAAAGATTGCGGAAAGTTTTGCATTTGCATTGATAATTGCGCTAAAGAGTAAAGTGTCGACAGCCTTAATGTTTCAGGGATCGCCTTTTCATCGATAACTTTTTCAAAGCTATCAATGGCTGAAGCGACATCGTCATTACCATAATACATAAAGCCATAAAAATTCCATAACATCGCACGTTCGTAACTGTTTAAACTATCAATGCGGTCTTGCACTTCATCAAGTACATCAAAGCCCTCTAAACCGTTACCCTCATCAGCAAGTTTTTGTGCTCTTGCCAATTGCGTATAAACACGGTTACGCATCGCGGGTACTTTCACTGAGGTTGTTTCTTTACCCAACTGTGCTGATGATTGCGCATTTGCAATACTGCCACCCATATTTTGGTTAAGTATTACCGGAGCGCTAAAGAGAAACGCGATTGAAAGGCAAGATAGCGCTTTTCTTTTTAATATTGTCATTTTAGTCATCTCCGACTCCTTAACCTTCTATTTGGAAAGAAATTTTATTCTGCACGCCAGCAACTTCCATAGCGACACCATCAACTACCCGTGGTTTGTACTTAAATTTTAATGCTGCCGCCATTGCCGCTTGATCAAAAATCCCTTCAGGTTTAGCTTCAACAACTATAGCGTCTCGCACTGAACCATTTTTAGTGACAATAAATTCAACAATAACATACCCTTCAATGCCCCGAGATTGAGCACGACGTGGGTAAATAGGTGAGACTTTCACTATGGGCAAATAGTCGCCATCACCGCCACTTAAACTTAACCCCCCAGCTAAACTTAAATCGGTTTGAATATCAGCACCAAACCCACTAGCAGTGCTTAATGCATTGGGATTAGCTTGCTGCATTTGTGGTTGCTGCATTTGCGGTGGAGGTGCTTTAGGTGCTGGTGGTTTTTGCGGTTTACGTTCTTTTTTTGTAAGTTGCTGCTCTTTTTTCAATCTAATAAAATCGAGCACATTACCGCGAGGCGCTTCAGTTAAGGCATTATTACCACCAGAAATAAGCGCTTGCATCCCCCATAAAAGAAAGAAAGTCATCACCACAGCAAGTAATAAACCTATGCTGTAACGGGCAGGAGTATTCATCACGGTTGCCATGACTTAGCCCTCTTGAGCAGCAATTGAAACATCAAAAACACCCGCTGAACGAGCAGCGTCCATCACTTTAATTAACGTATCAGTTGTCGATGCTTTATCGGCTTGAATAACAACAGTACCCTGTGGATTTTCTGCCTTTAAGCGCTCAATATTGGCTTGTACGGCTCGAATATCAATACGACGCTTATTGATCCAAATATCGCCTTTATCACTAATTGCCACTAAAATATTGGCTCGTTCCTTTTTAACGGCAGTAGCCGCTTCTGGTCGATTCACTTCAATACCCGCTTCTTTAACAAACGAGGCGGTAACAATAAAAAATATCAATAAAATGAAGACCACGTCTAACATAGGCGTCATGTTAATTTCTTCAGCTTCTTCTTGTTCTTGTAAAATATTTGATAGTTGAGAACGCATAGCGTTACTCCTTAATTAAACTGCTAATTATTGGTGAGCCATCGGAAGACTGTCTTCCATTTGCTCAGTTCTACGTTTAGTTTTACGCTGTAACCATGTCACCATAAATACACCAGACAAAGAGCCGACCATGCCAGCCATTGTTGGAATAGTCGCGCGCGAAACGCCTGAAGCCATTGACCGTGCATTACCACTGCCCGAAATTGCCATAACGTCAAACACTTCAATCATACCGGTTACCGTGCCCATCAAACCAAGCAGTGGACACAAGACAACTAAACATTGAATTAAGGTAACGTTAGTTTTAAGCATTTCAGTGGCTCTTGATATATGAGCAATTCTTATATGCTGGGCATTCCACGAATTTCGTTCTGGGCGTTTAAACCAACTTTTAATGATGTTTTCTTTCACCGTTTTATAACTGTGCAAGTAAAAAAACAATCGTTCAAAAATAAGTAACCACATTAAACAAATAACCGCGGCGATAACGCTTAACACTAGCCCCCCCGTATCCAAAAATTCTTGGATACGATTCATCATTTCGATGAAGAGGATCATGGTTTATGCTCCTTGCTTTGATGTCAGCGGTTTTTCAGAGCTTTCTGAGCGTTCAGCTAAAATCCCTGCACTTTGTTGTTGTAAAATATTAATAATACCGCGACTTCGGGTGTTGAGCAGTGTAGAAATAAAGACCATGGGAATAGCAACAACTAAGCCCAGTACCGTTGTTACTAATGCTTGAGAAATACCACCTGCCATTAGTTTAGGGTCACCTGTGCCAAATAAGGTAATCGCTTGAAAGGTATTGATCATCCCTGTAACTGTGCCTAACAAACCAATTAAAGGCGCAACTACTGAAATGATTTTGATGAAAGTGAGCCGAGTTGTTAATACAGGGACTTCTTTTAAAATACTTTCAGAGAGCTTTAACTCTAAGGTTTCAACGTTATCAAGGGGATTTTTATCTTGGACTAACATAACCCGACCCAGTGGATTGTCATTTGATGCTTGATCGCTCTTTAATTGACGATTGACTTTACTGCCAATGAAAAAGAGTGTGATAAAACGTTCAATCGCAATCAGTAAACCAATGAGACCAATCGCTAAAATAACATAACCAACCGCACCACCTTGTTCAACGCGTTCTTGTAAGTCAGGTGCTTGTACTAACAATCCTAAGATTGAACCACCTGTTGGGTCTAAAGCAAAAGGAACGACTTGATTAGTGCTTGAGGTGAGTGCATTAGCACTTGATAAATAACGACTCGATGGTTGTCTCATTAATTGTGCAACAGAAGCTGTTTCATCAATATATTCAAGATACTTTCCTTGTGAAACTAGATTAAAACCACCAACACGCACCACATCTGCTTGGCTTTTCTCACCGTTTGCTAACACAATTTCTCGGCTAAATTTATGTACTTTTCCACTTTGTGTCATTTCACGTTGTAATTCAAACCACAAACGTTCAATTTCTTCAATCGAGGCTAATTTTGATGAGGAGCCCATACTTTGCGCAAACTCATCAAGAAACTGACCTCGACCAGGAATTTGTGCCGAAATAACAGAAGTTTGAAATTTACTGCGCGTATCACCAGCGACTTGTTGTAATACACCAAACAATTCTTTTAATTCACCCATACGCTTATTGAGCGCATCGGTATTATTACCTAAGGTTACATCGTTATCTTGAAAGTTTTTTTCAAGTTGTGTACTTAAGTTAATCGCTTGATCTCGCTGCTGTCTTGCTTGGTTTAACAATTGGGTTTGTTGGCTTTTTTTCGCATTGAACTCTGCTTCTCTATCTTGATTTTGCTTACTTTGTGCAATTTTTCCTTGCGCTAATTGTGACAGTAAGTCATCTAAACTCGTTGCTTGTTGCGCGATGGCATTGCCACTGAATACTGAAAAAGCTGACAAAGTTATTGCCGATATTAATAGAAGTAATTTTTTCATGGGTTATTCCTTATTCGGCCGAGTTTTGCGTTACGGGGACAATAATTAAATCGGGGGCAAGTTGTTTACGAGCAATGCGTAAACCTTTATTAATATCTAAACGATATTGCGCTGAAAGAGGCTGCCATGATTTAGAAGCGTTATCCCACAAACCTAACTTTTGACCATCACGTGTTTGATACACTAGACTTACGCGGCCAATTCTGAGGAAATCAACATTTTGCTCACTACCGTCAATATCAATTAAGCCAGAATACGCCTCTATTGTTCGCCCATAATCAACTTCAATTTGATAAGCGGCGAGTACTCGGCGAAACTTTTCAGAAATAGCAACATCAGCGCGTTCCATCATACTGTGTAAATCAGCAATACGTTTATTACGCTCGGTTGTTAAAAACTGCACATCCAAGGTAATAAAGTTTGCTAAGGTTTCAATCATACGCGCCATTAACGGTGAAACTTGTCGTTCTATAATACTCACTTGTTCCATTGACACGGCTATTTGGTCAAGCTCTTTCAATTGGTTCGCCACTTGGGTTTTCATTTGCTGGTTATAAACAGTTAAGCCATCAATTTCCTTGTTAATGGTTTTAAACTGTTGTGACTTCGTTTGTATTTGCTCGTTAATAGCATTAACGCGCTGTTGAGACTGACTGGCCGATTGGTTAATTTCTTTACCAGCATCAACGACTTGGCTGAGCTGTTTATCATTATCCGCTAGTGTGGGTGTTGCATCGCTAATTAAGCTAGTTGTGCTTAAGCTCAGTAATAAACAAGCTTGTGCAATTTTCGAAAGAGTCATAAAAACCTTTTGCCTTTGTTTGAGCTAATCAGATCTTATTTGATTACCCCTAAAATTAATGTCGATAATATTAATGGCTAAATATGACAATTAAGTTTCAGGAATATTGCCGATTTATTAAATGACAAGGTTGTGACATTTTTCTTACTGTGGAAATTCAGATTGATATTAATAATTTATCTTGAGGGAATGCGGAGGAGTCATTAAAATTAAAATCGTGTCAATAAATCAGAATTTTATCATTGCACACGATGCTTGAGTTAATGACTGCTTCAAGATAATAGCTGGCGTTGGTACTTGTCATTTAAACGACAACCTTGCGCGAGCAGCGGACGATTAAGCAGGCAAGCGTACGGTTATTATTACCTCAACTGGGGTCATTAACTCTTGTAGGTTAAAGTTGATTCGATTCAGGTTTTGCATCGCTATTTTGTCGTACTTCAACCTTGATACTAAGTAATTGTTACTTTAAAATTACTCTACATTATCTTTAGCATCGACAATAGCTTGAATAAGATAGTTTGGCTGATTCGTTCCTAACCTAATAAATGAACCACCCTTTAGTTCAATTTCTATACCTAAAAGCCCCGAAACATTATAAATCCAACCAGTTCCAAATGAGTGTATACCGAATCCCATCCATATTGGGTTTTTCACATTATTGCAATTCGCAATTTCTTCCAGTGATATTTGTTTTTTAAATACTCCCGGACCAAAATACCACCTTACTTCACTTTCATTAACTTCAATTGTCATGGAGCTAAATATAATAGCAACTATAGTTAGCACACCGAAAATAATCCCTAGAGCTTCCGATGGTAAAAATTTATATAAGTCATTTATTCCTAGTATTGCAGCCGCTAAAATAACTATAGCGGTGAATGTAACAATTCCCCATTGCTTGTGCTTATATGCTTGGTAACACCCATCACGCCAGACAAGAGTAGCTGCATCTACTTCAAAAACAGATGCTAGTGACATTATTGTTTCGGATGAACAACTTCCGCGAGACTCCAACCTTTGAATAGTTCTTAAGCCAAGCCCACTTACTTTTGATAAATGCTCTTGCGACCAGAGTCTTTCCGTTCTGTATTTTCTAATAAGTGATGATTTTACTTTCATATCCATAATTCATAACCTCAGTTAAATAGAGGAATGAAACTACCCTAATATTATCAATTTCTGTTACGCCACTTCACCGCCAATACCCCGCCTACTTCACTATCTAACTGATAATTAGTAATAATCGAATATTGAGTGGTGTATCTGACATAACGCTCCATTAAGCCGGTAAAAAGGGTTGGCTATAATCGCGAAGCGATAGCCAACTGTTATTATCCGTTTAAGCAACTTGTTATTTGCAGCCATATCCGTATTAAACACCATAGAGCAAAGCTCGTTATTTAATTTTATAAAGTCTAAACCTTTCAGCTACCAATAAACCACTGACATTATCAGCTTGATCCCGATGGAATACAAACGGGTTCATTTCAGATTCAACATTAATAAATGTCACCTTATTGGAAGGTATTAGTCGTGAAAACAGCGCTTCATGTTTTTCTTTAACTTTAGGCAGCCCATCAATAATTTTGACCTCCACAATGAAGCCACCAGTTATCAGTTTCTACTCTCCTATAAAGCCCTTGAGATTGTTCATAAATAAAGTTAACGGTTCTATACTCTTTCGTGAGTGAAAGCCCATTTTATAATATTTGGAGATAGCGCTCATAATTTTTTGATTAATTTGCCGCGCATTATCACCATTACTCATTACTACCATCCCTTCGCCTCTATTCACGAAGGCTTTAAATTCATTAGTAAAACCAAGGTTTTTTCCAGAATGAGAAAAAACAAGTTGATTGTTAACTTCACTCATCGCTGGCCCTAGCCCCCAATTTCCTTGATGCATACTGAACATAGCGGTTACTGTCGATTTTTTTACTATTCCGTCATTCTTTCCTGCCATTATTTCTTGCATATGAATAGCATAAATCGCTAGATCTGACGGGGTAGTCCATAATCCCGCTGCGGCCTTCTCTGCGTAGTCATTGTATATTGCTGGATACATTTCACCATTAGAGTCATAAGCTGCACTGGTATGTTGTTTTAATTTTTTGGGTAACACATGTTGAAAGGTACTATTGAACATGCCCATAGGTTTAAGAATTTGATTGTCAGCATATTCAGAAAATGGCATTCCTGTGACATCTTCTACTATTTTTTGCATTATAGTATAGCCACCACCTGAATACCGCCATTTACTTCCCGGCGCTTCATTGACCTCAACTTTATCGGTATTTCCTTTACCACTTAGCACATCAGTTGTACTTGGTATTTCACTACCTGTTGCATATCCGGGAAAGCCGTGAACACTAATACCGCCAGTGTGGGTAAGGAGGTGACGTAAGGTAACGGGGTTTTCTTTAGTTAATAAGTCCCCCTTAACTTGCCAACCTTTTAGATATTGATTAACATCAACATTAAGATCTAACTCTCCTTTTTCAACCAATTTTAGCGCAGCAAGTGCTGCAACTGGTTTACTAATTGACCCCGCTTGAAATAACGTAGTCGAGTCTACCTTTCTTGTACCAGTAGCAATACCGTAACCTTTTGACCAATCAATTTTTCCTTTATGAATTACCGCAATACTAAGGCCAGGTACATTTAACTGCTTCATAAGATTTACGATTGAATCACTCGATTCGGTTTCGCTGTTAGTCTTTATATTACTTTTTAAATTATTCTCAATGACCTCAATGGCTTCGCTGCTCGCATAAACTGCACTTGTAAATATTAATACAGTGAGTGAAATAAGCGAAGAAAAGAGAAAGTCGGTGGTTTTAGTTTTATATTTCAATGATAGTTCCTTTATTAAATAATATTATGTATTAGAAAAATAATTCCATTGTAGCTATTCTGAATGAAGCTTTTTTCAACTCATTCATCCAACTAGTTCCCCCGCGAGCATCATGCCGAGAACATCCAAATAAAACACTAAAAAATTAATTTTCAATACGATAAACATCAGGTAATAAACATAGACTTCGTCATATTACTTAGGCTTAAACCTGCATATAACGCTTTGCTAAGCGGCTAAAAATGGCTGGCTATAATACCGAAGTACGAGCATAGCCAGCTGCTTGTGTCCGTTTAAGCAGCTGGCTATATTTTATTTTACACTTATCTCATTTATTTTTAGGATTTTTTTAAAAGCTGAACTAATAGCTTCAAAATATTGATGTTTTAAATAATCTTTAGCAATGTAGGCGTGACCATCGTAACCATACTTGATAATCAAATTGCTAGGTATCCCTTGCCTACCTTCGGTAAAGTACACTTCGGTAATCTCTGAAAATTTAAGATCGATGACTTTTAAAGAATCACCCAACTCAGTAAAAATCATAGATTTAACATTAATAGTAATTACACGTTTATGACCATGTAATCTAAAATATGTTTTAATACCGCAATCAAGCCACCCATAATAACTTGTTTGTTTTTTCAACAATAAACTACACTTAATTTACCCTCTTATAAGTGTGGTGATTGTTATGCCCAAGCCTCGTTCACAACAAATTAGTTTATCTGATACGCCGTATTATCATATTTGCAGTCAAACCGTTCGAA